>NZ_JASONH010000015.1:0-1663 GCF_030217145.1 Winkia sp. UMB3158 | reverse complement strand
GCTGATGCTAAGCCTGGTGACAAGATTGTTGCCAAGGTTAAGGATGGTGAGGGTAATGTCATTGACACTGTTACCGTGCGCATCTCTGAGAATGTTCGAGGTAATAGCCGCAAGGTAGTCAGGACGATTGCCCGCACTTCCATAGCAAAGACGGGTGTTCAGGTGTTCGGGTACGGTGCTGCGTCCGCCGCATTGCTATTGGCGGGAGTAGGCGTTATTGCAGCAGCCAGGAGGTGCAAGGAAGACTAGTAGCTAAGTCTTCGATCTCTAACTAGTTTGGCCCTGAGAGCCTAGGCTCTCAGGGCCAAACTAGTATCTTTTTTAAAACACTTGTGTAGCGTAAAGATGGTTAGCGTTCGCTGTGGAAATGCCTGCAAAACTTAACATTAAAACAAGATTAAGTTCCAGGTGGTAGCCGATAGTGATCAACTCCAATGCAACAGTGACCCGATTTACATCTGACTCCACGCGTTAATTACCGCCTGGTAAAGATTAAAAAGCTGTCATTCGCGCTGAGCACAGCCTTTTACCGGGATTCTTTCAGACTTTCATAATCTTTCAGAATCGCTGTGAACAGGCGCAACGGTAAGCTGTAAATGTTTATGCAGGCGTGTTAGATGACAGAATTAAATGATCTGTGTCGAAACGCGCATGAATTTTATACTTTCGTGGATATGCGTCTAGCTCCCTTCCAGGCAAACACTTGCCAGCACTAAGGAATTCAGGAATCATTGCACCGACAATGTTTCCATTTTCTTACCTATCTGAAGGAAGAAGAATATGAAAGACCAAGGAATAGCCAGGAGGAGGGAGCTGAAAGTAGGCGCTGTCATCGCAGCCCTGTTTTCGCTGCTCGTCACTCTGACTGGACTTTCTGCAGTCTTCGAGCCTCAATCCGCGCTCGCCGCGGGTAATGAGCTCGGAGAGACGGTCGAGTTCACTCCGAACTACGACTTCGCGGATATTCCCCAAGGCAGCGGCTACTACGCTGATAAGGGAAATATCATTTGGGGCGGTAATGGTGGATCCGACAATGGAGTCACCAATAAGAAGTCCAACATCGGTTTCGCTTGGTGTATTGATCTGGGGCTTCGAACTCCGGCCGATGCCAAGAATCTGATTTGGGATAAGTCAACTGCGCAGAAGTTGACTCCCGCCAACATCGCTGACACGACTAAGGACACCGCTCACGGCCAAGAGCGCTACGATGCGGCTTACAAGATGATCACTAACATGATCAACTCTTGGAAAGCAGGCAAGTACGACGAGGCTAAAAAGTACAACCTGTACGCCCAGGCGTTGCTCGGTAACCCGACTGCGCAGGGAACTGCCGGTGAGGTTATCAACTCGAACGGGCAGGCTTCACCTCAGGCTGGTACCTACAGTGGCGTCACCCCCGGAGAGTTCACTGACCTTACAGGCTTTAAAGCCATGGCTGGTGGACCTTCCGTATTTGATCATGCGATTGATTTCAAGGCGCCTGAAGGAAGCTATCTGACTTACGTTCCGCCGACCCTACCTAACGGCAAGGTTGCGGTAAACCAGGCGCAGCGTATGGTTCCCCCGGATCAGCCTGGCATTAAACCTGAGCCGAAGAATCCGGTTATCAAGACCAAGGCTTCTTTGGATGGTGATCAGGTCAAGGCTGGTGCGAAGGTTGTTG
>NZ_JASONH010000001.1:0-382815 GCF_030217145.1 Winkia sp. UMB3158 | reverse complement strand
AGACTGGGTTGATAGGCCAGGAATGTAAGGCTCGTGAGGGTTTGAGTTGACTGGTACTAATATCCCGATGACTAACATTATTTGAAACGATTTTGTTGTTTTGAGCATGCCAATTACGTGTGTTGGCATTGGCATTTGCGTCCACTGTGCGGTTCACGATTCAACCAGTCTTTTTGGTTGGTTCAAATTGGTTTTCGTGGTGGTCATAGCGGTGAGGTCACGCCCGGTTCCGTTCCGATCCCGGTAGCTAAGCTTGCCAGCGCTGATGGTACTGCACTTTTTAGTGTGGGAGAGTAAGACGCTGCCACGAATTATTCTTCTGGTTTAGCCTCCAGGCCTGCTTTTGTTAGTGGGTTTGGGGGCCAAACCCCATCCCTGTTTAACAACCCGAGGGCGTGTCCTGTGTTTTTGGGTGGGGTGTGGTTGTTGGTTTAGTTGGTTGGGGTTGTTGTGTGTCCTTGTTTGAGGGTGCAGGGCAGTAGGGTTGGCCTGGTTGGGGGATGTGTGTTGATTATTTGGGCGAGCATTGTTGCTGCGGTTTGTCCGAGGGCGGTTACTGGGTTAGTGATTGTGGTTAGTTTGGGGTGGTAGTTTTGTCCGGCTTGGGTGTTGTCGTTAGAGACGACAGCCACATCCCCAGGAACACACAAGCCAGCCTCCTTGAAGGCACTGATAGCAGCCATAGCCATAAGGTCTGAGCAAATGTAGAGGCCATCAATAAGGCCGGCCCGAATCATCGGAATAGCGGCCCTAGCAGCTTCAGTCCCTGACGCCGCGGTGAAGTCGCCCTCGAAAGTTGGGAAATCGGAAGCAATGACCTGTCTAAAGCCGTTCAAACGATCCGCTGCCGCAAGCATGTCTAAAGGCCCGGTGATAATTGCGGGGCGGCGAACGCCGCAATCGCGCAAATGGCGCGCCGCTAACTTACCGGCCTGCACGTTGTCTACGTCAACCCAAGAATTACAGGTTGGGTTCGCACTAGGCCTGCCAATGAAGACAACGGGCAAAGGAGCGCCCATCAGAAGATCTAATTGTCCAGGAATCTGGTGATGAGTAGCCACGATGACGCCGTCAACGTGGCCGTCATATAGGAAAGGACGCAACTTCCTGGTGTCATTCTTTCTATCTGCCATAGCAAGGACCAGCTGAGTATCCGTATCGGCAAAAAAACGATTCACCGCTGCCAATACCTCAGAGAAAAACGGGTCCGAAAAAAGCCGGGAATCAGGTTCCGGAATGACAAGGGCGACCATATCCGTTTTGGAAGTAGCAAGAGAACGGGCCGCTTGATTAGGACGGTAACCGAGGGCAGAGATTGCCTCAGTTACCGCCCTAATCTTAGAGCCAGAGACGCCGGCACCACCGCGCACCACCCGCGATGCAGTAGCGCGAGATACGCCCGCTGCACGGGCCACGTCCTCGAGCGTTACGGTGGCTGCCATTATCCCTCCTAACAGAACAAGCTTATCCGGCCTAGTCGGCCTGAGGAATCAGCAGCTGCCTGTCCCTAGCCACCTGAGAAAACCAAAGTGCAGATGCCTTTGGCGTCCTCTGCAGCGTCTTGTAATCGACACGGACAATGCCGAATCGCTTAGTGTAGCCGCACGCCCACTCGAAGTTATCCAGTAAGGACCACACCAGATAGCCAACAAGGTGGGCGCCGTCCTGACATGCTCGCAATGCCTCGCCAAGATGGTCGCGAATGTAGATAAGTCGATCAGCCGAATCGTCCACGAAACCATCGGCATCGGGCTCGTCTTCGTAGGCTGCTCCGTTCTCGGTAATCACAAGATCTGTGTTGCTCTGCTTGGCATATTCCGCATCGAGCCACATAAGCAGCTCGTAGAGGTCGTGCGCCTCCACTTCCCAGCCCATTGCAGTATGCGGCGTATCGCGAGGAACCCCCACAACAGATGCTGATCCCACGTTGGGGGAGCGCCCCAAAATCCCGCGCTCATTGAGAACCGGCTTGCCCGGCTTGTAACCGTCCTGGGGGCCAGCCACGGCACAGCCGTTATAGAAATTGACGCCTAGCACATCAATAGGAGTACTAATTGCCTGTAGATCCCCGTCTTCGATCCAATCGCGAATGTCCGCCTCTAAAGCCATGTCCTGTACGACATCGGCCGGGTATTCCCCCTTGAAAATTGGATCAGCAAAAAGCCGGTTCTGCACCCCATTAATTCTGCGGGCGGCATCCTTGTCAGCTTCCGAAGTAGCATCTGCTGCGTGCGCCCAAGCGAAATTCAAGGTAATGCCCAACCGTAAATCCCACTGCTTTTGCTGGGCAATCTGGCGGATCTCCTTAGCAGCCAATCCATGAGCCAGAAGTAGGTGGTGCACGGCAGCAACCCCCTCGACCGGGTCATTATGACCGGGAGCGTGCTCGCCGCCGACATATGACAACAACGAGGCACACCAAGGCTCGTTCAGAGTGGTCCAGTACCGAGCTCGATCTCCTAAGGCCGAATAAACTATGCGGGCATACTCGGCGAAAAGATAGGCAGTTTGCCGATTAGCCCACCCGCCGGCATCCTGAAGCTGCTGGGGTAGATCCCAGTGATACAAAGTGACCCACGGGCGGATTCCAGCCGCATTTAACTTGTCCAACAAGGACGCGTAAAAATCTAGCCCCTTCTGATTCACCGAGCGCCCGTCCGGCATGATACGCACCCATGAAATGGAAAAACGGTAGGTAGATAGGCCCAGTTTAGAAATTAGGGCCACGTCCTCGTCTACCCGGTGGTAATGGTCGCAGGCAACATCGATATTGGAGTCGTCCGCGATCCTGCCGGGCTCCCGGCACATCGTGTCCCAAATAGACGCGCCTTTTCCGTCCTCGAAGGCAGCGCCCTCGATCTGAGCGGCAGCAGTGGCTGCTCCAAGGAAAAAGTTTTCTGGTAAAGATACGGTTTTCATCCTTTTACGGCTCCTTGCATTACGCCAGAAACCAGGCGGCGTCCAGCGAAAACGAACAGGATCAGAAGCGGCACGGTAGCAACAACCACACCGGTCATAATCAGCGAATAGTCTTTGAAATAGGAGGCCTGCAGCAGCTGCAAAGCCACCGGCAAAGTGGGGTTCTTAGCGCCCAGCACAATGAATGGCCAGAAGAAATTCGTCCACGATCCCACAAAAGTGAACAGGGCCAGCATCGAGGCAGCCGGAAGCGCAGCGGGCACGGCCACGGTAAGGAAGGTCCGGAACATCGAAGCGCCATCGACTCGAGCAGCCTCAATTAGCTCTGTCGGAAGGGCATCGCGAATGTACTGAGTCATCCAGAACACGCCGAAGGCACTGACCAAGCCCGGCACGATTACTGAAATCAGCTCGCCGGACCATCCCAACTTGTTCATGACCATGAATAGCGGCACCACGCCAAGTTGGGCAGGTACCGCCATAGTTGCGATCACGAAGGTAAGCAGACCGTCACGGCCGCGGAAACGAAGCTTGGAGAACGAATAGCCAGCAAGCATCGAAAAGAACACCACGGAAGCAGAGGTGATCACTGCAACAATGAGTGAGTTCAAGAAAGCTCCCCACAGATCAACTCCCGAATCCATTACGCGCCTTAGATTCTCGAAGAAGTGTCCCTGCGGAATTAGCGAGGGGAGTGGAGAACGCGCAATATCGGGAGCGGTTGAAGAAGCAAGTAGAAAAGCGAAATACAGCGGGTAGGCAGACGCCAGCAGAATGATCACCAGTAGAACATACTTATACCAGCGCGGCCGCTGGTTCGGACCAAACTGGCCTTTTCTAGCCCGCCGCTTGCGGGCTGCTTTCGCCGCCCTCTTGCCGGAGCGCTGCTCGATCATTGCCAAGGAAGGTTCGCTACTCACTTTGTCACCTTCTTAGGAGAATGCGGGGTGGAGGAAGCAATTCGCTTCGTGAGCAAGAAGTTGAGAGCGGCAAACGCAATCACAATTAGGAACAGTAGCCACGCTACTGCGGAGGCCTTGCCGAAGCTCTTCTGTGAGCCCCACCCGAGCTGGTACATGTACATGGTTAAAGTCAGCCACTGTTTATCGGCACCTCCGCCGCCCATCGTGTCGAACATTCTGGGTTCGTCGAAGATTTGCAACCCGCCGATAGTGGACGTGATGATCACGAAGATCAAGGTAGAGCGGAGCTGCGGCACAGTTACTGAGAAGAACTGCCGCACCGGCCCTGCCCCGTCGACAGTGGCCGCCTCATATAGTTCGTGTGGCACCGCCTGCATGGCTGCGAGCAGGATGAGGGCGTTATAGCCCGTCCAGCGGAAGTTGACCATGTTTGCGATTGCTATGTGAGAGGCAAACGTGGATGCGTGCCACCCAACCGGGGCGATTCCTACGTACCCCAGCAGCGTATTTATCATGCCCGACTGGTCCGCAAAGACCTTTGAGAAGATCAGCGATACAGCGACCGGAGCTACTACGTAGGGCAGAAGCACGCCCATTCGCCAGAAAGTTTTGGCCCGAAGATTCGCATCCAGCACCCATGCAATGAACAGTGCGAGGATTACCTGCGGGATTGAGGAAAGAAGGAAGATTGAAAAGGTGTTGCGCAAAGCCGTCCAGAACACCGGATGCTGCAGCACCGACACGTAGTTGTCTACCCCGTTGAAACCTTGATTTCCCCCAATAAGAGGCCACTTATGCAATGAGACCCAGGCAGTGTATAGCAGGGGGAACAAGCCCGTAATAGCAAAAAGTAGGAAGAACGGGCTGATGTAAAGGTAAGGAGAAAGCTTCGTGTCTGCACGCGAAAGGCGGTTGCGCAGTTTGGAATTGGCAGACATAAAAGGCTCCTAGTGCCCCTAGGCGCTAGGCCTAGGGGCGATTGGTTTTTTACTGTTGCAGATCGAGCTGCTTGTATTCGGTAATTGCCTTCTTCCAGGAGCCATCCGGGTTGTCCGTCTTGTCTACGTCAACGCGGTTTAGCGCATCGGTTACAAGGGAGGTGATGGGGAAGAAGTTCGGTCCCTTATAAGGCTGAACATCGATCTTCTTGGACATCTCCGAGTAGATCTTGCCCACCGGAGCGTTGTTGAAGAACTTGTTGGTGTAGCCGGTTAGCTCGGGAGACTCGAGAGCCTTCACCTGAGAGGGGAAGTTGCCCTTAGTCTTGAAAGCCTTGATTTGCTGTTCGGGAGCAGTCAGCCATTCAGCTAGTTCCTTTGCTTCCTTCACATGCTTGCCCTGGGTAGGTACGGTCAGGTAAGAGCCGCCCCAGTTGCCGCCACCGCCGGGGAATACTGGAGCCACATCCCAGCCCTTTACGCCCGCAGCATTGCCCTCGACAACGCCTAGCATCCACGGTGGGCAAAGCATCGTGGCGAAGCCATCCTTCTGGAAGGAGTTAGTCCAGTCCTCGGACCACTGCGCCATGTGTGCCGACAGCTTATTGTCTACAGACTCGGTAACCAGCTTGTCGTAAATAGCCTTGATCTGCTTGTTGTTCTGCAGATCAATAACCGTGTTGTCCTTCTTCTCGAAAGGTTCTTCGACCTGGTTGATCATTCCTTGATAGGTGCCTACCGCGCCGTCGTACCACGGAATGTTAGTGGCGTCGACAAACTTCTTGCCGACCTTGAAGTAGTTATCCCAGCCACCTTCCAGTAGCTTTGCCACCTCGTTTCTGTCCGTGGGCAGCCCCGCCTTCTTGAATAGATCGGCGCGATAGCAGATAGCCTCTGGGCCCGCATCGGTGCCGGCACCTAGTAGCTTGCCATCGGCAGTGGTGGCTGCCTTAGCCTTCCAATCGAGCCACCGATATTTGGTGGTGTCTGACTTTAGATCGGTTAGCTGTTCTGGGTACTGCATCAGTTCTGGCCACCAGTCGACCTCAACTGCTTCGATGTCAGACAATCCAGAGCCGGCAGCTAGTCGAGTCATCATGTTGTCATGAGCCTCGTTCGAGGTTGCTGCCTTCTTCTCTACGACCTTGATGTTGGGGTGAGACTTCGAGTATTCAGATAGCAGGTTGTTGTAACCAAACTCGTTGAAAGTGGCCACCGTTAGGGTGATCTTTCCGTCCGCGGATTCTTTCGAATCCTCCGAACCTGACGAACAAGCCGCCAACGACAAGGCGCCTAGTCCTATCAAGGCGCCAACTTGCAAGACTCTTCTGTTCATAACAGCTACTCCTTTGTGCTGAAGACCGCCTCATTGCGGGAAAACACCTATATGAGAGCGCTCTCAATCGAAACTACAGAAAACTTGAGAGCGCTCTCAAATGGGATATATGCATCATTGCACAAAAAGTGTGCGGGCGGAAGAGAAATGGGAAAGAAAAATTAGAATTTGTTAAATCCAGGACTGCAGCCACATGCGCCACTGCCAGTGGGAATGCGGAATTAGCGCTCCCGTTGCGAGCGGCAGGAAGAAAAGAGCCGACAAGCTGATGTAGGCCACGAACATTGCTGCCGTTACCCTAGCGCAAACCGACAGTGTGGCCTGCCCGGGGAAGCTCTTCCAAAGTGCGCCCAAGAAAGCGGCCACCGTAAGCGCAATAAAAGGCACTAGCACTACCGTGTAGAACATGAATATTGTGCGATCCCAATACAGGAACCAGGGGACCCACGTTGTCAGGTAGCCAACGGCTAAAATTGCATACTTGAATTGGCGGTACCGCAAGCTTGCGTAGACGAGCCAAAGAAGAGCAATGATGCCAATCCACCACAGCAGCGGATTGCCTAGAGCGAGGACCGCGCGCACCAAATAGTCGCCCTCGCCGCCGTATGGTTTTTGATAGGCGAAGGAAGTGGGGCGCAAGTCGAAAATCCACTGCAGGGCATTGGCCTGGTAAGTGTGGTCTTTGGTAAGGCCGACGTGGAATTCATAAACTTCGCGCTGGTAGGACAGCCAGTTGGCAAAGTGGTTGCCCGGTGATTTTGCGCTCCATCCTTTGTGCCCAAAAAACCAGTTTCCCCACGTCAGCAGGTAGGTTCCCAGCGCTACCGGGACTAGCTGAAAGAAGGCGGGAATTCCGCCGCAGCAAATAGCGCCAAATAGAGCCCTCACCCGGCGGCGGTTCCGCCACCTGGCGGCTAGTTCGTAGCCGAAAACTGTGAGCCCCAGGCCTGCCAGCACCCACACTCCGGACCATTTGACTGCGCAAGCCGCCCCGGCCAACACTCCGGCGCATAGTAGATAGGGGCGGAAGAAGACTCCCGCAAAAGGACTACTTGCGGACAGCCGCCCTCGAATATGTTGGTAGTCAAGAATTATAAACAGGAAAGCGGCAAGCACAAACACCGCCAAGAACACGTCCAGCAGGGAAGTGCGGGAAAGAGTCACTGCTATCCCGTCAAAGGCGACGAAGCTTCCGGCTAGTGCTGTGATGGGCACAGACTTAAATAGGCGCGACGCAATAACGCAGGTTAGCGCCACCAAGATGGTGCCGAAGAGGGCGGCCATGAACCGCCATCCAAAGGCGCTGTCCCAGCCGAACAGCTTTGGGCCTAAGGCTATGAGGTATTTGCCCAACGGGGGGTGCACCACAAATTGGGGATCGGTAGAAAGAGCCGAGAAATCCCCGGCATTGAACAGCGCGTCCTTGTCCTTAGTCCACTTCGCTTCGTAGCCAAGATGGGCGAGGGCGTAGGCGTCCTTCACGTAGTAGGTCTCGTCAAATATGAGTATTTTGATAACTCCGAGCCGGGCAAAGCGCACAATAGCGGCTACGAGCGTGCACAGTAAGGTGCAAATGATCTGCCATTTTTGGTTTGAGAGTGGGCGCTTCACCCCACCAGTGTACTTAATAAGGGTCTGTGGGCACGGGACGAAAAATTGCAGATTTCGTGAGACTCTTAACCCGTGAGTGAAGAAACCGTTCAAGTACCAGGATCGATTTTGTTGGCGGGCACGCCCATCGGCGATGCGAAAGATGCCCCTCCCAGGCTGGCTTCAGCTCTAGCCCAAGCAGACATTGTCGCGGCCGAGGATACCAGGCGGGCACTAAATCTAGCGTCTCGTCTGAACACCCGCATCAATGGCAACATCATCTCCTTCCATGAACATAATGAACGGGATCGGGTCAACAGATTGCTTGAAGCCGCAGCCGATGGGGAACGAGTAGTGGTGGTAAGCGATGCGGGGATGCCAACCGTATCTGACCCCGGCTACCGTCTGGTGGCAGAAGCCGCCAAAGCTGGAGTGCCGATCTCGGTGCTGCCCGGCCCTTCGGCAGTGCTTACCGCCCTGGCTATTTCTGGGCTTCCCTCGGATCGTTTCTGCTTCGAAGGGTTCCTGCCGCGCAAGGCTGGCGCTCAAGCGAATCGACTAGGGGATTTGGCCGACGAAGCTCGCACCATGATTTTCTTCGAGTCCCCCAGGCGGGTGCACGACACCCTGGCAGCAATGGCGAGCGCCTTTGGCGGTGAGCGCGAAGGGGTCATCTGTCGCGAACTCACCAAGACTCACGAAGAAGTCGTCCGCGGCACCTTGAGTCAGCTGGTCGATTTCACTGAAAAAGACATGCTAGGCGAGATTACCCTGGTGGTTGCCGGCGCTCCCAAGCGGAAAACGGACACGGCTTCGCTAGCGCGCGAAGTCATGGAATTGGTCGAAGAGGGCGTGAAACTGAAAGCTGCTGCCAAACACGTCGCGAAAAAGCACGACGTGTCCAAGAATGACCTCTATGAAGCAGCCATTGAGCTAAAGAATCAGGCTAAAAAGAAGAAGAAGTAAGTTCCACTCCGGCTTCTTTTAGTTCCTCGCGAGCCTTCTGGCCAAGTTCGGCGGAGACCGGCTTAGTCAGATCCGTAAACACCGTGGTGCGCAGGCCGGCTTTTACCGCATCTAACGCAGTGTCCTTGACGCAGTGGGATTCGGCAAGGCCTACCACATCAACTGCGTCGATGCCGGCCTCCCGCAAAATGTCGCCCAGGAGGCGCCCATCTGCGTCTTCGCCCTCGAATCCGGAATAGGCCGCAGCGTAAGCGCCCTTCTTGACGGCAGCGTCCGCGTGCAAATCGGCTAACGCGGGATGTAGCTCGGCGTTGGCCGTTCCAGCTACCCCGTGCGGTGGCCAAGAATCCACAAAATCGGGGTTTTCCGAAAAATGGTCACCTGGTGAGATGTGCCAATCCTGGGTGGTGCAGATGAGGGCGTAGTCCTGGCGGTGGGCGCGCACAAAGTCAGCAACGTCTTCGGCTACCTTATTACCGCCGGTGACAGGCAATTCACCGCCTTCGCAAAAAGTGGGCTGGACGTCTACTACCAAAAGGGCCTTTGGCATTATTACCCCTAAGAACGTTGCGAATAATTGCCGATATCATACACCAGGAAATGTGCGGTGAAACTGATCCGAAAAACCTACTAGTATTGGACGTATGAGTCGAGTACTATCTTCTGTTGCCTGGCCCTACGCTAACGGGCCCCGTCATATTGGACACGTCGCAGGTTTTGGCGTCCCCTCGGACGTCTTTAGCCGCTACATGCGAATGGCAGGCCACGATGTACTCATGGTTTCCGGTACGGACGAACATGGCACTCCGATTCTGGTTGCTGCAGATGCCGAGGGCATAAGCGCCAGGGAGCTGGCCGACCGAAACAATCGCCTAATCGTGCAGGATCTTACTGCTTTGGGCTTGTCTTACGACCTGTTCACCCGCACCACCACGGGCAACCACTACAAGGTGGTTCAGTCTATGTTCGAAACTGTACGCGACAACGGGTACATGATCGAGCAGTCCATGGGTGCAGCGATCAGCCCCTCTACAGGGCGTACCCTGCCTGACCGCTACATCGAGGGTACCTGCCCGCTTTGCGGGTACGAGGGCGCTCGCGGCGACCAGTGCGATAACTGCGGAAAGCAGCTTGATCCTACCGATCTGATCAAGCCGCGTTCCAAGATCAATGGGGAGACTCCCGAGTTTGTCGAGACAACCCACTACTTCCTGGATTTGCCCGCGTTAGCGAAGGCGCTGGGCGAGTGGCTAGACGAGCGCGAGGAATCCGATACCTGGCGTCCGAATGTGATTCGTTTTAGCCAGAACCTACTTGGCGAGATCAAGCCGCGCGCAATGACTCGCGACATCGACTGGGGTATCCCGGTACCGGGCTGGGAAGACCAGCCGAACAAGCGTTTGTACGTGTGGTTCGACGCCGTAGTCGGCTACCTGTCGGCTTCCATCGAATGGGCTCGCCGCAATGGTGACCCAGAGGCATGGCGCAAGTGGTGGAACGATCCAGAGGCCCTTTCCTACTACTTCATGGGTAAGGACAACATTGTCTTCCACTCTCAGATTTGGCCGGCGGAGTTGCTGGGCTACAACGGCAAGGGAGACAAGGGCGGTGAGCCCGGCGACCTAGGGCAGCTGAATCTGCCAACCGAGGTGGTTTCTTCCGAGTTCCTGACTATGGAAGGGAAGAAATTTGCTTCTTCTAGGGGCATCGTCATTTACGTGCGTGACATGCTAGAGAGGTATCAGGCGGACGCGTTGCGTTACTTCATTTCCGCAGCTGGCCCCGAGACTCACGACGCAGACTTCACCTGGCAGGAATTCGTCCGTCGCACTAATGGCGAACTGGTGGCCGGGTGGGGCAACTTGGTGAACCGCACCGCTTCCATGATTCACAAGCGCTTCGGGCAGATCCCGCAGCCGGATGAGCTAAAAGAGATCGACCAGAAACTGCTCGACGCGGTTCAGGAAGGCTTCGATACCGTTGGTAAGCTCATCCGCACCCACAGGCAGAAAGCCGCGCTTTCTGAGGCGATGCGTCTGGTTGGCGAGGCTAACCGCTACGTGGCAGAAACGCAGCCTTTCAAGCTGAAGGCCGAAGAGGAACTGCCGCGACTGGGCACGATCTTATGGACTCTGGCGCAGGTTGTCTCTGACCTGAATCTGCTGCTGTCGCCCTTCCTGCCATTTTCTGCCAACGCCATCGACAAGGTTATGGGCGGAGAAGGGAAGGTGGCTCCGATGCCGCACATTGAAGAGGTCGAAGACCTAGATGTGAAGGCCGAGGACGGTTCTGCACGTGTGTACCCGATCATTACTGGTGACTACACGTCGGCCCCGAAGTGGGAACGACACGCTGTCACTGTGGGTACGCCCATTGCGAAGCCGAAGCCCGTATTCCAGAAGCTTGACGAGGACGTAGTCCAGGAAGAGCTGGATCGCTACAGCAACTTGGGCAAGTAACAATCGAATAAAAATAAGGGTGCCGGCGGAGAAATCCGTCGGCACCCTTATACCCTCTGTTCTTCTGCGTGGGTGCCTCTGGTGAGGCAAGAAGAACTGGTAGTGCCCCGGCCCTATTGAGACCGGGGCACTAGCTTATCTATGACTTAGAAGATGCCCTTGGCGGCTCCACCAGTGTCAAGAGTGGTGTGCGAACGAGAATCAATGTTCTGGTCGTTTTCCTTGGACTTGTCACTGTCCAGGCGGGAAACCTGGGTGATGGTGATGTAGTTCTTCAGGCGGCCTTCCTGGGTGTCGCCGTCACCGAAGGACAACCAGCCGACGAGCTGATCTTCGCCGACGTTGACCGGGTTGGACAGGGTCAGCTCGAAGGAACGAGTCGAGGTCTTGGTGTTGAAGCCAAGGTCGCGAATGTAGGCGCCGTTGAGGTTGCCGGTGGTGATCAGACGATCAACGCCGCGCGGGCCCTGAGCGGTCTTGACATCGATGCGGAAACGAATGGCCGGGAATTCGCCATAGTAGCGCTGCGAGCCAACGTTCTTGATGTGGATGCCAACCGAGCCAGCAAAGCCAGCGGCCTTCATGCCGGACACGGTCATGGAAGCGGTCAGATCCTTTTCGTGGGTGACGGCAGCGTTAGCTGAAGAGATGCCGAACCCAGCAATGCCAGTGGCAAGTGCGAAGGTTGCTGCAGCAGCACGAGTAAAACGCTTCATTTTGTTACTTCCTTCTACTTTCTAGGCTCAGTAAGAGTCTGCCGGGTTGTTGTACAGCTTCATCTGAACTTCGTTCTTGATCGGAACGAAGGCCCGCCATGCGGTCGGAGTAGACCAGGTGCCGTTCGGCTTGCAGTACTGCTGGGTGCCAGTCATAGAGATGGAACGGAACCCGTAGGTGGCCTCGCCGGTGTAACCAGCGGGAACGTCGTAGGGGCCAATGTCCTGGCCAGTCTGCCAGGACAGGGAGTAGGAGGCAGAGCCGCCGATTTCCTTGGCTAGGGTGTAGGCGATGCCAGCATTGGCGTTGCCGTCCTTGCCGACCTTGCCGGAGCCGCCTAGGTTGATGTTCAGAGTTTCGCTCTGCGAGCCGTTGACCGAGATAGAGATGGACTGCGACTTGGACAGCGACTGCTTTAGTGGGATGGTGTTCTTCGACTTGTTAGTGGTCGAAATGGTGCCAACCGGCAGGAAGTTGTCGGTCACCTTGTAGACCACGGTGCGGTGATCTTCCCAGGCGTTGCAGATCGGGTGAGGATTCAGGATGTTCGCCTTGATGTGATCGCTGCCGTGCGAAGTGTGCACGATGGGCAGGTTCGCGTTGGTCTTCGGAGTCTCTGGGTAAGTATTGGTAATAGTGTCCGCCATTGCGGGAGCTGCGACTACCGAGAGCAGTAGTGCGCTGCCACCGAGGGCGCCAGCTACGCGGGTGAGCTTCATAATCATTCCTTTGAAACTGGTTAGATGGGCTGAGCGGTTGCTCTGTTTCAAACATTAGGGCTTAAAAGCCCAGGTCGCCAGCGGTTTTAGATTAGAAATTCTTAAGGTAACTTACGTTTTGATGCTGAATTAATCTTCGCTAGTCCGAATCCGCTGAATATAGGCTTACCGGGTGGGAAGTGTTAAAAATAAGATTAACAAAATATAATCGAAGTGGCGGAAAGTACATTGAGTCGGGGCGTGGCAACTTTGTGGAGAGTGAACGTGCACTCCGGAGTCGGGAGAGCGAACGTACGCCAAGATTTGGGTTAAAAAGTTGTGGGGCGCATGCGCGCCCCACAACTCTTTCATCTACACCAGGTCAGAAAGACTAGAAGATTCCGGCGGACTTTCCGCCAGTGTCAAGGGTGGTGTGCGAACGCGAATCAACGTTCTGATCATTCCCCTTGGAGTTGTCCCCGTCTAGGCGGGAAACCTGGGTAACGGTGATGTAGTTCTTCAGGCGGCCTTCCTGGGTGTCGCCGTCACCGAAGGAGAACCAGCCGATTAGCTGGTCTTCGCCGACGTTGACCGGGTTGGACAGGGTGATCTCGAAAGTGCGGGTCGAGGTCTTGGCGTCGAAGCCAAGGTCGCGAGTGTAAGCGCCCTCGAGATTGCCGGTGGTGATCAGACGATCAACGCCGCGCGGGCCCTGAGCAGTCTTCACCTTGACGTGGAAACGGATGGCCGGGAACTCGCCGTAGTAGCGCTGCGAGCCAACGTTCTTCACGTGGACGGCTACCGAGCCGGCGAAGCCCGGGGACTTCATGCCGGAAACGGTGTAGCTGGGGGCGAGGTCTAGCTCGGCCTTAGGAGAGTCGGCTGCTAGAGCCGAACCACCAAAGGCAGCGATGCCGGTGGAAAATGCAAAGGTAGCAGCGGCTGCACGAGTGATGTGCTTCTTTAGCATTAGTTATCTCCGTATCAGTAGGAATCGGCCGGGTTGTCGTACAGCTTCATCTGGACTTCGTTCTTGATCGGAACGAAGGCGCGCCATGCGGTCGGGGTAGACCAGGTGCCGTTCGGCTTGCAGTACTGCTGGGTGCCGGTCATCGCGATGGTGCGGAAGCCGTAGGTGGCCTCGCCGGTGTGTCCTGCGGGTACGTCGTAGGGGCCAATTTCCTGGCCGGTTTCCCAAGTGAGGGAGTAGGAGGCTTCTCCGCCGATCTTCTTGGCTAGGGTGTAGGCGATGCCAGCTTCGGCGTTGCCATCCTTGCCGACCTTGCCGGAGCCGCCCAGGTTGACGCTCAGGGTTTCGCTCTGCGAACCGTTGACCGAAATGGAGATGGTCTGCGACTTGGACAGCGACTGCGATAGCGGGATGGTGTTCTTCGACTTGTTAGTGGTCGAAATGGTTCCCACCGGGGCGAAGTTGTCGGTCACCTTGTAAACCACGGTGCGGTGATCTTCCCAGGCGTTGCAGATCGGGCGAGGATTCAGAATGTTCGCCTTGATGTGATCGCTGCCGTGCGAAGTGTGAATGATCGGGAGATTGGCGTTGTTGGCCGGAGTCTCTGGGTAGGTGTCGGTATCGGTAGCCGCTAGCGCCGGGGCTGCTGCCATCGTGGCGAGCAGTGCGCCGCTACCGAAAGTAGCTGCAATCTTGCTAGTCAACTTCATGAGCGGTCCTCATTTCTTGTGTCACTCAGAGCCGGTTAGCTCCTAAATCCGACCATAGGGAAAGGAGTGGCTCTTGGCTAGTCAAAATCGCTTCGAAGAAACTCACGCAACCGCCTTTTACCTCGTCTTTTAATGTTCGCAAAGGCGGCCCCACCGGCATTGAAGAGGGCGATCGAAGTAGGCAGATTAGCGTTTCCCTAGAAATTTCGAATCTGGACTTTAATGTTTATTTGTGTTTAGACTTAAAATTTTCCGCCTTGTCGTTTTTGCGTAGCAGCGTCGCTAGAGCTGAGAGTACTAGCCCTAGGCCCACCGTTGTTAGTAGGAATATCCACACGGAAGTGGCGCTCAGGTGAACGCCGGCGCCTATCAGGATCGCCAATACTGCCGCGGAAAGCGCCAATACGTACCAAGCGATTGCTGCGCCGGAAACTTTGGGCACCAGCTGTACTGGGGGAATCCGGGGAATCGCCGTCTGCGGCGCTGGTGCAGGTTGACGCGGCAGCGGTGCCGTTGGGGGCACTTCTTCCGAGGGCGTGGGCCCACCTAGCTGGCGCCAGTCAGTCTGGGGAAGTTCCTGGGTTGGCTCGTTGGGGATCGGGGTGCTCATTTGATTTTCCCTTCTACTATGGTGAGGCGACCGCCTTTGACTCTAAGGTCGTAGGTGTTTGTGGCCCGTTCTTCTGCACTCCCACGTTGCAGTAGGAAGGTTTTTGTCTGTTGCGGTTGGAAAGAGCGAATTTCGTACTTTCCCGGTGCTAATTGCAGATTGGAATCCGCAAGAGCGGAACTGATTAGGGGTAGTCGCGTGGTATCAAATGACAGTGAGACAGTGGGCTTTGGCATAGTTGACTCCCACGAGGAAGGCAACGCGGTGTAAATTGAGCGTCCCTGATCGACTGTGATTCGTACTGTGCCCTTCCAATTTAGCGGCAGTAAGACGGTCGCGTCGGAGGCATAGGAGTGAGACTGGATCTTCCCCTTTTCCTCATAATTTAGGTCGGTGACCGTTTCGGCCCGCAACTGGAAAGCTGTGTCAGTCAGCATCTTGGTGGCATCTTGCACGGGAGTGTCTGCCAGCGGTTTTGGCGCCGCCCACACTCCGATGATCATGGGGGAGCCAAATATTAGTGCCAGGGTGGCGACTGCTCCTGGGAGGCCACTTTTCCTTCCGAAGATATTTGCCACCAACGCAACCGCTGCCGCAATGGCCATAGCAATGCCGAAAGCTGCCAGGAGCTTAGAGGCGGTAAGTGGAGCCGTGAAGGCGACGTAGAGCGCTGCGGCAAACAGGGCAACAGCTACCGAGAGGAGCTGTACTACGGCATTGAGAGCTGGTTTTTTCTTCCTGGGAGGTAGAGGTTTGCTGGGCACCTGCGCCATTTGGGAGGCAGGTGTTGGCGAGGCGGGGGCCGGCGTGCTGTTCTGCTTTGGCACCTGGGTCTGCTTGGGAGTTTGGGTGGCTTTATATATGAGTAGCGCCAGCAGGGCAGCGCCGAGGAGCGCTCCCCACGCACTTGCTACTGAATAGTTGGTATCTACCCCAGCCATAATTGCCAGCACGATGAACAGTATTGCCCCGAAGAAGCCGGCCGAGGGCGAGGAAAAGCGGTCCAGGTGGGAAGTGTAAGTCTCGTCTGGAATCAGTAGCCACGCGAAACCGTAGGCGGCCAGGGTACCTGGAAGGAAGAGGATCGCAAAGACAACGGTGAGCACGCGAACTAGGTTGATGTCGTATCCGGTGACAGTCGTGACTGCCTGGCACACTCCTCCTAGGGTTCCCGAGGAACGAATCCAGCCTGCCTCGGCTAATTTGGTGGACAGCTTTTTCTTTTCAGTAGCCATGAATAAATCACATCACTGCGGTGGGGCAAATACTATTAGGGGTTCCCCTGATTTGGCCCTGATATTTCCGCTAATTTCTGTAAAAGCTGAAGAGGGCGTGCAATCATCTAAGCCATGAGAGTGCCACTGCGAAGGATAAGTACCCCTGTAGCCCGCCAGACCGGGGCTCCCAAACCCTGGGTGGCCGGGATTTGCTCAGGGTTGTCTTTGCACACTGCAATAGACGTGAGGTTGCTGCGAGTAATTATCGCGGCTGTCTCACTAGCCGGGCTAGGGTTGCTGATCTACCTTTGGCTGTGGATCGCCGTGCCCTCGGAAAACCCGTACACTACCGGTGAATCACTGCGACGTAAAGAAAGTGGCGCGTTGGCGCGCACGCTGGCGGAAAAGCAAGTAGAACAGGCAGACGAAACAGCGCCTCGGCGTTTCTTGATTGGGGCCGGCATCCTAGTGCTGGTCGCGGCTGCCGCTCTGGCTCTGGGGCTCACGCACGTTCGCTCCTTACCGTCTTGGAGCTGGTCAGTGCTTTTGATAGGGACTGGAGCACTGCTTATCTGGACCCGCAAAGATTTAGGCGAATCGACCGCTAGAAGGACCTACTTGGCCATTGGCGCGGGAATCGTACTGGTCGCCATTGGGATGGTGCACCTAGTAGGAAGGGGCACATACACCAACCTCTTCGACTCCGCTCTGGTCTCCTGCGCCGTATTGGTGGGGGTGGGAGCCGTCCTCGCCCCCGTATGGGTGCGCCTAACTCGCGAGCTAGGGGCGAGCCGCGCCGAACAGATCCGCGAGGCAACGCGCGCTGACATTGCCGCCCATCTGCACGATTCCGTGCTGCAGACCCTGGCTCTAATTCGGGCGAGGGCGGAGGAACCGGCCTCGGTGCGAACACTTGCGCGCCGCCAAGAACGCGAGCTGCGCACGTGGCTATACGAGGGCGAGGGCTCCCAATATGATTCTCTGGTGGCCTTGGTGGGCGCAAAGATAGCGCAGGTAGAAGACCGCTACGGCGTGCCCATTGAATACGTGCACGTGGCGGATATGGCCCCGGGAGTGATGACGCACAACGCCGGAGCAATAGTCCAGGAAGCGTGCCAAAACGCCGCCGTTCACGGAAAGCCACCCATCTCCGTGTACATGGAATGCTCTGGTTCCCAGGTAGAGGTTTGGGTCAAAGATCGCGGTGCCGGTTTCGATGTGGAAAAGATCCCGCAGGACCGGCACGGGGTTCGCGATTCTATACTGGGAAGAGCAAAGAGGCTCGGCGGGAAAGCCACCATCACTTCCGGTAGTGCCGGCACCGAAATCTACCTGTTCTTGGAGGACGAATGATCACCGTAGTAATCGTCGACGACCATGCGCTCGTGCGGGCAGGGGTGCGGTCGGAACTGTCAGCCTTTCCCGAGCGCGTCGAGGTAGTAGGGGAGGCGGCTGATGTCGAGAGCGCCCTCGAGGTAGTGACGCTCACCAGCCCAGATGTGGTGTTGCTCGACGTGCATCTACCCGGAGGACGAGGCGGCGGCGGGGCCGAAGTGGCCTCCCAAATCTCGACGGTAACCAAGTGCTTAGCGCTTTCCGTATCGGACGCCGCCACGGACGTGGTGAGCGTTATTCGTGCCGGCGCTCGCGGTTACGTAACCAAATCCATTGAAGCAGCAGAGCTAGTCGATGCCATAGAACGGGTGGCCGGTGGAGACGCGGCCTTCTCGCCGCGTTTGGCGGGATTCGTCCTCGACGCATTTGGCACCCAACAGGTGGCTGGCACCGACGAAGAACTGGACCGGCTTAGCGCCCGGGAGCTGGAAGTGATGCGGCTCATCGCTCGCGGTTATACCTACAAGGAAGTGGCGGCAAAGCTGTTCATTTCAATCAAGACTGTGGAAACGCACGTGTCGAAAGTGCTGCGCAAACTGCAGCTGTCGAACCGTAACGAGCTGACCAGGTGGGCTAGTGCAAGGAGTCTCATCTAGCTGAGTGCCATTTGTCGGTGGCGCCCGTTAGGGTTGAAGAGTGGAATCTTTGTTTGATGCTCTTCTTCCGGCAAGTTCGCTGAAACCGACAGCGGCAGCCACTTTGCCGCAGGTAATGGTCGAATCTGATCAGGACTACATGGACTCGTTGGCGCAAATACAGGCGCCAGAGGCCGATCAGGTGGGCGAATATTCGCCCTCGATGCAGGCAGAGCAGATAACGCAGGGGCTGAATGGGCCCCAGGAACAGGCGGTTACTTACCAGGGTGGGCCGCTGCTGGTTATGGCAGGGGCAGGATCGGGTAAGACCCGGGTGCTCACTAGGCGAATCGCCTACTTGCTGGCTACTGGGCGGGCACGTGCCGGGCAGATCTTGGCCATTACCTTCACTAATAAGGCGGCTGCCGAGATGCGCGAACGCGTCCAGGATCTGGTGGGACCCGCCGCAAAGCGCATGTGGGTGTCCACGTTCCACTCTGCCTGCGTGCGCATTTTGCGCCGCGAACACGACCTGGTTGGGCTCAAATCTACTTTCTCGATCTACGATTCGGCTGATCAGCAACGGTTGCTGACGCTGATTGCCAAAGAGAAGGCGGTAGATCTAAAGAAGTTTTCTGCGCGCACCTTGTCGGCACGCATCTCGGATCTGAAGAACGAATTAATAACGCCGAGCCAGTACCAGGAGCGCGCTGGTAAAGATCCGCTTTCGCGCATAGTGGCGCAGATTTATCCGCTCTACCAAAAGCGTATGCAAGAGGCGAACGCCGTAGATTTTGACGACCTGATCATGCTTACGGTGCAGCTATTGGGCGATAACGAGGGCGTAGCCAGCCACTACCGGCGCGTGTTCCGGCACATTCTGGTAGACGAATACCAGGACACCAACCACGCCCAGTACGTGCTGGTGAAATTGCTAGTTGGCCCCGATGGGGCAACTCCGCCGCCCGCAGAACTTACCGTTGTGGGCGATTCAGACCAGTCTATTTACGCTTTCCGTGGGGCCACGATCCGCAATATCGAAGAGTTTGAGAAGGATTATCCGAAGGCGCGCACTATTTTGCTGGAACAGAATTACCGTTCCACCCAAAACATTTTGAGTGCGGCCAATGCGGTTATTGCCCAGAATTCGGGGCGGCGTCCAAAGAAGCTGTGGACTGATTTGGGTTCTGGCGACAAGATCGTGGTCGATGCTGCTGAATCTGATCGTGGGGAAGCGATCTTTGTTGTCGACCAGATCAATAAGCTGGCTGATGAAGGCTATGACTGGGGCGACATAGCGGTCTTCTACCGCACTAACGCGCAATCTCGAATCATTGAAGATGTGCTGATGCGCGATGCTATTCCTTACCGCGTTGTGGGGGGAACAAAGTTCTATGAGCGGGCCGAAATTAAAGATGCGATCGCCTACCTTCGGGCCGTTTCGAATCCGGATGACACGGTGTCCATCCGGCGCGTGCTCAATGTGCCCAGGCGGGGTATCGGAGCTAAAGCTGAGGGCGCTATTGCGGCTCACGCCAGCGCGAACGGGATTAGTTTTGGGGCAGCGCTAGAGGAATTGGATCAGGTAGAGGGCATTTCGACGCGGGCAGCTAATTCCGCGCGCAAGTTTGCCGAATTGCTCGCGGCAGGGCGGTCACGACTCGAAGACGGCGAGGGCGTAGCTGAGGTCCTGGACTACCTGCTGGACGAATCGGGGTACGTGCAGGTTCTTAGCGAGTCTTCGGATCCTCGGGACGAGGGCAGAATCGAAAACTTGGCAGAATTGCACACGGTTGCTTCTGAATTTGATTTGTCTGAGCCCGACGGCACCTTGGCGGATTTCTTGGAGCGCGTCTCGTTGGTAGCGGATTCCGACCAGGTGCCCAGCGAACGCGGGCAGGTCACGCTGATGACCGTCCACACGGCGAAAGGGCTAGAATTCCCGGTCGTATTTGTGACCGGCATGGAAGATGGCACGTTCCCACACCAGCGGTCTATGGGCGATCCGGCCGAACTGGCAGAGGAACGGCGGCTCGCTTACGTGGCTATTACCAGGGCTCGCAAACGGCTTTATCTGACGCGGGCTGGCTCGCGCAATCAGTGGGGCGCGCCCGTGGAACTGCCAGCTTCGCGATTCTTAGACGACATTCCTGCCGAGCTGGTAGACGTGCGCCGCGAATTTACGCCTACCCAGTCCATTGCGCGCTCGGGGGATGCCTTCGGTTCGGGGGGCTGGAACCCATCCCACCGCGCCGGCACAGTTCGCACCAACCGCATGGTGCCTAAGGCTGCTAAGCCGGCGGGCAAGGAAATCCACTTGGAGGTGGGGGATCGAGTCAACCACGACGCCTATGGGTTGGGGCGCGTCCTCGCCCTCGAAGGGAACTGGCCCAACACCACCGCCAAGGTAGATTTCGGGGACGGCACGGTGAAGCGTCTCGTACTTCGATTCGCTCCGCTAGAAAAGCTTTAGCTAGCGCTTTTACGCAAAAGCCAAGGTCCGGGCCCATAGTTGGCTGCGGACCTACTTTTGTCTGTTTGGGTGGGCCCCGTTTTGCGGTGCGAGCAGCGGAATCAGGCGATAGGCTTGGTACAATTTCTCGAGGTCGAGAATTGACTACCGGAAGGACGAAGGCGTGGACCTTTATGAGTACCAAGCCCGCGAACTTTTCGCGGCACACGAAGTCCCCGTACTACCTGGAAAGATTGCTACTACGCCGCAGGAAGCAGCTGCTGCCGCCAAGGAATTGGCAGCAGATCTGGTTGTCGTAAAGGCGCAAGTAAAAACCGGCGGGCGCGGTAAGGCTGGCGGCGTGAAGCTGGCTCGCACCCCGCAGGAAGCTGCAGAGGCTGCCGAGGCGATCCTGGGGCTAGATATCAAAGGCCATAAAGTCCACAAGGTCATGGTGGCCGCTGGGGCCGACATTGACGCCGAGTTCTACTTTTCGATCCTGCTGGACCGTTCCAATAGGCGCCACCTGGCAATGTGCTCGCGCGAGGGCGGGATGGAAATTGAGCAGCTGGCGAAGGAACGCCCGGAGGCGCTGGCAAAGATGCCACTTGACGCCAAGGGAATCGACCAACAGGTAGCGGCGCAGATCCTTACCGAAGCGGGGTTCTCGGACGAAGAGGCAGCGCCAATTATCCCCGTCTTGGTGAAGCTATGGGAGGTTTACCAAAAAGAGGACGCGCAGCTGGTCGAGGTGAACCCGCTGGTGCGCGCCACCGACGGGCAGATCATTGCGCTCGATGGCAAAGTTACGCTAGACAACAATGCGCGCTTCCGTCACAAGGAACATGCCCAATTTGTTGATGCCCAGGCTCAGGACCCGCTCGAAGCTAAGGCAAAAGAGACGGGCCTCAACTACGTGCACCTTGAGGGGCAGGTAGGCATTATTGGCAACGGCGCCGGGTTGGTCATGTCCACGCTGGACGTAGTTGCATACGCCGGCGAGGAATACGGGGTAAAGCCCGCAAACTTCCTGGATATTGGCGGCGGTGCTTCCGCCGAAGTCATGGCCAATGGGCTAGAGATCATCTTAGGGGACCCGCAGGTTGCTAGCGTCTTCGTGAACGTGTTCGGGGGAATTACCGCCTGCGATCAGGTGGCAAAGGGCATTGTCGAAGCCCTGCGTCTGCTTGGCGATGCGGCCTCCAAACCCCTGGTCGTGCGCTTGGATGGCAACAACGTCGAAGAGGGCCGGGCCATCTTGGAAGAAGCTAACCACCCGCTCGTAACCATGGTTGAAACGATGGATGGCGGAGCCGCTACGGCCGCTGAACTAGCATCGGGAAGGAAATAAAAATGGCAGTATTTTTGGATGAGACCTCCCGGGTGATCGTGCAGGGCATTACTGGGTCCGAGGGGCGCAAACACACCGCCCGCATGTTGGCTGCGGGTACCCAGATCGTAGGCGGCACTAACCCGAAGAAAGCAGGCACCAACCTGTCCTTCGACACTCCTGAGGGCGAGGTCGAAGTTCCAGTCTTCGGAACTGTTGCGCAGGCGAAGGAACGCACCGGGGCAAACGTGTCAGTAATCTTCGTGCCGCCGGCATTCGCCAAGGGGGCCGTGCTCGAGGCCGTAGATGCGGCCATGGAACTGATCGTCGTCATTACCGAGGGAATCCCGGTCCAGGACTCGACCGAGTTCGTGAACTACGCCCTCGAAAAGGGCAGCCGCATCATTGGCCCGAACTGCCCGGGCATTATCAGCCCCGCCAAGTCTAATGCGGGCATTACCCCTGCTGACATTACTGGTCCTGGAAGGCTAGGGCTGGTGTCCAAATCTGGCACTTTGACCTACCAGCTGATGTACGAATTGCGCGATTTGGGCTTTACCACCTGCATCGGTATTGGTGGCGACCCGGTAGTGGGAACCACTCATATTGATGCCCTGGCTGCCTTCGAAGCAGATCCCGACACCGAACTGATTGTTATGATCGGCGAGATTGGTGGCGATGCTGAAGAACGCGCCGCTGAGTACATCAAGGAACACGTTTCCAAACCGGTAGTCGGTTATGTTGCCGGCTTTACTGCTCCCGAAGGCAAGACCATGGGGCACGCGGGCGCTATCGTGTCGGGATCTTCCGGCACTGCCCAAGCAAAGAAGAGCGCGCTCGAGGCCGCTGGCGTCAAGGTAGGGAAGACCCCGTCCGAGACTGCCCGGCTAGCCAGGCAGATCCTCACCGGTTCTGCCGAGGTGCAGGCATAACCTAGTAGCTTCTCCTTCCCACGGGCCAGTTGGTCCGTGGGAAGCTTTCTGCCGGAGGACTTTTGCCTCGCCTTCGGCGCGGGAGGCGGCACAGGTGGGCCAAAGGCGGCAACATGGAAGCGATGACTAAGAAAGCACGCTCCGAGATTGTTATTCGCCTCCCAGAGGGATGGTCCAAAGCCGCCTTTGTGGGGGTCGAGTACGCCTTCTTGGGGTGGCTTGCCCTGGTGGCTATCGCGTTGGTGAACTACGTCAGCCAGTCCAGTTCGCCCTACCTAGAGGGAATGAAGTGGACGCAGGCGGTATGGGCGGCCTCCGATTTTTGGCGACTGGCCCATGGCGGATCTTTCGCATTTGGCGGGGGAAGCATCTCGCTGATCCCTCTTGCACTCCCAGTCGCGATGATTGCCTTGTTGGCGTTCGCGGCCCGACGCGAGATAGCGGGCATGGCCCGCGCTTTCTTGGCGCTAGGATACGTCCCCACCGTGCTGGTTCTTTCGTTACTGACAGGGGGCAGCTCCACCCTGAGGATCTTCGGGGGTGCACTCCTGATTGCACTACTTGCCTCCGCTATAGCGCTGCTGCCGCTGCTGCGCCCACCGGCACAGGTGCGAGCCGGGATCCTGTTCGCCTTTAAGACATTGGCCATTGTGGCCGGCCTTTCTGTACTGCTCTTGGCAGTAGCACTGGGGATTCACGCCGGTGGGGTCAAGGGAATATATGCGCTCCTGTCCGGGGGAGTGGTTGGGACCATTACCATCACTCTGCTGTGGCTAAGTTACGTGCCGACTTTGGCATGCTGGGCGCTGTCTTGGTGCCTGGGGGCTGGTTTTCAGGCTGGTCAAGGAGCTACCTCCTCGCCCTTCTCGGTAGCGCACCTGCCCATTCCTGCCTTGCCTCCCTACGGGGCGCTACCGACCAAGGCGCCTGGAGTGGCGATCGTGTTGCTTAGTGCGCTCTTCTTCGCTCTGCTCGGATTCTTACTAGCTCGGACCGAGAAGTTCGATTCTAGTAAGCATCAGGTGGACTATCTGCTAACCGGTGGCGGCATCTTTGCGCTGGTGATGTTCGTGTGGGCAGCGTTTGCACGAGGTAGCTTGGGGGTCGGCCGCATGGAACAGGTAGGTCTAAACCTTGGTAGCTGGACCCTGTGGTTCCTACTGGCAGCCTTGATGCCGCTACTGCTGGGCGCATTCTTTGCCGACCCAACTCGACGTTCGCAGGTGAGCGGATTGGTAAGCAAGAAGCAGCCTGTAGCTGATAAGCAGACGCCCACCTTGACAGTGGTGGAAGATCAGGCCCAAGAAAATGGCGAGGGCGAAGACCAGGCCCAGCCCGCTCGCAGTGAAGGAGCCGCTGGTAGGGAGCAGGGCGAAGAACAAGACCATCCCGACCCGGCCGGGGAGCCGGGTGAGGCCGAACAGAGCCCGAAGGGCCACCGGCAGGAAGATGGCGACGAGGCGCGAGCTGGCAGTACTGCCGCGCCTACCCCGAAACGCCTGCGCCTGATTGCCCAGGGCCAGGGCGACCCTGATGCGCCTACAACAGCTATCCCGAAGGACAACAAATGACGCGAATTGTAGTGCTGATCTCGGGCACCGGTTCCAATCTGAAAGCGCTCGTGCAAGCTTATGGCGAGCAGATAGTGGGCGTGGTGGCGGATAGGGACGCTCCCGGGCTGCGGTGGGCCAAAGGGATTGCCACCGCCCAGGTGAATCCTGCCGACTATTCTTCCCGGGAAGAATGGGACAGAGCACTGACGGATGCGGTTGCGCAATTCGAGCCAGATCTGATCGTGTGCGCGGGCTTCATGCGACTGGTGGGGCAAACTTTCTTAGCCGCATTTGCCGGGAAAGTTATCAATACTCACCCCGCCTTGCTGCCGTCCTTCCCCGGCATGCACGGAGTGCGCGACGCTCTGGACTACGGGGTAAAAATCACCGGCGCTACGATTTTCTACGTAGACGCCGGTGTAGATACGGGCCGGATCATCGCCCAGGTTGCGGTTCCTGTACGCGATGATGACAGCGAGGAAACACTTACTGCCCGCCTGAAGGAGGCCGAGACGGCTCAGCTGGTGCGGGTAGTTGGCGAACTCAGTAGCCGCGTTTAGGATCCACCCGCAAGCTGGGTAGTAGGCCGTTGCCAAGCTCTTTAGCGCTGGTACACATCGCCTCGTAGACATCCTTCTGGGTGACTGGGCCGGAGATGTGCGGGGTGACGAAGACTCGTGGATCTGTCCACCGCCAGTCGGAGTGGGGGAGCGGTTCTACCTCGTGCACATCCAAAACCGCCTTCTTTAGGTTGCCGCCCTCGAGCCCTGCGCGGATTGCCTGCGCGTCGACTGTGGGGCCGCGACCGACGTTCATAAATACTGCTCCCTGCAGCTGGGAGACGATCTGAGTTGAGACCATGCGATCGGTGGCAGGTGTAAGGGGAAGGGCCGAAACTACTAGGTCGGCTTGCGCCAAGCTGGCGGAAGCGTCGGCCATGCTGTGGCAGGCAGCAAATTCCGAGACAGCCCGCCCGGAGGTATTAATCCCCTCGCACGAGATCCCATAATCAGACAGGATGCGAGCGACGCCGCGCCCAACCTGTCCGGTGCCGATTACTACCACGCGTGCCTTTCTGGGATCTACGTAGTTATCGAAGAAATCAGTGTCCCAAGTGCCGGTAGGTTCGTTGGCGCGGAACAGATCGCCGCCACGGGTAAGCCACAGGTGGTAGGCTAGGACGAATTCGCCGATCCGGCGGGGCATGTCCCCAATGGTGTGGGTTAGCAAGAAGTCGCCCTCGAGACGGGCTAGCACCGGCGCAGACTTATCTACCCCGTCTGACTGGGAGTGGAACCACTTTACTGCCACCTCTCCGGTGGGAAGCCAGGTAGGCAGATCGAAACCTACCCAGGTGTCCGCCCACTGGAAATCTTCCGGAGTTAGTTCAGCATTCGGGACGAAGCGAACCTCGGCCTGGGCGAAATGGTCACGTAGCGGCTGCGCTAGTGGCTCGCTAAGTGGGGTGGTCAGAAGGATCCGCTCGGGTAAAAACTTGCCAATAGGTGAAGAAGCGGTGCTGGCAAGACTCATTTTTCCTCCTTATAGGGCATGCTCGGTGTATCCGATTATGGCCCACTACATTCGTTATAGCTAAACTGTAGATGCTCATAAATAAATCGCGGCGATCCGGAAAGGAATCAGCGTGGCCACCCAACCTACCCCGACTAAAGGTGAAGCAAAAGTTCCGATCAAGAGGGCTCTAATCAGTGTCTACGACAAGAGCGGACTTGAAGATTTGGTTGGTGCGCTAAGCGCTGCGGGGGTGCAGATCGTTTCGACGGGCTCCACTGCTAAGCGTATTGCCGCTGCCGGAGCAAAAGTTACCGAGGTAAGCGAAATTACCGAATTCCCCGAGTGTCTGAACGGGCGGGTCAAGACTTTGCACCCGCGCATCCATGCGGGCATCCTGGCCGACCGCCGCCGGGAGGACCACTGCGCTGAACTGGACCAGTTAGGCGTGGAAGCGTTTGACCTGGTTATTTGCAACCTCTACCCCTTCACTGAGACAGTGCAGTCCGGGGCAGATTTTGATGCGTGCATCGAGCAGATCGACATCGGCGGTCCCTCAATGGTGCGCGCGGCTGCGAAGAACCACGCCTCGGTTGCCATCATTACTGATCCGTCCCGTTACGAGGACGTAGTGCAGGCCGTCCAAGAGGGCGGTTTTACCGGTAGGCAGCGCCGAGAGCTAGCAGCCGATGCCTTCGCCCACACTGCCGCCTACGACGTGGCAGTGTCCCAATGGTTCGACGAACAGCTGCTGGATGAAGATTTCGAGGGCACCTCCGAATCCGACTACGAAGATTCCGGAGTCCGCGACTCCTCGGCACTACCCGAGCTGCTGGAACCGCTCTACGTGAAAGCCGCAGACCT
This sequence comes from Winkia sp. UMB3158, assembly GCF_030217145.1. Classification (NCBI taxonomy): domain Bacteria; kingdom Bacillati; phylum Actinomycetota; class Actinomycetes; order Actinomycetales; family Actinomycetaceae; genus Winkia; species Winkia sp. UMB3158. The sequence goes on along the minus strand of NZ_JASONH010000001.1, from coordinate 356,149 downwards.
GCGCTACGGCGAAAACCCGCATCAGGAAGCCGCCCTCTACGTCGAGGCCGAAGCTGAAGACATCGAGGCCATCTTCGGCGCGGACGAGGACGAACTGGTAGACGAAGAAGAACTGAGCGGCCCGGAATCTACTCCGGCCCCCGGCATTGCCAATGCGCTCACCTTGGGCGGCAAGCCGATGAGCTACAACAACTACTCCGATGCAGACGCGGCTCTGCGTGCCGCCTACGATCACCCGGATGCTCCCTGCGTCGCGGTGGTAAAGCACGCCAACCCCTGTGGCATCGCGGTAGGCAAGGACGTGGCAGAGGCACACCGGAAGGCCCACGCATGTGACCCGGTTTCCGCTTATGGCGGCGTCATCGCCGTGAATCGCCCCGTCACCCTAGAACTGGCCAAGCAGATAAAACCGATCTTCACCGAGGTCGTCCTGGCTCCGTCCTTCGAAGAGGACGCGCTCGAACTACTGCGCACCAAGAAGAACCTGCGCATCCTGCAGGTCACCCCTCCAGAGCGGGGTGCAACTGAAATCAAGCAGATCACCGGCGGTCTGCTAGTTCAGGCCCGCGATGACGTGGATGCAAAGGGTGACCGGGCAGAAGACTGGGAACTGGCGGCAGGCGAGGCAGCCGACGAAGCCACCCTGGCCGACCTCGAATTCGCATGGCGTACCATCCGGGCGGTCCGCTCGAATGCGGTGCTGCTAGCCAAGGACGGTGCCACCGTCGGCGTTGGCATGGGGCAGGTAAACCGCGTCGACTCCGCAAAGCTCGCCATTGAACGAGCCAACACTTTGGGCGCCCGCTCCACCGGCGACGCCGCCAAGGTAGACAGTGCGGGCGGCGCCCGCGCAGACGAAGTACTGGCAGAAAAACCAGAAGAACGCGCTCGCGGATCGGTAGCCGCCTCTGACGCCTTCTTCCCGTTTGCCGACGGACTGCAGGTGCTAATCGACGCCGGCGTCAAAGCCGTCGTCCAGCCGGGCGGCTCCATCCGCGACGGCGAGGTAATCGAAGCAGCCAAGGCTGCCGGCATCACCATGTACTTCACCGGTACAAGGCACTTCGCACACTGAGGAAACTAGATTTGAGGCACGCAGCACGAAGCCGAGTTCGAACGGATCCAACCCCGCTCGAACCGGCCCACCGCACGTCCTCGTTCGTGATCCTAGGACTGGTCATTGCCGCCATTATCGCGGTGGTAGCAATGGCCCTCCTAGGACACGTGCTGCTGGCAGTTCGCATACTGGCTGGAGTGTGCGCAATAGGTGCGTTCTACCGCGGGATTTTCCCAGGGAGGTCCCGCTGGTTCGCCGCTAAGCGCGCCTGGGTAGACGTAGCGGTGCTTACCGTCTTCGCAGTGGGGCTGTGGCTACTAGCCCCATACGTTGAACTAGTTATATAGCCTCGCGCACCCACTGCAGGTCTGCTAGCCACGCCTGTGCGCTAGCATCTGAAGGCATCCGCCAATCCCCGCGCGGGCTCAGCGAACCACCTCCCATCACCTTCGGACCATTGGGCACACACGACCGCTTGAACTGATTCGCAAAGAAGCGTTTGATGAACAGCTCCTCCCAATCCAGGATGGTCTGCAAGTCGTACTGGCGCCGCTCCTCATTCGGGTAACCGGCAGGAAACTCGCCGCGCTCGCGGTCTGCCCACGCATTCCAACTCATGAAAGCCACCTTCGCGGGCAAGTAACCGCGCTTTGTCAGGTAGTACAGGTTGAAATCCTGCAGTTCGTACGGGCCGATCTTTGCCTGGGTCGACTGGATCTGTTCGCCCTCTTTGGCAGGGACTAATTCGGGGCTGATCTCGGTATTTAGAATCGAATCAAGTACCTTCGCCGCATCGGCACCGAAGATATCCTGCGCGATTACCCACCTAATGACGTGTTGGATCATGGTCTTAGGCAGTCCCGAGTTAATCACGTAGTGCGACATCTGGTCGCCTACGCCATAAGTGCACCATCCCAGTGCCAGTTCCGACATGTCGCCAGTGCCCAGCACAATGCCGCCCCGCTGGTTGGCAATGCGGAATAAGAAATCTGTGCGCAGGCCGGCCTGAACGTTTTCGAAGGTCACGTCGTAGACCTCTTCGCCGGCCCCGGCGGGGTGGCCCATGGCCTTCAACATTCCCAGTGCGGTTGGCCTAATGTCTAGTTCCTCGAAAGTAACTCCCAGCGCCTTCCCTAGCGCGTAGGCGTTTGACTTGGTGTGATCCGAAGTGGCAAAGCCGGGCATGGTGAACGCAAGGATATCGGTGCGAGGGCGGCCCACAAGGTCCATGGCCCGTGCGGCCACGATCAGTGCGTGCGTAGAATCCAAGCCGCCAGAAACGCCGATGACGATCTTTGGTGAGCCAATTGATTCCATTCGGCGCACGAGGGCGGAAACCTGGATGTTATAGGCCTCGAAACAATCCTGGTCGAGCTGCTCCGGATCATCCGGAACGAACGGGAACCTATCTAGAGTCCGCTCCAGCGGAATTGTCTGCTGGGGGTCAAAGCCGAAAGTCCATTCGACTAGGACTGGTTCGAAGGCATCAAGCATGGGGGTGGCAGCGCGGCAGTCGTCGTAGCTAGACTGACGCATCCGAGCCGCAGCGAACCGGTCTAGATCGACATCGGCGAACGTGAGTACGTCCTCGCGGCTAAAGCGGGGGCCGCTGGCTAGTTGCGTTCCGGCCTCGTAAATCATGGTTTGCCCATCCCAGGCTAAGTCCGTAGAAGATTCGCCTAGGCCAGCGGCGGCGTAAACGTAGGCAACTTGGGCGCGGGCAGATTGGGAGGCTACCATCAACTCGCGATCTTTTGCCCGGCCCACGGTGATGGGGCTGCCAGACAGATTAGCTATCACGGTGGCGCCGCTGAGCGCGTCATAAGTAGAAGGTGGAAGAGGTACCCACATGTCCTCGCACACTTCGGGGGACACGGTAAAGCCAATGACGTCCAGGCAGTCGTAATGCACCCTGCCGAAGGGCACCAGGTCGTCCGCGATCTGCACGATTCCGTCCCCGCCCGCGCGGGCTCCTTCGGCAAAGTAGCGCTTCTCGTAGAACTCGCCGTAGGAGGCCAAATACATCTTTGGGGTGGCGGCAAGAATGCGTCCCCGCTGGATGCCCACGCAGCAGTTGTAAACCCGCCCTTCATAAAGCAGTGGTGCACCTACCAGCAGCAGCGCGCCCAGGTCGCGGGTTTTAGTGGCAATGGTTTCGAGGGCGGCGTCGACCTCGTCTAGAAGGCTTACCTGGTGGAACAGGTCGTCGAGCGCGTAGCCACTAACGCACAGCTCTGGGAACACCACCAGCGCGGCCCCGCCCTGGCAGGCCTTTTTGGCCATCTGCACTATCTGTTCGGCGTTTCGGGCCGGATCGGCCGCCCAGATTCTGGAAGTAACTGCGCACACTCGCGCGAATCCGTGGTTGTAAAGGTTGTTGAACTGCATGGAAATGTTGCTCACTACTCCATTTTGCCTAAGGAATGCTGGTGCTCGCACGTTTTCACGCACGGTGGCGCAAAGTTGTGCCTACTCCCGCAGCTACCAGGGCGCGTAATACCGGTTGTAGAATCTCCATCAGGTCCTCGCGTTTTATCGAGGCGATGGGTTCCATCTTTACTACGTAGCGCAGCAGGATTAGGCCGGCGCCGTAAGCGCCTACCACCTGCGCTATTAGCGCACCGTCACGCCCCGCGAACTCCTTGATCACGGGCACGATCTCGGTGGCAAAGTAATTGCGGAAGATGCGCTGGGTTTCCTCGTCGGTGACCAGCGCCGAAAAGAGGGCGGACAAGGTGCCGGCGGTGGCCGCTTGTTCCCATGCCTCTAGTGCCAGTTTCGATAGGTGCCTGCCCAGGTCTGCAGACTGCTGGCTAAGAATGTCGTGGATGATGCGGGCGGGGGTCAGCGGGCAATGCCATGGCTTCGCGAAAAAGTCGTTGCTTGGTGCCGAAGTAGTAGTTGATCAGTCCGGGGTCGACTTCCGCCTCGGCAGCAATTTTGCGGACGGTCGCTTCCTGGTAGTGGTAGCGGACGAAGATCTTGTGGGCGGCGGCAAGAATGTCGGCGCGCACTTGCCCCCGAGGATGCTTTGGGCCGCGTTTTCCGCAGGGGGAGGGTTCGTAATTTAATTTCTTTGCCGTCATTGTGCTCCATCTCCTAAAATTGCTGTCATTGCAGGTGAGGCGCGTTAGCTTCGGACTAATTTCAACGTGGTGGAAATTACTTCGGAATCAGTTTAGTCTGCGAGAAGCACCAAAGGGGGAGCGAATGAGCAAGTTGGTTCGGGTGGGCGTCGACGTTGGATCCACTACTGTGAAGGCAGTTGTGCTAGACGAGGACGGCAAGCGGCTGTTTGCCGACTACCGCAGGCACAATGCTGACGTGCGCAACGAACTAGTGCGGTTGCTGGAAGACATCACTACTGATCTGCCGGGAGTCTCCGCACAGTTAGCGGTTACGGGTTCGGGCGGGTTAAGCGTTGCCGAAGCCATGAATGTTCCCTTCGTGCAAGAGGTCATTGCCGAAACTGAGGCAACGCGCCTAAACCATCCCGAAACAGACGTGATCATCGAACTTGGGGGCGAGGACGCCAAGCTCACCTACTTGCACCCCACCCCTGAACAGCGAATGAATGGCACGTGTGCGGGCGGAACGGGCGCGTTCATCGACCAGATGGCAACGCTCCTTGGAACTGACGCGGCGGGGCTGAACGAACTGGCCGGAGCCGCCAAAACTGAATATCCAATCGCTTCTAGGTGCGGGGTGTTTGCAAAAACTGATTTGCAGCCACTGCTCAATCAGGGCGCTGCCCATGCTGACCTGGCAGCCTCGGTGTTCACCGCGGTAGCCACGCAGACTATTGCTGGTCTTGCCTGCGGGCGGCCGATCCGGGGGCGCGTCATGATGCTGGGCGGCCCGCTGCACTTCATGCCTAACCTGCGTGAGGCCTACCGCAAGCTCTTGCCCGACGTGGAAGAATTCACTACTCCCGAGGACGCGCAGCTTTACGTGGCGCTCGGCTCTGCCCTGCTGGCAGCCGGAGGGCCCGCCAACCGCAACGTGGCATTGCCAGAGCCGCTCACTGATCTGATCGACCGACTAAAGAGCGCCCCGGTGGGCGGCGAGTCCGCCCTCATGCGGCCCCTGTTCAAAGACGAGGCAGAGCGGGCGGAATTTGTTGACCGCCACGGCCGTGAACGGATTGAATCTATCCCGACTGAGCAGGCTACGGGACGCTGCTGGCTGGGGATCGATGCCGGTTCAACCACGATTAAAGCTGTTGTGATCGATTCTTTAGATCGCATTGTTTTTACCCACTACGCCTCCAACGAGGGCGACCCGGTCAAAGCTGGAGTGCAGATCGTGCGCAACGTGCGAGCAGCACTGCCTGAAGGAACCGTTATTGGGCGGGCCTGCTCCACGGGGTATGGCGAAGGACTGGTGAAGACCGCGCTCACTTTGGAAGAGGGCGAGGTCGAAACGATGGCGCACTTCAAGGCCGCCAACTACATCAACCCGGGAGTCACCTCGGTGGTGGACATCGGCGGCCAGGACATGAAATTCGTGAAGATTCGCGACGGGGTAGTGGATTCCATCTCGGTAAATGAGGCGTGCTCATCGGGGTGTGGCTCTTTCCTGCAGACCTTTGCAGCCACGATGGGCAAGGACGTGCGCGAATTTGCCGCTGCCGCAGTGGCCTCTAAGGCCCCGGTTGACCTGGGCACACGCTGCACCGTGTTTATGAATTCCTCGGTGAAGCAGGCCCAAAAAGAGGGCGCTGACGTGGGCGCCATTGCAGCCGGGCTGTCCTATTCGGTAGTGCGCAACGCGCTGTACAAAGTCATCAAGTTGAAGGACGCCGACGACCTCGGCCCCAAGGTGGTAGTGCAGGGAGGAACCTTCCTAAACGATGCCGTGCTGCGCGCCTTCGAACTGCTGACTGGGCGGGAAGTAATTCGCCCAAACATCGCCGGCCTCATGGGAGCTTACGGCGCCGCCCTCATTGCTAAAGAACACGATACCGGGCAGGGCGAATCCACTCTGGCGCAAGTGCGCGATCTGGAAGATTTTCAGGTCACTACTACCCGCAAGACCTGTCGGCTTTGCCAAAACCACTGCAACATGACCATCTCTACTTTCTCGAATGGGGAAAGGCACGTTTCGGGTAACCGGTGTGAGCGCGGTGCGTCCTTAGAAAAGCGCCCGAAGAAATCCGATCTGCCGAATCTGTATGAGTGGAAGTACAAGCGAATATTTGGCTACCGCCGTCTGACCGAGAAGAAGGCGCACCGCGGCGATATTGGGATTCCCCGAGTACTAGGCATGTACGAGGACTACCCGCTGTGGTTTACCATCCTTACGTCGCTGGGGTTCAGAGTCATGATTTCGGGCCGGTCGAGCCACGACATGTTTGAGCGGGGCATGGATTCCATCCCGTCTGAAAACGTTTGCTACCCGGCCAAATTGACCCACGGGCACATCGAACAGCTGCTCTCTAAGGGCATCAAGACGATCTTTTACCCCTGCGTCAACTACACCTCAGTGAAGGGCGATAGGGCAGACAACTCTTTCAACTGTCCCGTGGTGGCCACCTACCCGGAGGTGCTGCGCGGCAATATGGAGTCCCTTGAAGAGGACGGGGTGCGCTTCATAAGCCCGTTCGTAAATTTGCGTGACCCCGCCAAGGTGGAGCAGATGCTGGTCGACACGTTCGCGGATTGGAACGTGACTCTGGCCGAAGCGAAGGCGGCAGTGGCCGCTGGTTTCGAAGAGCTTGAGGCGGTGCGCGAGGAGGTGCGCAACAAGGGGGCAGAGACCCTGGAGTGGATGCGGGAGCACTCGGTGCGCGGCATCGTCTTGGCGGGCCGGCCCTACCACCTGGACCCAGAGATTAACCACGGTATTCCCGAGGTTATTAACGGTCTAGGCATGGCTGTGCTGACCGAGGATTCGGTTGCTGACGCTCGGCTAGAACGTCCCCTTCGGGTGGTCGACCAATGGTCCTATCACTCTCGTCTATACGAGGCCGGTGCGCGCGTCGGAGATGAGCCTGACCTGCAGCTCGTGCAGCTAACCAGCTTTGGGTGTGGGTTGGATGCGATCACCTCAGAACAGGTCCAAGAGATCCTGGAAGGACGCGGTGACGTATACACCCAGCTGAAGATCGATGAGGTCTCGAACCTGGGCGCCGCGAAGATCCGCTTGCGGTCGCTAGATGCCGCTTCGAAGGAGCGGGCAGACAGGTCGGCCTCGGTAGAGACTTTCCACCACAAGAAGGCCGGGCATGTGCACCAGAACGCGGTGTTCACAAAAGAGATGCGCGAAGCGGGCTACCAGATTCTGGTACCCCAGATGGCGCCGATCCAGTTCCGTCTAGCCGAACCGGTACTGCAGCGCGCAGGGCTGAATGTGAAACTGTTGGAACATACTGACACGGACACTATCGAGACCGGCCTCAAGTACGTGAACAACGACTCGTGCTATCCGGCAATGGTGGTCATTGGCCAGCTTATTGACCAGTTTGTTTCCGGCAAAGTGGATCCGGACAAGACCGTGGTGGCCATCTCGCAGACAGGGGGTATGTGTAGGGCCACCAACTATGCTGCGCTGCTGCGCAAGGGGCTGCGCGATGCAGGATTCGCACAGGTACCCGTGCTCGCCGCCTCGCTGCAAGAGGTCGAAACCCACCCGGGCTTCGAACTGGGCAAGAAGACCCTGCACCGGGTTATTCAGGCGATCACCTTGGGTGATGCCATCCAGAAGATGCTGCTACGCGTGCGTCCTTACGAGAAGCGCCCCGGCAGTGCCATGGAACTGTACCGCCACTGGGATAAATTAGCCCGCCAATGGTTCGCCACTTCGCGGGCAGATGGGTTGGGCAAATGCTCTTTCCGAAAGCTAGTGAGCGAGTGCGTGCGGGCCTTCGACAATCTGCCTTTGGCCGACATTCCGCGCAAACCCAGGGTGGGGATTGTTGGCGAGATCTTGGTGAAGTTCCACCCGGATGCTAACAACCATGCGGTGCGCGTGATCGAGGACGAAGGGTGCGAGGCCGTGCTGCCTGGCTTGCTGCAGTTCTTTGAGTACGCCGCCGCTGACTACGATTGGAAGCGCCAGGTGATGGGCGATTCTCTGAAGAGTACCTGGGGTAAGCAGTTGGCGCTCAAGGTGCTTGCGCTCTATCAGGCACCGGTTCGGAAAGCCTTTGCACGCACGGGTGGAAAATTTAGCGCTCCCACGCCAATTATGCAGATGGCAGCCCGCTCAACCGATATTGCTTCCAAGGGGAATCAAGCAGGTGAGGGCTGGTACCTAGTTTCTGAAATGGTCGACATGATCGAACACGGATGCCCGAACATCATCTGTGTACAGCCTTTCGCATGCCTTCCCAACCACGTCGTAGGCAAGGGCATGTTTAGGCCGCTGCGCAAACGCTACCCGGAGGCAAACTTGGTGGGGATCGATTATGACCCGGGTGCATCTGCGGTCAATCAGCTAAACCGCATCAAGCTGATGATCGCGGCGGCGCATATGGCTGACGGCTCCCTGGACTTTTCCGGGGTGCCACAAGACGAGGTACCGGCAGCGCCTTCCTGCGGTGCATGCGCCGGAGGCGCGCCGAGGCGGGGGCCGGTCGCCCTAGGAATGCCCAAGGTTCGCAGCTAAAACATACACAGGTGTTGACACCCTCCTGGTTGTATGGTTCATTAGTTAAGTAATGAACCGATAGGCAGGAGGGGTGAGGTTGAAGAGCTTTAGTGGCCCTGGCCCTATCTACCGGCAGATTGCGGATTCCATCAAAGATCAGATAGTTGCGCGCACCCTAACTGACGGGGACAAGCTGATGTCCACGACCGAGTATGCTGCCACCTACCGCATCAACCCGGCCACTGCTCAAAAGGCATTTGCCGAACTGACACGACAGGGGCTAGTCGAAAAGCGGCGGGGCATAGGCATGTTTGTTGCCAGTGGGGCTTACAAGAAGCTAGTGGGCAACCTTCGCACCGGTTATAAGGACGAGGTGCTGCTTCCTGCCCTTGAGCGAGGACGCAAGCTGGGATATTCCGATTCGCAATTGCTGGATCTTATCCGCACCTACTTGGGAGGCGAGAAATGACAGACAGCGTAGGCGCGACCTGCACGGGTCTGGGAAAGAAGTATAGAAGGGGCGATCCAGCCCTAACCGATGTCGACTTGCAGATCCATGCCGGAGAGATAACCGGTTTGCTGGGCCGAAACGGTTCTGGAAAAACAACACTTATGCGACTGCTCGGGGGCGAACTTTTCCCGTCCTCCGGGAAAGTACAGATAGATGGTCACCCCGCACATTCGCCCTCGGCGTGCGCAAACACCTGTCTAGTAGCAGATGGCGGGAACTGGGATAAGGGCACATCGGGGCGCATTCTAGTAGAGGTCGCCAGCCTGCGTCCGAGTTGGTCTGGCGCCCTATTTGAAGAATTGCTCGATTACTTCAGGATCGACGTGCCGCGCATTATTGGGCGGGCTTCAAAAGGCATGCAGTCCACGTTCGCCCTCTGCCTGGCGCTAGCGAGCGGGGCAGAACTTACCCTGCTGGACGAAATCCACCTAGGAATGGATCAGCCCACACGCGAAAAGATGTACGAGCAAATCGTTCGATTGAACGGCCAAACTGGACGCGGCTTCGTGCTGTCTTCACACCTTATATCGGAAATCGAGCAGGTGATAGGGCAAGTGGTTGTTCTGGAGCGGGGCCAGGTTCGCTTCGCTGGGGAAGTCGATGCCTTGCTGGACTCCTTCACTGAATTGCTAGGCCCTCGCGAAGCCGTGATGAAACTGCAAGAGGCGGGAATTCGGCTGCTAGAGCGCCAGCAGCAGGGCTCACTACTGAAGGCTACCGTAGACGGAGCGTTGCCAGAATCGTTGCGGCGCTACTGCGAGCAGGCAGGTATTCAGATGGAAGGTCTCGATCTGGCGCAAACTTTCCGGGTGCTAACCGAGGACAAGAGCAGGCCTGCAACACCAACTGAGCCGGCCTTGGGGGAGGAACACGATGCGAAATAGTATTCAGCTAGGTAACGCCCTAATGAAGCGGCGCGTGTCAGCTAAATTTTTGGCATGGCGAATCGGTGGGGCGGTGTTCTTCATCGTTCTGTGTCTGGTAATTGGTTTGCTGTCCCGCAGCATTGGCAAGTTGGAAGGATTCCCAACCTTTCTTATTGGGGGTGCCTCTTTTGCGGGAGTCATGATCGTGATTAGCGACGCCGTAGCTGTTGGCGAAAACGCGCAGCGGGCTTGGTCTATAGCTGGCGTATCCGGTTCGCAGGCGGGAAGAGCCACGCTCTGGATAAACCTCGTGGACACCCTAGCAATGACTGTAATGTGGACCATTTTTGTAGTGCTATATAGGCTGGCGCTTCCAGGGGCGGCGATCAGCGCTCTGCGGCTCTCCCTCAATGGTCAGCCGCTGCTGAGCGAACCTTTGCCCATACCGGTGTGCGGACTAATCATGCTCACATTCACGCTGATGTGCACCCAGCAGATCGCAATGTGCCTGATCTTCGGAAGAAGATCAAAGATTGCCTCCGGAGTGGCTGCCGTCCTAATTGCGTACGCCATAAGCCACTTTCTTGCCATGCTCGTCGGTTTATATTTCTCGGATGCGGGCTCCATGATTGGAGCTGGTTGGGGAGGCATCATTGTCTCGGCGGCATTTGCAGTGCTCGCCGCGCTTGCGTTCGGGATAAAGCAAGTAGCCCGCCCTCGAGTGTAGTTTCTTCCTTCTGCGCAGCTAGCCAGCGCGAAGTGTTGCTGGACCAATTTATGCGTGAAAACATAAAAGCGCATACATGTGTGAATTAGGTCAAGTTGCGTAGAAGGAAAGAAATGAGTTTTGAGAACAATAATTATGGGTTTGCGGTAGGAAAACACTGGGTGCAAGTAATTGGAAAAAATAAGTCATCCAAACCAACGTGGACCATACTGGTAGACGAAGAAGTAAAAGATACCAAAGAGGGAAGCGGCGAACTTCAACTGACAACGAAGCTCGACGGGCAAGTTCTGTCAGCCACGATAGAGCCGGCCCAAATGGGGGCTGTCGCAGCGGAAGTGAAGCTGGGGGACAAGGTGGTAAAGTCCTTCGACGGCTATCTGCTATAGCTTTCCGTTCTCGCTGCAAGGGCAGGGCGGGAGCGAACATTCCCTCATCATTATTTAAGGAAAGAAATGAACGATCTGGAGTTTTCCCATCTGTCGAAAACTTTCGGCCGTATCAAAGCCCTAGAGAACGTTAGCTTCACCGTTGCTGAGGGTGAACTATTCGGTTTCGTCGGCGCGAACGGTGCAGGTAAGACGACAACGATGCGGATTGCCATGGGCATCATTGACCCGGACCAGGGGCAGGTGTGCCTAGGCGGGAAACCGCTCACTCAGAAGGCGCGAACGCGGATAGGCTACATGCCAGAGGAGCGAGGGCTGTACCCGAAGATGAAGGTCGCCCCACAGCTGGAATATCTAGCCCGCTTGCACGGCATGAATTCCGCCGACGCTCGCGCAGCACAGCAGAAGTGGACGGAAAGGCTGGGAGTTGGCTCCCGTCGCGGCGACGAGGTCGAAAAACTCTCGTTGGGTAACCAGCAGCGGGTGCAGCTTGCTTCCGCCCTGCTATTCAACCCCCGAGCGCTGATCCTGGACGAGCCTTTCTCGGGCCTAGACCCCGTTGCGGTGGACGCGATGAGCCAAGCGATGCGCGAATACGCTGCCAGTGGCGTGCCTGTACTGTTCTCCTCGCACCAATTGGACCTGGTAGAACGCGTCTGTGACCGAATTGGCATCATCTCCTCAGGCAGGTTAGTGGCCACGGGAACCGTAGCGGAGCTGCGAGCCACCGCAGATCCGGCAACCAAGGTGCAGGCAAGCCCCGAGGCTTGGGCGGCAGCCAAGGAAGCCGGCGCCGGGCTGGAAATTACCGACCTGGATGGGGGCGGCACAATCAAGTTCACCGATCCCGCGCAGAAGCAACGGGTGTTGCGCGCCGCCCTCGCCGCCGGAGACGTGTACGGCTTCGCCGATGAGGTGCCCCCGCTAGCCGAGATTTTCCGCGACACTGTTTCTAAGAACCAGGAGGCCGACAAGTGAACCAGGTATGGCAGATCGCCAAACGCGAGATCATTCAGCGCGGCCTCAATAAGGCAACACTGGCAACGACCATCATCATGGCGCTAGTGCTGGGCGTGGGCGGAATTATTGCCGGCAACCTCCTTTCCTCAGAGAGCGAGCCAGACACGATTGCGGTTACTGCGGACACCCAGCAGATGGGAACCGCGCTGAAAGCCGTATCCAAGCAGATGCAAGAAGCCGGCGTTGGCGCGATGACTGACGATGCCGTAACCAAGCGGGTAGCCAGCAACGAGGAAGCCAAAAAGTTGGTGCAAAAGGGCGACGTCGACTACGCCATCGTGAAGGCCGGCGAAGAAACACAGCTGCTTTCGGATGGTCCCGCCCCGATGTCTCTATCCACCACGGTCAGGCAGATAGCCTCCTCGGCCGCCCTCACGAAATACATCCAAGATGTTGGCGGCAATGTTCAGGAACTGAACAAGCAGGTAAATGACGTTAAGTTCAAGGCCGTGAACGTGTCGCCAAAGGACGAAAAGGATAAGGGCTCTGACGACTTCCAGCTCAATGACATGGCCAACTACATCATCTCGCTAGTGGCGCTACTGCTCATGTTCATGATCATCATGACCGCGGGACAAGTAGTCGCCCTCGGCGTAGTAGAAGAGAAGTCTTCGCGAATTGTTGAAGTGTTGCTCGGTGCTGTCAGCCCAACCAGACTCCTTCTTGGAAAGGTGCTGGGAGTGGCAATCATGGCGCTTGCGCAACTGGCCATTATGGGCCTCGGCGCCTTCATTGGCGGGCGAGCCCTGGTGCAGGCGTTGGACATGCACGTTGACGCGGCTGGTATTTCCGGCTGGGTGCTGGTGTGGATGGTACTGGGCTTTTGCACCTACATCTTCCTGTACGCGGGCGTGGGAGCAATGGTCACCCGCACAGAAGACATGGGTACTGCGCTCATGCCGCTGGTGTTCTTGCAGATGGTGATCCTCTACGTTGCGCTGTTCGTAGCTATGAGAAACCCCGTCTCGTCAATCGTGCGCGTGCTCTCCTTCATTCCGGGAGCAAGCTGCTACGCAATGCCCGTGCGAATTGCCTGGTCAGTGGCTCCCACCTGGGAAATCCTAGTGGCTGTGGCCCTGAACCTCCTGGCATTGCCTCTGCTCATCTGGCTAGGCGGCCGAGCATACCGCCGCGGCGTCATGAACACCGGCGGCAAATTGTCCTTCCGACAGGCCTTCGGACGCACTGTGGAAAAGGCCTAAGCGGCATTAACTAAAGAACCGGCCTCCCTACTTCCAATGCGGAAGTGAGGAGGCCGGACTTGTTAGAAGTGGTTACTTCTGGGCGATCTGCATTACCTGCTGCGCAATGGACAGTTCCTCGTTGGTGGGAACAACCATGACGGTGATCTTGGAGTTCGGGGTCGAGATGGTGCGCGGTTCGTCGCCGCGGATCTTGTTGACCTCTTCATCCAGTTCGATGCCCATGAATGCCAGGCGTTCGCACAGTTCCCGGCGAATATCCACGTCGTTCTCGCCAACACCGGCGGTGAACGCAATAACGTCCAGGCCACCCATGACGGCGTAGTAACGGCCGACGTAGGACACTAGGCGGTGCAGGTACACGTCGAGGGCGGCGCGGGCCTTTTCGTTGCCCTCGTCAGCCAGATCGCGCACGGTGCGCATGTCGTTGTCGCCGCACAGGCCGAGCAGGCCGGACTTCTTGTTGAACAGGGTGTCCAGCTCGTCGATGCTCATGTTGGCCTGACGGGCCAGGTGGAAGACAACCGCCGGGTCGATGTCGCCAGTACGGGTGCCCATTACCAGGCCCTCTAGGGGAGTGAGGCCCATAGAGGTGTCAACGGCCTCACCATTTACAACTGCCGAGGCCGAAGCGCCGTTGCCCAGGTGAAGGACAATCTGCTTCAGATCGGAGCGGTCAAGCAGCTCGGCGACGCGGCCCGAGACGAAGCGGTGGGAGGTGCCGTGGGCACCGTAACGACGTACCTCGTACTTCTCGGCGACTTCCTGGTCGATGGCGTAAGTGGAAGCCTCGGCCGGAAGAGTCTGGAAGAACGCGGTGTCGAAAACTGCTACGTGGGGTACGTCCGGCAGCAGCTTCTTGGCTACGTCGATGCCGGATAGGTGAGCCGGGTTGTGCAGCGGAGCGAGCGGGCACAGCTCCTCGATCTTCTGGCGAACTTCGTCAGTGATCAGAGCTGGGCCGTCGAAGTACTTGCCGCCCTGCACGACGCGGTGGCCGACGCCGATCACGTTGGATTCGGCGATGGAGGGGCCAACCTCGTCAAACAGACGCAGAATTTCGGAAAGGCCGGCGCCGTGGTCGGCGATGGGCTCGTTTACCTCGGTGGTCTTGCCCTGGTATTTGTGGGCAATGTGGCCTTCCTTTTCGCCAATTCGCTCGCACAGGCCTTTGGCATGTACTTCGCCGGTGTCCGGATCTAGCAGCTGGTATTTGATCGAGGACGAACCGGAGTTAATTACTAGAACAGTGCGTGCCATTAAGCACTTCTCCTTTTTTAGAAATTAGCTTACTTTTCCTGCGCCTGAATGGCGGTTAGGACGATGGTGTTGACAATGTCGTCAACGGTGGCCCCGCGCGAGAGGTCGTTGACTGGCTTCTTCATGCCCTGCAGCACCGGCCCAATAGCGGTAGCGCCGGCGGTGCGCTGAACTGCCTTGTAGGTGCAGTTACCCTGGTCGAGGTTGACGAACACGAAGACGTTGGCCTGGCCCGCAACGGGGGAGCCGGGACGCTTCTTGGCAGCGACGGTGGGATCAAAGGCCGCGTCGAACTGGAGCGGGCCGTCCACTACTAGTTCGGGGTGGGTTTCCTTGATCTTTGCCATTGCTTCCTTGACCTTGTCGACGGTCGGGCCCTTGCCCGAATCGCCGGTGGAGTAGGAGATGAGGGCGACCTTCGGGTCCATGCCGAAGCTCTTGGCAGTGTCAGCAGAGGCGGCAGCAATGTCGACCAGCTGATCCGAGGTCGGATCGATGGTCACTGCGCAGTCGGCGTACAGCTGGACGCGATCTTCGAGCAGGACGAAGAAAGACCCGGACACGGTAGAAGTGCCGGGCTTGGTCTTGATGATCTGCAGTGCGGGACGGATGGTCTCGGCAGTGGTGTGGACGGCGCCGGAAACCATGCCGTCGGCCTCGCCAGCAGCGATCATTAGGGTGCCGAAGTAGGAAACGTCGGCCAGCATGGACTTAGCCTTCTCTAGGTCGACGCCCTTGTGCTTGCGGGCTTCGTACAGGATCTGGGCGTAGCGGTCAATGCGCTCCGGGTCCTTGGGGGAAACGATCTGGGCGGCCGAGATGTCCAGGCCTTCCTTTTCTGCGGCAGCCTTGATTTCGGCCTCTTCGCCGAGCAGCACTAGGTTAGCGGTGCCCATTTCGAGGACGTTAGCGGCGGCCTGCAGCACTCGCAGGTCGTCAGGCTCGGGCAGAACGATGGTGCGCAGTTCGCTCTTGGCCTGCTTGATGAACCCGGCTTTGAAAGCACCGGGGGTGACAACGCCGGAACCGGAGGCCTTGGTGAGGCCGGCCAGTTCTTCTGCCAACTCGTCGCTGATCTGCTCGTCAGCGGAGGTGAAGACCTTTACGCCCTCTACGGAGGCCTCTCCGCCAATGACGAGGACGGCGGACACAGCGGCGTGTGCGTCCTCGACAACCTTGGTGGCGGCTGCGATGGCCTGGTCGGCGTTAGCGGCCTCGTTCACTACCAGCAGAACGGTTGCTGAATCGTCAGCAGCTACTCCTGCCTGGACGCCAAGAAGGGAAAGGCCTGCGACCGGCGCGGCAACAGAGCCGTCGACAACCAGGGCATCCTGCAGTGCAGGGGTGGCCTTTGCGCGCAGCGCGGTTGCCTGCGTGTACCACTCGCCCTCGGCGTAGGGGCGGGCGGGGGTGGACTGTAGTTTCTGAGCGATCTTGTCAGCGATGGGGCTGACGGAGTAAGACGTGTCAACTGGTAGCACGTGGATCCGAGTCATGAACTTCTCCTCGTAGAGATTAGCTTCCAAGGTAACTGTAACTGTTTGCATAGGAGCCGGGAAAAATATGTGACGCGCCTTTGGTCACTTATTTTTCCTAATGTTTGCTTAAAATATGTGGCTTTTGCGGATTGATTAGGTAATCTAATTGTATTGACAAAGTGTTTTAGGAGCGGCAGTGCCCGACAAAGTTAGTTTGGTACACCACATACAGGACCTTAAAGAGTCCGTCCCAAAGCTGGGCAGACCCAAGGTAGTGGCACAGTTTGTGCTGGTCATGCTTACTGTGGGATGGATTATTGCGACCCTTGGCGCCTCTTTGCCGTTACTGGAACACATGAAAATAGCGGGTATATCAGTATTTGAGCGAGCAGCCTTGGTAGCGGTTGCCTTTCTAGCGGCCGCCCCCGGACTCTTCCTTGCCCAGCATCTAGACGAAATGAGTAAATCTTCGCGGCTCCTTACTACTGTCGCGATGGCTTTCGCAGCCGGGGCACTAGTGGCGGCCGCCTTTACCTCCGCCTTCCCTCTGCTGGGGGCAGCCGCGGTGGTAGGGGGAATGTCTTGCGGGGTCGCTGTCAGCTCCGGCGGCAAATATATACGTCAACTCATGCCTTCCCGGTTGCGCGGTCGGTTCTATGTAATAGGAGACCTGGCACTTATGTCCGGGATCCTGCTAGGACTCTCACTAACTGCAACCTGGGCTTGGCTGTACGAACTCGAAACGATCTCACTTCCCAGCTATCTGTCGGGCCCTGCCCTCCTATTCCTCCTTCCTACTATTCCCGCGCTCGCGGCTGCCTGGCTGACCTGGCGAAGCCCCGAATCTCCTGTGCTGCTGCTTCGGCAGGGACGCGAGGAAGAAGCGATGGTCGCCCTCGTTCGTATCCGCACCGGGCAGGCAGCTAGGATCGCGCGCGAATATGGCCGCATGCAGATCTTGGCTTCCGTCACCGACGACACGATTGGGCGGCGCAAGGCGCAGTATTCCTCTCCTAGGCAAAAGATCATGACGAGGTCGGCAATCGCCGCCGCGATCGGGCTACATTCGACCGGGGTGAGCATCATCTTCCTCTTTGGAATTGTGATTTGCTCTTGGACGGGCGCATCCATGACCGTGTCAGTCATTGTGGGAATGGCGGCGGTAGCCTGCGCCCTGTTCGGGTTGATCGCCAGGGTTTACGGTTTCTTGCCCCCGGCATTTTCGTTCATGACCTCCCGCCGGTCTTCACTGCTGGTGGGGGGTGGCACCTCGGCGCTTTGTCTAGCTGGACTGGCAGCTACTTTTTTCCTTGTGGTGCCGCACGCGGCCGGAGCGTGGACGCTGGTCGCAGCCATCTTCTTGATCCATGCCCTAACCGTGATCATGGTTATGTTCCCAGCCGCCAATTCGTTGACGAGGGCGCATACGCCCGGGCCGGTGCGCACTCGCGCTAACGCCGCTTCGCTGGTGGTGGCGGGCGTGTCCATGGCGTTGTTCTTGCTGGTTGCAGACCGCTTGGGGGCTGCGGGCGCGTTCTTGGCTATGGCCTTGGTCGACTGCGGGGCGACTTTGCTCGTGGCGCGGGTTGTGCCCCTACCTCCGCGGCTTCCTTCTAAGACGGCACATTAGTAAAGGTAGACTGGACCTATGCAGCCCACCCAACAAGATGTTGCCGACCTGGCAGGTGTTTCTAGACAGTTAGTGTCCCTAGTAGTGCACGGGGATAAGCATGTCTCGCCGACAAAACGCCGGGCGGTACAAGAGGCTATGGCTAGCTTGGGATACCGTCCTAATGCGGCGGCAAGGGCATTGGTGGAGCGCCGCACCCGCACTATTGGGCTAGTAACCCCTGGATTTTCAAACCCCTTCTTTGGCGATCTTGCCGATGCGATCAGGGTGGCAGCCTCTGAACGGAACTTGACGCCCCTGATCGGTTCTTCGGCCTCGGTACTTGAAGTAGAACGGTCGGTAATTGATCGTTTTATAGAGATGGGAGTAGATGGGCTGATCCTAACTGGCTCTTTGCTTTCCCCGGAGACGATCGCCAAGATCGGCGAGCAGGTGCCTGTCTGCATGCTCAATCGGCCCCCTGCTAAAGGAGTAGTGGATGCGGTCTTGTGCGACGACGCGCGCGGGCAGCAGCTGGCTACCGAACACGCGGTCGAGGCGGGCTACAAGCACATTGTGTTCCTTGAGGACGAGGATGCCGACATTCCGCAGACTTCCGCCCACCGCAGGCAGACTGGGTTCTTGGCGGCAATGGAGGCCATGGGGCGGGCCGACGAAGCTGTCACAATCACCGTGACGGGCCGGGTCTCGGAAGCGGTCTTGCAGGCCTTCGACATTTTCAATTCCACCGATGTGGCGTTTATCTGTCACAACGACCAGATTGCGTTCGAGGTGGCTGTCGAGATCATGTCTCGCGGCATGTCCCTGGGGGTAGACGTGGGGGTCACGGGCTACGACAACACGGCGTTGGCTTCGTTTTATTCTCTGGAGCTGACCTCTATTGATCAGGGCTTGGCGCGGATGGCGCGCGGTGCGGTTGCAATGATCGAATCGCGCCAGCACGGGCACCACGAGGCCGGGAGGACCCAGATGATTGACCCTACGCTGGTCACTCGCCGCTCCACTCGGCGGCGGGTATGGAAAAAGTAACGATATAGCAATGGTGCACTTGGGGGCCTGCCAAGCTACGATGTACCTGTGACTTCAAGTATTACCGAACGCCCCGTCCTGGTGGTTGATTTTGGTGCGCAGTACGCCCAGCTGATCGCTCGGCGCGTGCGCGAGGCTCGCGTCTATTCCGAAATCGTGCCACACACGATGGCTGCCCAGCAGATGCTGGATAAGAATCCTGCAGCGATCATTCTTTCTGGTGGCCCCTCCTCGGTTTATGCCGAGGGCGCGCCCAGTATTGATCCTGAAATTTTCAGCGCCGGAGTTCCCGTCTTGGGAATTTGCTATGGCTTCCAGACAATGGCCGCGAAACTTGGCGGCAAGGTTGGCAAGACCGGCACCCGCGAATACGGTCACACCGAGGTAAACCTGCAGGCCGGTGGTGGTCTGCTACTTTCAGATACCCCGGAAAAGCAGGCGGTGTGGATGAGCCATGGCGATGCGGTCCAGCAGGCTCCCGAAGGATTTATCGTCACCGCGTCCACTGCCGAGACGCCGGTAGCCGCTTTTGAGGACAAGGAACGCGGCTTGTACGGCGTGCAGTGGCACCCCGAAGTGCACCACAGCGAATTCGGGCAGAAGGCGCTGGAACACTTCCTCTACGAGGGTGCTGGCCTGAAGGGGGATTGGACGTCTGATTCCATCATCGATACCCAGGTGCAGAAGATCCGCGAACAGGTGGGCGATGCCCAGGTTATTTGTGGCCTGTCTGGTGGGGTGGACTCCTCGGTGGCCGCCGCTCTCGTCCATAAGGCGATTGGCGACCAGTTGACCTGTATCTTTGTTGACCACGGGCTGCTGCGTGCAGGCGAGCGGGAACAGGTCGAAACTGACTACGCCGCTTCTACCGGCATCAAGATCGTTACCGTTGACGAGTCGGAACGGTTCCTAACGGCCCTGGAAGGGGTGTCGGATCCGGAAACGAAGCGCAAGATCATCGGCCGCGAATTCATTCGTTCCTTCGAAGCTGCCCAGCTAGACCTGGTGCGGCAGGCAGGTGCCGAG
The DNA here is from genome assembly GCF_030217145.1 of Winkia sp. UMB3158. Classification (NCBI taxonomy): domain Bacteria; kingdom Bacillati; phylum Actinomycetota; class Actinomycetes; order Actinomycetales; family Actinomycetaceae; genus Winkia; species Winkia sp. UMB3158. Next base: position 336,367 of record NZ_JASONH010000001.1, on the reverse strand, counting down.
GGCACCCAGATCAAGTTCTTGGTACAGGGCACCCTGTACCCGGACGTGGTTGAATCTGGCGGAGGCGAAGGTGCGGCCAATATCAAGTCCCACCACAACGTCGGGGGGCTACCCGAGGACCTGGACTTCGAACTGATTGAGCCGCTGCGTACCCTGTTCAAAGACGAGGTGCGGCAGATCGGGTTGGCCCTTGGGGTACCCGAGAACATTGTGTGGCGTCAGCCCTTCCCTGGGCCCGGCCTAGGTATCCGCATCATTGGCGAGGTCACCCGCGATCGTCTGGAAATTCTGCGGGCCGCTGACCTGATCGCCCGCGAGGAACTGACCAAGGCAGGGCTAGACCGCGAGATTTGGCAGTGCCCGGTGGTGCTGTTGGCAGACGTGCATTCGGTGGGCGTGCAGGGTGATGGCCGTACTTACGGGCATCCGATCGTGCTCCGCCCGGTCTCTTCCGAGGATGCGATGACTGCTGATTGGACTCGGTTGCCATACGACGTGCTGGCACGCATCAGCACGCGCATCACTAATACTGTTCCCGAGGTTAACCGCGTGGTCTTGGATTGCACTTCCAAGCCACCGGGAACCATCGAGTGGGAGTAAACAAAATGCCCTGCCGGCTGGCAGGGCATTTTTGTATCCGCTTTATGCAACTAGATTTTCTTCGTCCTCTTGCACAGTAGGTAGGCGAGCAGGGCCAACGCGGCAATGGCGGTCACTGCCCAGTACAGGCCGCGGTATCCAAAGGCGGGCACCATCCAGCCCAGTACTAGGGGGCACACGCCGATCGCGGCATCCATGAACACGAAGTAGGTCGAGTTTGCTACGTCTAGGTGTCCCTTGGGCGAGTTCTTGATTGCTAATGCCAACCCGGCTGGCTGGGTAGCGCCGATGCCGGCACCTAGTAGGGCAGCAGAAAGGAGCAGGGTGAAGGAGTTGGAAGCAAAGGCGAGTACTGCCAGTGCGACCGCTACGGCGGCGTAGCCGGGGACCATGACTACCGTGTCTCCGCGTTCGTCGAAGAGCCTGCCAGTAAAAGGCCTGATGATAAACATGACCACTGCGTAAACGATGAAGAAGGCGCCGGCGGCCTTCACTAGGTCCAGCTCGGTGGCGTAGGAATTCAGATAAGTCAGAACTGTGCCGTAGCCGAAGTAGATCAGGGCCGTGACCAGCGAGATGGGTAGTGCGCCCGGTTCAATGAAGGTGGATAGCGAAATTTTCTTCTTCGGTTCTTCTATGTGTTCTGCCAGCTTCGGTTCGGCCCCCATGGCAAAGGCGAACAGGAGCGCTGCGGCAGAGATGCCGGCGCAAATCAAAAACAGTGTCTGGAAGCTGAGGAGGTTCATCGAAGCGGTGCCGATGAAGGGGCCGATTGCCGAACCGACGGTGATCGACAGCATGAAGTAGCCGATACCTTCGCCGTGGTGGGCAATGGGAATCCTAGAGGTAACTAGCGAGGTGATAGCTGTCTGCGAGATCCCGTAGGCAAAGCCATGCAGGGCGCGCAGGACCAGCAGAGTTGGTAAGGAATTGGATACTAGGTAGGCCAGGCACAGTGCCACGATCAGGGCGAGGCCGGAAAGCATTGTGCGTCTGCGTCCCAGCGCTTTCATAACTATTGGGCTGAGGAAGCGGGCTACCAGGGCGCCAAGAATGAATACGGAGGCTGCGAAGCCTGCGCTCGAGATGGAGGCGCCGTAGGAGTCTTTGGCGAAGGTAGTAATTGTAACGATTAGTACGTAGTACTGGATGTAGACGAAGAAGTTGGCGAAGGTGCCAGCTAGAAAATGTTTGCTAAATATTTTTGCGTCAGTCACTGGGGTCCCATCTTGATATTTGCGGTCTAATCGTGCCTTACGCGGCAGTTATAATGGAAGAGCTAATCTGGCTAAGCGGTTATAACAAAATGTCACAACAAGTGGTTTGGAGACGTGGTGGTAGCGGATTCTACGAAGTATCTAGCGTTTCTTGCTGCAGCCGAGGGCGGCTCGCTGTCTGCGGCGGGACAGGAACTTGGCTACACTCCTTCGGGAGTGATTCGCCTGGTCAACTCCCTAGAGAGCGAGCTGGGGCTAACCTTGCTCAAGCGTTCTGCCAGGGGAGTGCGCCCCACCAGCGAGGGGCAGCGGCTGCTTCCATTGGCACGCCAAATTGTAAGCGCGCACGCCCGGGCGGCACAGCTTGCTGGGCGATTAAAAGGCGTTGACGAGGGCAAGCTCACAGTGGGAACGAAGCATTCGATGGCCGCGATCTGGCTGCCGCACATCGCTGTGGCGTTCCGCAAGAAGCATCCGAATGTGGACATGCGCGTTGAAGAGGGCGGCACCTCGCAGATACTGAATCTGTTGGAAGAGGGGCGAGTAGATTGTGCCCTCCTTACTTCCAAGGCCCCCGGTTATAACTGGTTGCCGCTGCAAAAAGTGGCGCTGGTGGCCTGGCTGCCGCCGCAGCACCCCTATGCGGATGCGGCGAAGGTGCCCGTGCAGGCCTTTGCCGGGGCTCCGTTCGTGCGCACGCACCTAGAGACGATGATGGATTCGGACCGCTACCTGCACGCCCACAAGGTGACTCCTGATGTGAAGCTGACTTCGGCCGATTCTTTTACTACCTATGCCATGGTCGAGGCCGGTCTGGGCGCCTCGTTAAATGTGGAGCCGATGACCCGGTCGTGGACGGGCAATGTGGCAGTGGTGCCGGTAGACCCGCCCTACTCGCTCGAATTTGGGGTGGCGTATGCCGACGAGGGCCTCTCGCCGGCGGCAGCCGAGTTTATCGCCCTCGCCAAAGATTTGAAGAAGCGTTGGTTAGGATAGGCCCATGGGTAAATCTAGGCGTAAGCGAGGCTGGGCGGCCGCTCCACTGCCGCTGCCGGGCAAGGTCATTGACAATCACACGCACCTTCCGCTGCACGAGGGCGAGATTCCTTGCGTAGAGCAGAAGCGCATCCTGCGCGAGGAGCAGGTGCGCCTTGCTCACCAGGTTGGGGTTGCCGGGATGATTACCTCCGGATGTGAGCTGCCCGAGTTGGAACCAACCGTGGCGTTGCTCGAGGACGGGCAGTGGGCTGCCCTTGCGATTCACCCCAATGAAGCACCGCTACATGCCGGCTTTGTAGAGAAGTCTCCCGATGGGCTTACCCATGAGACGGAGGAGCGTCACAAGGTGCCCCTAGAAGATGCCATTGCAAAGGTGGCCGACCTGGCTAGGGATCCGAAAGTGGTGGCGATTGGCGAGACGGGACTCGACTACTTCCGTACCTCGCAGGCGGGTAAGGAATACCAACTTCGTTCCTTTAGGGAGCACATCGCCCTCGCCAAGGAACTGAACCTGCCGCTGCAGATTCACGACCGCGAGGCCCACGAGGACACTATTGCGACGCTGCTCTCGCAAGGAGCTCCCGAAAAAACCGTATTCCACTGCTACAGCGGCGATGCCGAGATGGCGAAAGTGCTTGCAGACAACGGTTGGTATGCCTCTTTTAGCGGCACCCTCACCTATCCGGCAAATAAGCATCTGCGCGAATCCTTGCTGGCATTGCCGCGTGAGCTGGTCCTGGTCGAGACGGACGCGCCCTACCTCACTGCCCAGGCCCACCGCGGCCAGCCCAACGCGTCTTATCTGATGCCCTTCACCGTGCGGCGAATTGCAGCGCTATGGGCAATTGCAGACGGGGTGGCGCCGACGGATGATGACGATGCTCTGGGGAAGGCGATGGAGAAGTCCGCCGAGGTGTTGCCGGACTATTTGGCGCAAACCTGCGCGAAGTTAGCCGGTACAACCAGCGAAGTTTATTCGGTTTCTGTGGACTAAAAGCCCAGGTGGAAACCCTGTAGAGGGCGGGATCACGCTAGCAGTTATTAGATTCACGTAGACGTAATGTCACGAAATGGTTACGATCGTATACGTTCGATAAACTTTTGTCGTCGATCTAAGGAACCTATGACTGACTCCAAACTCTTCAAGCGTGCAGCTGCTAGCGCGGCGGTAGCTTCTCTGGCCGTTGTCGGTACTGCTGCTACGGCAGTAGCGGTGGGCCACAAGCAGGTATCGGTAGCAGTAGACGGGGTAACTCGTCCTGTGTCCACCTGGGGGAGCAACGTCCACGAAGTGCTGGCAGACGCGGGAGTGCAGGTAGGCAGTGCCGATGCAGTCAGCCCTGCTCGGCCGAGCCAGGTTGCAAACGGCACTCAGATTCAGGTGCGCCGGGCCAAGAACTTCACTGTAGATAAAGGGCAAGGCCGTCAGCAGGTAAAGTCGGCGGCTAGCTCTATCGCGCAGGTGTCGGCAGATCAGTCCAATGGTGCTGTCAGCGCCAAGCGTCCTTCCAATACCTCTGAGCCGCTGCCCGTTTCTGCCCAGGACACTCGCGTCAGTATCCAGGATGGACACGCCAAGAAGCAGGTGGCTGTCAAGGCCGGCCAGACTGTTGACCAGGTGCTTGCGGCCGCCAAGGTGAAGGTGTCTCCGCTAGATAAGACTCAGGTCAAGGCTGGCGAGGACGGTCCGACCAATACCGTCACTCGCGTCAAGCGGGGTACCGTGGCCGAGGACAAGGTAACTAAGAAGCACACGATCAAGAAGGTCGAAGATCCGAACCTGCCGAAGGGCGAAACGAAGGTGGCCCAGGAAGGCAAGGACGAGGTCACTCAGAAAACTACCTACCGGATCACCGAAAACGGCAAGGTTGTACACGAAACTCCGCTAGGTAAAAAGAAGACTCAGGAAATGGTCGAAGAGGTGGTGCACGTCGGCACCAAGGAAAAGCCTGCTAAAGACAAGACCGAAGATACTGATGAGGGCACCGATTCCGATTCGAAGGACCAGGAATCTTCTGCTCGTCCGGGTAGGGGCACCGGTTCCGCTCCCGCTGGAGTATGGGCACAGCTAGCTCAGTGTGAATCCGGCGGTAACCCGGCTACTAACACCGGAAATGGCTTCTACGGGCTGTACCAGTTCACCGCACAGACGTGGCAGGCTATGGGTGGAAGCGGACTTCCCTCCGATGCTTCTGCCGCGGAACAGACTATGAGGGCGCAGAAACTACAGCAGCAGGCTGGCTGGGGACAGTGGCCCGGCTGCGCCGCATCCTTGGGATTAAGGTAGGAAAAATTGGGTAAGCACGCCGCGAAGGCTTCACGGTCCGAGGTATTCTTTGGCAAATCAGCCCCCTCGGTACGCACTCCCGCGCTGGTAGCATCTGCTGCCGCCCTCGCTATGATCGCGACGGCAGGGACTGCTGTAGCCTCCAGCTACCGCAACGTCTACGTGTCTGTCGACGGAGTGAAACGCCCAGTGGCGATGTATTCCCAATCCGTAACCGATGCTTTGCGCGTGGCGGGGGTAAAGACATCCCGCTACGACAAGGTGAGTCCCGCCAGGGGAGCATCTTTGGGCGAGGGCGAGATCGTTTCTGTAACCTCGGCCCGCCCGGTTTCGTACTCTCGCGCTGCGGACCCGACGCCGAAGCAGGCGATGGTGGCTGCGCCCTCGACAGGGGATGCGGCGAAGGCACTGGCGGCCACCGACAAAAAGGTGCGGGTGGCAGTATCGCGTTCTTCCGAGAGCGCTAAAGCGATGCCGCTAGTATCTGAAGAACAGGCAGTGACCATTGCCGTGGACGGGCAAACTAAAGCGGTCGAGGCTCCTTCTGGGGCGGATGCTTCCGCGGTCTTGGAACAGGCCGGGGTCAAGGTGTCCCCGCTAGACCAGGTGCAGGCCGAATACGCAGACGGCAAGGTCACTATTGCGGTCACGCGGGTAGAGCGTGGCACTCGCGTCGAAAATAAGGCGATCGACTTCCAGACTGAAGAAAAGCCCGACCCCGAAGCCTACGTGGGCACGAAGAAAGTTGTGCAGAAGGGGAAGAAGGGCAACATTGCCACTTCGATCTACTTCGAAAAGCACAATGGCAAGGAAGTTCATTCCGCCAAGCTGGCAGAAGAAAAGACTGCCGATCCGGTGAAGGAAATCGTGCAGGTAGGCACCAAGCCAGCACCTGAAGGTGTGGACGAGGACGTGCTGAAGCGCGCGGGAGAGGGGCAGGCTACCCCCGAAGACGCGCAGCGTATCGCCGCTTCAATGGTTGCTGAGCGAGGCTGGGGTGCAGATCAGACCGCCTGCCTCATTAACCTTTGGAACAAGGAATCGCACTGGGACGTCAATGCCGAAAATGCGTCCTCGGGCGCATACGGTATTCCGCAGTCGCTGCCCGGTTCTAAGATGGCTGCTGCTGGCGAAGACTGGCAGACTAACCCGGCAACCCAGATCAAGTGGGGGCTTGGTTATATTGCCGGGCGCTACGGTAACCCGTGCGGGGCGTGGAGCCACTCCCAGGCAGTGAACTGGTACTAAAGATCCGCCGGAGCTAGCGCAGGCACGGCCAGTGCGCTCAGTTGCTTAGTAGGCCCGGCGGTGGGGTGTTCGTCGGGTCCAAACAGGGATTCGGAAAGTTTTTCGCCCTCGCGTAACCCGGTGTACTCAACCGGCACCGAACGGCCCAGGTAATCCATAAGTTTTTGGGCCAAAGTCAACACTGGGACCTGCTTGCCCATATCCATCACTAGCACTTGCCCGTTGCGGCCTCGCCCTCCGGCTTCAAGCATTAGGTTGCAGGCCTGTGGCAGGGACATGAAGAAGCGTTCTACTTTTGGATCGGTGATTGTAACCGGGCCACCTTGCATGATCTGGTAGTACAGCGAATGCACTACCGAACCTCGGGAGGCAAGAAGGTTGCCAAAACGCACCGACGCGTAGGCTTTTCCTTTGCCGTAGTGTGCAGTGAGTCGTTCCGCTAGCTGCTTTGAGCAGCCTAGCGCGGAGGTGGGCTGGGCCGCCTTGTCAGTCGAGATGTTTACGAATCGTTCGGCCCCTTGCGCCGCCTCCAGCACGTTGGCGGTGCCCAGCGTGTTCGTTTTGTAGGCTTCGGCCGGGAATTTTTGCAGTAGGGGAAGGTGTTTGAGGGCGGCGGCGTGAAAGACGACTTGAGGGCGGTGCGCGGCAAATACCTGGTGGAGTGCCTCCCTGTCGCGGATGGAACAAAGGGCCAGCTCGTCGCTGGTAAGGAGGGCTCGCCCGTGCAGGGCCAGTTGCAGTGAATGCAGGGCAGATTCGTCCCTGTCTAGCATCACCAATTCGGCCAGGGGCAGCGGCGCTAGCTGGCGAACTAGTTCGGCGCCGATCGATCCGCCGGCCCCGGTCACCAGTACTCTTTTGCCGCACAAATAAGAGGTATCTGCCCTCTTTGCTGCCGCGCGCCCGGTCATTTCGGTAAGCTGGTTATTCAACCAGGTCTTAACTTCATCGGGCAGCGGCAGTTGGTGCATAGCACCGATCATACCCAATGGGTGTCTGCCTGTAGCCACGGAAAGCTTGGAGGGTGAATTGCAGCTGGCTAACTTTTTGGGGGCGCACCCGCGTGCCCTCAGCCTGCATAACACCGTCTACGCCCCCAAAACGGGGCTGGGCCCCTTCAGCTACCTGTGCTCGCGGCTGCAAGCCAGCGTCCGGGTGAACGAGGCCGGCGAAGGCATAGTAAGTGGGCAGTTACTGGTCCCCGATAGCCAGCGCGTCTTCCTGACAGTACCTGCCGGGAAAGAAATGGCGCTGCTACCTGCCGCAGAGTCCACGTTTACTGCCAAGTTTTCGTGCCCAGACAAGGCCGGCCACAACGTGCAGGTGACCTTTGTGAACAAGGGAGGGCGGGCGCCCTCGTTCCTGCGCCTGGACGGGCAGAACCAGAAGGTTGATGTGTTCGGTTCGTGCGTAAGTCGGGACGCCTTTGAATACTCGGGAGCCCTATCGCTGGGTAACTATTACGCCCGCTCGTCCGTCGCGTCCGCCTTCGACCTGGAACCTAGCGGACTGGCGGGCACAGACCTGGCGGCCAACCCGTCGCAATTTCAGCGGCGCGTGGCACACGATGACTTGGCGCGTTCCGCGGCGGGGGTGCTCGCCAATTCGCATGCTGCCTGCCTGCTTGTAGATTTTGTAGACGAACGCTTTCCCCTGCTCAAAGGCGAGGGCGGATACTTTACGTATTCGAATGAACTGCAACGGGCCGGCCTCGATGCGGCCAAATACGACCGAGTGAATTGGGATTCCAAGAGGTACTGGGCGGCATTTGAACCGGCCTGGAAACGGCTTGTCGCGGCTGCCCCAGGCGGTAAAGTCATTGTAAATCGCGCCTATTGGGCTACCACGGACTCTGCCGGGAAAAACCTTGCGAATGGAAAAACGATCCGGTGGGCAAATTCTGTGCTAAGACGCACCTACGCCCGGGTAAGACGGCTGACGCCCTCGGTGCAATTCATTGACTACGATGCCTCCATGCTGGTGGCTGATCCGGAGCACAAGTGGGGGCGGGGACCCTACCACTATGTACCCGAATTCTATAGGCAGCTCAACCGCTCGCTACGGCGTCTACTTGCGCTTCCGCCAACGCTTTAGAAGGTAAGTGTTGTTGTTCACGGCATGGTCGACGGCGCGCAGATAACTCCGTGCTTGCGCCATGGGAGAAGCGTGCTCGGCAATCCACTTGCGACCAGCCCCATCCACCTGCAGACGGTGCGGATGGTGTAATAGATCGCGCCAGAGGGCGGCCAGTGCTTGCGGATCGTTGGCGGGGGCTGCCGCCCCGGCGCTCGCGGCGGTAACGATCGCTGCTGGTTCACCATCTGCGCTGACAGTTAGGTGAATGCCGCGGTGAAGTCCGTCGAAGAGCTTCGAGGGGATGGTGGTGCGCAGGGGGTTCCAGTCTCGTAGAGTTACTAGTGCCGTGTGTGCCCATTCGAAGTGCTTTCCCAGTTCTTCGCGGGAAATTCTGCGAACGAATTCTACGGGCAGGTTCGCCTGTTTGGCTCTGCGTCGCAGAGTGGGGAGGTGGGCGCCGCCGCCAATAAGACGCAGGCGGACGTTTTCGCCTTGGCGTTGCAGGATTCGCAGCGCGTCGAGGGCGGTTCCTAGCCCCTGGGCGCGACCAATGTTTCCCGCATACAGTACGTGCAGCTCGTCGTCGGGTAGGTTGGTGTTCTGCAGTACCTGTGTGGGCAGGTCGAGCGTGTTGTAGACGACTAGTACTTTGGCTTTGGTGCGGGAGGCGAGCCGGTTGCCGTATTCGGCTGACGTGACCGTAATGGCGCCGGCGCCTTTGATGCACCATCCCATTGCTAGCTTGGTGATTTCGCCGAGCGCGGTCATTACTTTGGCGCGCAGTTTTGCCGCCACAGTCGTGGGGGTGTTTCCTTCCCCCAAGTAGTCCAGTAGGTCGGGCCAGGCATCGCGCAGGTCTATGAGTGTGGGGATTTTGAAGAGGTCGGCCAGGAGGCGTTGCACGAAGAGGTTGGGAATGGGAGGGGCGGTGGAGATTAGCAGGTCATAGTGGTTTTTGCGGCAGAGGCCGAGCGCTATTTTCAATGCCGACGCTAGGAATACTGCCTGGTCGGCGATCCGTGAGGGCAACGAGAAGTCGTGTTCGCGAAATGCGCTCCGGTAAATGCGGTAGTGGGCGCTCACCTGTTCAAAAGCGTGGGGTTGGTGTGCTGGAGCCGAAGAAAGGAGCTTGCCCCCGGGGTAGTGGGGCGGGGAAGCCACCACTGTGACGTCGTGACCCGCCTCTAGAAGGGTCTGGGTTAGTTTGTTGGCACGCCTTTGCGAGATCCCTTCTTCGGGATCCCAGAGTTGAGAAAGAACTAAGATTTGCATTGGCGATCTGATCGATGGGGCGGGGGAATAACTACCTTTACGAGTGTATCTAATGCAGTCCGAATTACTATATTCTGGACGCAAGTATACGGTTGCTAGGCGCAAGCCGAAACAGGAGGGACTATGCCAACTTCGCATGGGGTAAACACTTCGAAGCCTCACCGGATCCTAAGGGTGCTGGCGGTGGTGGCACTGGTCATCCTTCTTGCATGCGTGGGCCTATTTTTCTGGCTGTCTCACTCGGTTACCGGGAATATGCAACATGTGAAGGTAAAGGCCCCCTCTATTTCGAAGTCTGCAGCCGAGGGCGCTACTAACTTCTTAGTGCTGGGCTCTGACGTGCGCCTGGACGCTTCGAATCAGGACAGCTGGGCGCTGGGGGGAGCGCGGACCGATGCGATGATGCTGGTGCAGTTCTCGCGCCGGCATAACACGGTCACGGTGATGTCAATACCGCGTGACTCCTGGGTGGATATTCCGGGCCACGGCAAGGCCAAAATCAATGCGGCCTTTGCCTACGGGGGGCCGTCGCTGGCCATTGATACGGTGCAGCGGCTGACGGGCGTGCCTATCGACCATTTCGCTATCGTGAACTTTCAAACCTTCTCGGCCCTGACCGATGCCCTGGGTACGGTAACTATCGAAACTACTCAGGGGCCCCAGCAGATGAATGGCGAAGAGGCGCTTGCTTTTGTGCGGGAACGCAAGTCTTTGCCGGGCGGTGACTTTGACCGGGTGAAGCGGCAGCAGGCGTGGATGAGGGCGATCATGTCTGGCATTTTCTCCGAGGACGTGCTCTCTTCGCCCTCGAAATCGCTGCAACTAATCCAAACAGCATCTAAAGATATGACGGTAGACGAAGGGCTTGGCACCACGGAACTGCTCTCGCTGGCGAAGGATGCCAGGGGCGTTCGCCCTAAGAACGTCACCTTCATTACGGCTCCATTTACCGGTACTGGGATGTCCGAGGACGGGCAATCTATAGTCAATCTAGACATGGAGGCGCTGGAGCCGCTGACCAAGGCGTGGGCTCAAGACCGGCTTCCGGATTATCTGAAAAATGCTGGAGCGGGGATTCCTGCCCTCTCCAAGAGGGTGAACTAATGGCTCTCAGCGAGTTTAGAAAAGAACTTTGGCACCTGCGTCACGGCGGGATTGCTCAGCTGAAGGAACACCGGCTCCGCCAACGCGCTATCAACATAAAGCCGGCTCCCAAGAGCGCTCCTAGTGACAAGAGCGCTGGTGGGAAAGCAGTGAGCTTTGGTTCCTGGCCTATCCCTACCCCTGAGGCAGCGCGCCACCAGGTAACTGCGGCGGTAATCCTAGACGAGTTTTCCGATCTGGCCCTGCGTTTTGAATGGAACCAGATCCCAGTCAGCCCCGGCGGCTTCCGCGAGCAGCTGGAAGGGAAGAAGATTGACTTGCTGTTTGTCGAATCTGCCTGGCACGGCAATTCGGACAAATGGCGCTTCATGGTTGTGGGCCCCAAGACCCCCACTAGCAGGCTGAAGGAACTGGTTTCCTACTGCAAGGAGCGGTCCATTCCAACAGTGTTCTGGAATAAAGAGGACCCGGCCCACTACCACGAGGCCATCGCTACTGCTCGCCTCTTTGACTACGTCTTCACTACCGACCAGACCCTGCTAGAGCAATACCGGGCCGATCTTGGCCACGAGCGTGTTGGAGTGCTGCCCTTTGCCGCTCAACCGTCAGTGCATAACCCAATCCGGTTGTCCTCAGGGGGAAAGGTACCACCGCGGCGCGATGTTGCCTTTGCCGGCATGTATTTTGCCCACAAGTTCCCGGAACGGCGGGCCCAGATGGGGATGCTGCTGGGGGCCGCCGACGAAGTATCCCCGCGGATGAGCAAGGGGCTCGACATCTTCAGCCGCTACCTGGGCGGAGACCCCCGCTACCAGTTTCCAACCCCGCTGGACAAGCGCGTAGTCGGCTCTCTTGCCTACCCGCAGATGCTTACCGCCTATCGCGGTTATAAGGCGTTTTTGAACGTCAACTCGGTAGTGACCTCGCCCTCCATGTGTGCGCGAAGAATCTTCGAAATATCGGCCTGTGGCACCCCAATCGTTTCTGCACCCTCGCCCGCCATCGACAACTTTTTCACCCCAGACGAGGTTGTGCAGGTAGGCAACTCGCAAGAGGCAGGATACGCGTTGCGGGCACTAGTAGGTAACGAGGAGCTGCGCTCGCGGATGACGCACTTGGCGCAGCGGCGCATTTGGCAGGAACACACCTATGCGCACCGGGTAAACCAAGTGCTGCAAACAATTGGGCTCGAGGGCGCCCAGTGGCATCTGCCCACTGTGACTCCGATGATATCGACGAATAGGCCGGAGCAGGTGGCACACGTGCTTTACTACCTACATGCGCAGGTTGGGGTCGAAATGGCCCCGGTCATCCTGGCCCATGGGTTTACCCCGTCTCGAACAGAGGTAGCGAGGGCCAAAGAATTAGGGTTGGACGTGACTTGGCTGTACGCTCCCGCCACCGAGTCCCTGGGGCAGTGCTACAACCGTATCCTTCAGGTAGCCCAGGGCGATTGGGTGGCGAAGATGGATGATGACGATCTGTATTCGCCCTACTACCTTTTAGAACAGTTAGCTGCTACCGATTACTCTGGGGCGGACCTGGTGGGCAAACATGCGCACTACATGTATCTGGCCTCTAAAGACGTAACGGTGTTGCGGTTTACGCCGTGGGAACATCGCTTTACCAGCTTCGTGTCCGGTCCGACGATCGTCGGACGGCGTGATCTGCTCCAGGAAGTGGGCTTTGTCGACCGCACCACGGGCGAAGATAGTGCCCTGCTCAAGGATGTGAGCGCCAGCGGCGGCAAGATCTTCTCTACCTCCCGTTTTGGCTTTGTGCAGATGCGCGGTTCGCAAAAACATACCTGGGCGGTGTCAGACTTTGAGGTGCTGGCCAACTCTAGGCTGAGCCACTACGGGCGGCCAAACAAAACCGAGCTGCCCTAATCCTTCTTTAGCTCTACTGTGGTTGGCCCTTCTTCGACCTCGGGGATGGGCTTCTTCAGCAGCTTGCGAATAGCCATTAGCGAGAGGGAAGCGGCGTTGCCATCGCCGAAGGGGTTCTTCGCCTGGGCCATTTCCTCGTATTTTTCTGGATGCTCTACCAGGCGCATGACCTCGCGGACGATGTTTTTGGTATCCGTGCCGATCAGCCGCACGGTGCCAGATTGGACCGCTTCCGGGCGCTCAGTGTTTTCGCGTAGAACTAGCACGGGTTTGCCGAGGGCGGGAGCCTCTTCTTGGACGCCGCCGGAGTCCGACAGGATGATCCGGGCCCGCTGTTGCATATGAGAGAACTCGTTGTAGTTGAGCGGGTCGCAGATAAATACGTTCTGGTCATCCTTTAGGTGTGGGCCAATTGTTGCGCGCACAGTCGGATTGGCGTGCGCCGGGAAGACGATCTGCCAGTTGGGGAGTAGCCCGGCTAGCTGGTGAACAGCCCGGCCTACGTGATCCATGGGCTTGCCCCAGTTTTCCCTTCGGTGGCAGGTAAGTAACAGCACGGGAGCATCAGATTCGTAGATACGTTGCAGCTCCGGCTCGCCAAAGGAAACGGGCTTTTTCAGAACGTGGAACAGGGCGTCAATTACCGTGTTCCCCACGACGGCAACGGTGTCTGGATTGACGTCCTCGCGCAGCAAATTGTTGCGCGAAACCTCGGTGGGGGCCAGGTTGAGCGAGGACACCTGCGTCGTGATTTTCCTGTTGGCCTCTTCGGGAAATGGCGAGAACATGTCGCCAGAACGCAGCCCGGCCTCTAAGTGGATGACGGGGATTTGCATGTTGAAGGAGGCTAGGGCCGCAATTGCCACCGTGGTGGTATCTCCCTGCACCAACACCGCATCAGGCTCGGCCTCGGCCAAAATGGGGCTTAGTCGTTTGAAGATCTTTGCCGACAGCTTGTTTAGCGACTGCCCCTTTTCAAACGCCCTCAGGTCGTAGTCCGGTTCGATCTCGAACAGCCTGTTCACTGCATCCAACATTTCTTTGTGTTGGCCCGTAGAAACAGTGATTGCTTTAAAATCTGGGGAAGTGCGCAGTATGCGAATGATGGGGGCAACTTTGATGGCTTCGGGCCTTGTCCCGTAAACCACCAGAATGCGGTGTTTCCTAGGCATTTGTGTTCTTTCCGAGGGACGCCAAGTCCAAATTATACTAACATGTACGACAGGAACGTATGTGCTTGTTCTCCTTAGATGCATATTTGGATGAAGTCGTGGTACGGAAGGTAGAAGTATGCGCGAGCAAGGGTCTCTTGCGGTAATTGGACTTGGATATATCGGGCTGCCCACAGCAGTTGTTTTGGCTCAAAATGGCTGGAAGGTAACGGGCGTAGATGTTTCCGACCGTACTCTCGAATTCGTAAATGCGGGCAGGCTGCCCTTCGTTGAAGAGGGGTTAGAGAGCGCGCTAAAAGAGGTAGTTGATTCCGATGCCTTGGTGGCGCAGAAGGAAACTCCGGCCTCGGATGTATACATCATTTCCGTCCCCACCCCGTTCAAGGGAGACCACGAAGCAGACCTGTCATACATCGACGCCGCCATCGACAAGATTATTCCGCAGTTGCAGGGCGACGAACTGGTGGTACTGGAATCTACTTCGCCGCCGCTGACTACCGAGCGTATGGCAGAGCGGGTTTTCGCTGCTCGCCCCGACCTGAAGCGCGAGGGCGAAGGGCATGTCATGTTTGCCCATGCCCCGGAACGAGTTTTGCCAGGGCGCATCATGATCGAGATGACGGCCAACGATCGCATTATCGGTGGGCTCACTCCCGAAGCAACGCAGAGGGCGAAGGAAGTCTACGACACGTTCTGCGCTGGGCACGTTCACACTACCGATGCGAAGACGGCGGAACTTGCCAAGCTGGTAGAGAACTCTTTTAGGGATGTAAACATTGCCTTTGCTAACGAGCTCTCGCTTATTGCTCAGGACTTGGGCATTGACGTGTGGGAGCTAATCGAACTGGCAAACAAGCACCCGCGGGTCAACATTTTGCGGCCTGGCCCCGGCGTGGGGGGGACACTGCATTGCGGTGGATCCGTGGTTCATCGTGTCGGCCGATAGGAAGAACTCGCGGTTGATCAATACTGCCCGCCAGGTCAATGATGCGAAACCCAAGTGGGTGCTAAGCCAGGTGCGTGCCGCTCTGGAAGGGAAGCAGGCGCCTAAGGTGGCCATCCTAGGGCTAGCCTTCAAGCCGAATATTGACGATCTGCGTGAATCGCCGGCGCTTCGCATTGCGACGGAGCTAATAGAGGGCGGCAAAGGACAGTTCGATGTTTACGAACCGAATATCGCAGAACTGCCAGACATCCTCTGCGGCAAGGGGGCAACACTCAAGGACACTGCCAATCCTGGCAGGGGGTATGACCTAGTCCTAGTGCTGGTTGGACATGACCAGTTCACCCCGGAATTCTTGTCCGGGCTGCAGGCAGACCAGACCTTCAACTACATCGGTAAGTAATTATGGGCAAGAGCATTGTGGCGTCGGACAAGGACACGACCGTTATGCTGGAGCAGCTGCCGGTTCCGCAATTGGCGCAGTTGCACCTGCCGGCGGGGGCGCGCATCGCTCTGTTGGGGCAGGACGAGCTACCAGAATCTTCCCCAGAATCCCAAGTCATCTTGGTTTCTTCGGATCCGGCTTCTATTCCCCAACTGGCGGAGTGGACTCAGGGCGGCGGCGCGGGTTTCGTGTTGCTACGAAAGCCGGTCGAGCTGCGCAACCGGTGGCTAGTGGCATGGATGCAACTGCTGCAAGAAAGCGGCGTATGTGGCTACGAACCGGTGGGGGACGGATGGCTCTTTAGGATCGGAACAAAGACGGATTCCGATGCCATAAACGAATGGGCAAAAGACGCGTTCTTGCAGGCTAGTGGCGGTGAGGAAGTAGCCAAGCCAGAATCTTCGGGCAGCTACTTGGGCCTGCTCAAGTACGTTCGCCACCATCGCAATGTTCCTGTAGCTGCCAGTTCGGTCGAGGGGGACGCTGAACAAACCGGTCACCTGGTGGCAAAGATAAAGAACCTGCAGAATGAAAATGACAGGATAAAAGCCCGCTATAGGGCACTGGCCAACTCGAAACTCGGATCGCTCACTCTGAAGTGGTGGGAGCGCGGAGGACACAAGTGAAAGACGAACACCTATCCGAGGAACTTCGCCAGATCCTACTGGACGATGAGCAACTAGATCGGGAAATAAAGCGGGTAGAGGACGCTCTGGCAGGTGCAGAGCAAAAGGCCCTAGAGCAGGTGGTCCAGGAGGCACAGTGCCTCGTAAGTGTTATTGTGCCAGCATTTCGGTCGGCCGCGACCTTGAAACGAACGCTGCAGTCGCTGGCAGTGCAGTCCATGGTGAACAACCTCTACGAGGTGGTGGTGGTTCTAAACGGTCCCGACGATGGCATGGTGCAGCTACTTGAGGCTTTGACTCAGCAGCCGCAGTATTCCAACCTGCGGTGGGTACGAGCGGCGCGGACGGGCGCCGGACACGCGCGAAATATTGGGCTGTCGCTGGCCCGAGGCGAATTTGTCACCTTCGTCGACGCGGACGATTCGGTACAACCGCGTTTTCTGGAACAGTTGGTAGAAGAGGTTGGCCCCGGAATTATCCCGGTTGCCCCGATCTTGAACTACCAGGGATCCGAATTAGTCGAGGAAAATGCCCTTGCAGAGAGGATTTTGCAGAATGCCGGCAAGTCCGTCCCGGTCGATTCGGTGCCGTGGATGCTCGGCTTCAATGCGTGCAAGCTGGTTCCGATCGAATTGGCCCGCCAGGTTTGCTACAGGGAAGACCTGACTTCTGGCGAGGACGTCGTCTACTTTGCCACCGCCTTAGCGGGTAAGAAACTGCATTTCCATTTCCCAACCCAGGAAGATTGCGCGTACCGCCGTTACATTACGGCAGAATCCGTGTCCAGGCAGCAGAGTTCATACGAGTTCAACGTGGAAGACCGACTCGATTGCGTCGCCGCGTTGCAAGAGGTGAAGGACCGGGATAACCAGGGTGCCCTCGATTCTCTTATCAGCTCCCAATATGGTTTTGCGGTGCGTTACCTGCAAGAACATCCGGCCTTAGCCCCCAAGCTGGAGGGGGATCTGGCGGCTCGCTCCCTGTTCGATTTTCCCTGGCAGACGGTCAACAAGGGCAAGGCAACCAACCTGGTATTTGCCTACTGCTTCTCGCCATTTTCGGATACGTCCGCAACCGTGGCTGCGAAGGTCGTTGCCGATATGGGCCGCATCTCGGACGTGATCAGCAATGACATGGCCAAACTGCGTCATAAGGATCTCTCCTTGAACACCATCTCGGATCGGTGGATAGCAAATAGGTATGTAGTCACCGCTCCCGTGTCGTTTTCCGGATGGGATCCGACGGTGTCCTTTGCGCGGCAGGGCGTAGCGGTGGCAGAGCGGGCCGCAGCTGCCGGCGAAGGATACGAAACCATGTATTCGAGGGCGCTCTGGGCGGCCTCGCACGTGGCTGCCTTCCTGTATAAGCGCAGGCATCCTCAAGTGCGCTGGAGCGCAGAGTTTTCTGATCCGCTGCGCCGGGATGTTACCGGAAACCTGCGCGTAGGTGCTTTCGGCAAGGATGACCTATCGGACATGATGCTTCGCTACCTAAAGAAGCATGGCACCGAATTGATGGTGGAAGATTCCTACTTCGAGCTCATTGAACTTACTACGTTCCTTGCTGCAGACGAGCTGATCTTCACCAATGACAACCAGCTCGAATACATGCTCATGGATTACCCGCCGCAGCTGCAACAGTTGGTGCGGGCCAAGGCCAAAGTCTGGCACCATCCCACGCCGCCTGCTACCGCCTACGATGCAGTACCAGCCAGGTACCAGATGCCTGAGGGCGATATAAACATCGCCTACTTTGGTGCTTTTTATAAGAACCGCGGCCTAGACGATGTCTTTGTAGCCCTGCGAAACCTCTCGCGGGAAGAGCAACGGAAGGTTCGCTTCCACGTGTTCTGCAACAAGCCCAAAGAGGTCAGCGAACTGGTAACCGCCTACGGTATCGACCTGGTTACCTACGTAAACGGTTACCTGCCGTACCTGGAATTTCTAAATGTGTGTAAAGGCTGCGACGTGCTTTTGCTAAATGATGCCATCTGCCTGGACACTATGCCAATAAACCCGTTCTTGCCGTCCAAGTATGCCGACTACCTGGGCGCCGGGCGCGATATTTGGGCCCTAGTAGAACGTGGTTCGGCTTTAGATAAGGCGCAGGTTACCTACAAGGCGGAGGCAGGCAACTCGGCAGATATCTTGCACCAGCTGAAGCGGATTATAAGCCAAAAAGGCTAACGGCCATACTTTTGGAGTAGTTCCAAAGTACGGTGGTATTCCTGCCAATCTTTCTGGGTGTACGGCAAGATGCCAAAGCTAGCTAGGCGCGCAATCAGACCTGCCCTGAATTGGGCAGGTACTTTTTGCAGGAAATTGGAATTGTAACGTTCGAAGAAAGTCAGATCGGCTCCCTCGATAAAGTCGTTGACTTCGTCGGGCATCTGCGAAACAAAAATGTCTCGTACCTGTGCTCCCAATTTCTTCTGCATGTAAAAAGACAAAAGGTGCGAAACGAATGACGTCCCAAACGGGAGTCGATGCTGCGGGTATGGCTTCCTGGGCTCTGTAGCTTGCAGCGGCAATCCCGTGAAAAGTTCAGCCAGCTTCAACAGCACCCATTTGCGGTAGAGCTTTTCAGTTCCCGGTTCAGCCAGTGATTTTAAGGAATCGTCCAGCAGGTCGGGAATAGTCTGGGCAGCAATGATGGCGCTGCCCACCTCTGTAATGCCGAGGGCGGGGTTATACCAATCCAGTCCTAAGAATTCGAAAACGGGGAAATTGGTGGTGTCCATGTCTGGGCCCGCCGAGAGCATATTTTGCGGGCTGGCTTCCAAGATCGACCCGAACGAGAGAACATCTAGACCCAGAGTAGGGGAGGCCAAGATAGCGCCCAGGGCCATAAATGCCCAACTATGGCGGTGGAACTTTTCGGTAACCAAGTTGGTTCGTACCGTGAGCGTGGGAAAGTTATCAAAGAAGACGGCTTCGCGGGCAAACCTACCCCCGAAATCCAGCGAAATAAGAATGGTCTTGTCTGGGTCGAGCAGTTCCTTGGCAGCTATGGAATCAAAGCCCCCAGAGAAACTGAGGCCAATATTTCCGCACTTAGCATTGGGAACCTCGCTGGTAATAGAGTGGGCCGCTGAGCCGACAGACAGCTGGCATTGGCAAAATTGGCTAAGGAAGTCGACACACTGGGCAGGCAGAGCATGGTCGACGCTCATCTGGTCGAAAGACTGCCCCGAAATAATAGCTAGCGTTGCGGTGAGCGTCTTTGCGGTGATGACTATTGGGCGCGAGAATTCGAAGAAACAGCGAAAATTATTTTCTTCGCTACGCACGTCAAAGCTAAGACGAGTGTTATTCGTTAGTTCAAAGTTAGCGTACGAAACTGCGACCATGGCGTCCTCGATTCAAAAATCAATCTGTAGACAGAAGCATTGCACGAACCGGTCCTAGGCGCCATGGCGCCTAATAGTCCCTTCCATATGGGAAAGCTCCACCAAATCTGGTTCCTCGAACTGCTCGAGCGTTTCGGCAAAAATCTGCTGTGCCTGTTCGTGCTGATTCTTAGCCAACAGCCACGACCATTTGCGGTAGTTACGCGCCACCGTGTAGGCATCCCCGTCCTGGATCACGCGCCCCTTATGAAGCCAGATTGCTCTGGTGCACATCTCTTCTACCGTCTGCGCGGCATGAGAAACCAAGAACATCGTGCCCGCGTTTTGGCGCATCTTAGTCATGGCGTCCTCGGAACGTTCCCGAAAAGCGGCATCGCCGGTGTTGAGCGCCTCATCTATCAGCAAGATATCCGGCCGGGAGGCAGTTGCAATAGCAAAACGCAGCCTAGAGCCCATACCGGAAGAATAAGTACGCATAGGACGGTAAAGAGCGTCTCCAATATCGGCAAGTGCCGCCACTCGGGGGATTGCCTCCTGCACCTGCGCCGGCTCCATGCCCATGGCCAAACACCCCAGTTTTATATTCCGGTACCCGGACAGATCCGGGCTAAGTGCCGCCGACACTCCCAACAAAACGGGTTGCGAAGAAGCCTTTACCACTCCGGAATTTGGGGTCTCCACGCCAGCAATAATGCGGAGCAAAGTGGATTTACCCGAGCCGTTTAGCCCTACCAATCCCACTGCTTCGCCGGACCGGACGGCGAAAGAAACGTCCCTAAGTGCATGCACTTCGCGGCGCGGATTGCGCCCGAGCACCCGCATTAGCGCCCTCGTGGGAAGCGAATGCCGCCGCCGAGCACGGTCGTCATTTACCTCGCTCTTGTAGGTAACAGAAATGTTGTTCACCAGCACTGATATGGAACCAAGTGGAACCTCCACCCCGGTCTTAACGTTCTCGGCCATATTCGACCTCCCGCTGCCAGAAGAAAACAAAACCAAAGACGAACACGCCGATGCTCCACGCCGCAATGGTGCCGAACAACGACAGCGCAGGCACTCTGCCGTACAGCAGGCACTCGCGGTAGGCGGTAAGGAATTGGTATGCAGGATTCCACTCCATCAGTGTCACGGCGATCGGGATGTGCTCGAAGCGCTTGACCGAGAAGAAAATGCCCGACCCGTAAAACCAGAACCGCGACAGTAGGTTGATCAGCGCTCCCAGGTCAGGCACCATGTGGCAGAGTTTGCCGCCGATCAGAATGAGGCCGGTGCAAAACAGCTGTTGCAGGGCAAGCAGGGGAATTAGGAAGAACCACGTGGGCCCTACGGCCGCCGTGCCGTACCCAATAGCTAGACAGATCAACAACGTGGCAATAGTGGGGAGGGAATCGACGAAGTTGCGCACGGCCAACGAGAACGCCAGCGCCGCCCTCGGAAAAGCGAATGCGCGAATTAGGTTTCGTCCGCCACGGATCAGGTTCGACCCGCCGTTGAGCGCGGAAGTGAAGAACGCGAAGAAGATAACGCCAATGGCAAGATAACCGACGAAACGCGGTACGCCTCGCGAAGTCTTTAAGAGGAGGCCGAACATCAGCCCGTAAATGCCAATGTCCAGCAGGGGATGCAAGATCAACCAGGCATGCCCCAAAAGCATGTTCTTAGACTTGCCGAAAGCCCTTGCCCGAGCGTTCTGCCAGATGAAGTGGCGCCGCCCCCACAGCTGGCTGATGTAAGTGCGCAGGGGCGGCCTGCCTACCACCGGTTTCAAGTTCCAGTCGGCCAGATAAGTGATGCCGTATGGGGAAGTATCGATCGTTATTTCCGAAAGCCAACTGTTCAAATCCTCGTTCACGCCACTGGCGCCTCCTACACTGCGAGGGCGGGTAGGAGGGTTGGCAACGATGTCTGCGTGCGCCTTGTTTTTTTCCGTTTCCCAGACATCAGATCCCCCGCACTTTCTTGTAGATTTGATCGTATATTTGCGCATTGTCGGCCCACGTCCGCAGCGGCGGCGCGGCGACAGGAACAGGATGGTTCAAGACTTTTGCGACGGCATCCGCCCAGGCGCTCACGTTGGCAGCCTCAACCAGAGTGCCGGATGGGGACGGTGGCGTGATCTCGGCTAACGCGGGCAAATTGGAACAGATGAGGGGCGTGCCCGCCGCTACCGCCTCCATGCCTTTAATGGGTGTGACAGTCCTGGTTACCGGCTCATCGCGCCTAGGAATCACAAAACAATCCAGCGCCTTGTACCACAGGCGAGCCCGTTCGGGGGATACCCGGCCTACGAAACTGACCCGGTGCGCTACCTGACATTTGGCCGCCAGCGCCTTTAGCGCGGGGACTGATTCGCCAGAACCGACGAGTGCAAGATGGACGTCCTCGCCGCGCTGGCACAGCTGTGCCAGGGCATAGATAGCCGTTTCTAGGCCTTCGTAGGCGACGATGGAAGAAATGGAGCCGAACAGTTTGCGATCAGCAGGAATGCCCAGCTGGGCGCGCGCCTGGAGGCGGGTGCATTGGGCGGGAGGAGATAGTGGCAGATTGGGCACTACGAAGATCTTGTGCGCGTCCACCCCACGGGCACACAGCCTTTGTTTATGCACGGCAGAGAGGACGACAACGGCGTCTGCCATTGCTGCCATCAGCGTTTCTTTTCGGGCTAGGTGCCGGTAGTACCAGCTGGTTTCGCCGCTCGCCCGATATTCTTCCGGCAGTTTGGATAGCCAGGTACTTTCGAGCTCACCGCGCATCTCGTAAACCCAGGGGAGGTCGAAACGCTTGGCCAGAGCAGCTGTCACCAAGGCATTCTTAAAGTCGGTGGTGGTGTGTAAGACATTTGGGGCAAAAGAGTTGGCGGCGATGGCGGCCTCTTTTGCAGACCGGGCAAGTCGGGCAGGCCACAGCCTGGGCCAACTAGCGGGCAGCATCCGGGCGTAGTCGACACCGTCTATTTGCTGCCTGTCAGAAGTGGCAACCTTGCCGATTATCAGGGGGTATCCAAGGCGGGTCAAGGCGCGCACTGAGATACCGGCCTGTGTCTGCGCCAGCAGCACCTGGTGAGTGCGCAGGGAATAGCCAGATTGGGTGAAGGGGAGGGAATTGGTAAGAATGTGCAAAGCGCGGTGGCGGCCCTGCGGCACCTGGTAGGTGCGAGCCGGCAGATCCGCGGTAGGCAGAGCAAAACCATCCGTTTGGATTGCGGCGTTTGCGACCAGGCGGGATTGCAGTGCCGGGGGAGCGGCATCGATGGCCTCCGGAATTTTCCCAATTCGCTGCAGAAAACGCGCATAGGCGCGCCCGTATTTCCTTGGTGGGCACATTCCCGCCAACGCCCACACCGCTGCCTCAAAACCATTGCGAGGGCTAGGCTGTGCCGTCTGCGCCGCCCTCTGTAAATCCCGCTGCAGCATGGCAGCAATTGTCTGCCCCGAAGGAAGTACTCGCGTGAGTGGGCTTAAGGCATTTGCCACCGGCAAGGGGAGGCGACGACAAACCTGCAGGGCAAGCAGAGCTGGGTCGTCCGCAAACATTGTCTGAAATGCCGACAGGCCGGCCCGCAATTGCCGAAGCAAAGGAGCAAGGGGCATAAGCATTCCAATCCGGGGAGCAGTTCTTCGACTGCCAATTTTATCGGAATATCGCCAACTGCGACTGGCTGGGCAGGGCGCCCTCTGCAAAAAGCCCCATGACCTTGTGAAACTGCCTACAATGAAAAGGGCAAGTATAGACACCTGGTAATAAAAAAGCTAATCTAATAGTTCGCGTGTTCTGTGTCCGAGGTGAGCTGGAAGTCCCGCATTTAAATGAGCGCAAAGTGCGGTTGAACCCAGTATCAGTTAGGGGCCAGTTCGACGCCGTGCGCAACCATCCATTTAGGAAGGGACACCTTTGGCTGCCTTGAGCACCTCAGACGCACCGGTGGCACGCCACCGAATCTCATTCAACCAAATTCAAGAACCAATGCAGCTGCCCAACCTGCTGGGCCTGCAGATGCAGTCCTTCGATTGGCTGCTTGGAAACGAAGCATGGAAGGAAAGGGTCGAAGAATCTCAGGCATCCGGTTCTAACGAACTGCCTGCGATGTCCGGCCTCGAAGAAGTGTTCGCCGAAATCAGCCCTATTCGCGATTTTGGCGAGACGATGTCTCTGTCGTTCCGGGAATACTACTTCGACCAGCCCAAGTACTCCATTGACGAATGCAAAGAGAAGGACTACACCTACTCTGCTCCGCTGTTCGTCACCGCCGAGTTCGTAAACGAAAACACTGGCGAAATTAAGTCGCAGACCGTGTTCATGGGCGACTTCCCACTCATGACTCCGCGCGGCACCTTCATCATCAACGGCACTGAGCGTGTCGTTGTCTCCCAGCTGGTTCGTAGCCCCGGCGTTTACTTCGAACGAACTGCCGACAAGACCTCCGACAAGGACATCTTCGGCTGCCGCTTCATCCCCTCTAGGGGTGCTTGGCTCGAGATGGAGATCGACAAGCGCGAGAACGTTGGCGTTCGCATCGACCGTAAGCGCAAGCAGTCCGCCACCATCTTCCTGCGCGCCCTCGGCATGACCCCCGAGGAAATCCGCTCGGAATTCAAGGACTACCCGGTAATGCTGGAAACCCTCGAGAAGGATCCAGAAGCGATCCGCACCACCGAGGATGCCCAGACTGACATTTACAGGAAGATCCGCCCGGGCGAACCGGCTTCTGCTGAAGCTGGCCGGTCGCTGCTAGAGGGCTTCTACTTCAACGACAAGCGCTACGATCTGGCAAAAGTTGGTCGCTACAAGATCAACAAGAAGCTGGGAATCGAAACTTCTCTGGACGAATCCACCCTGCGCATTGAAGACATCATCACCGCCTTCAAGTACCTGCTAGCGATTCACGCCGGCCAGCGTACCTTCCCCGGCGTGCGCAAGGGCCAGGAAGTCGAGATGCGCGTAGAGACCGACGACATCGATCACTTCGGCAACCGTCGCATCCGCGCCGTCGGCGAACTGATCCAGGTGCAGGTGCGCACCGGTATGTCCCGTATGGAAAGGGTCGTGCGCGAACGCATGACCACTCAGGACGTTGAAGCGATCACCCCGCAGACCCTGATCAACATTCGCCCAGTGGTTGCGGCAATCAAGGAATTCTTCGGTACTTCGCAGCTGTCGCAGTTCATGGACCAGAACAACCCGCTGGCTGGACTTACCCACAAGCGCCGTCTGTCCGCCCTCGGCCCCGGTGGTCTATCCCGTGACCGTGCAGGCATGGAAGTCCGCGACGTTCACCCGTCCCACTACGGCCGCATGTGCCCGATTGAAACCCCTGAAGGCCCGAACATTGGTCTGATTGGTTCGCTGGCATCCTACGCGCGCATCAACCCCTTCGGTTTCGTGGAAACCCCGTACCGTCGCGTTGTCGACGGCAAGGTCACCGACGAACTGGAATATCTAACTGCAGACGACGAGAACGGCAGCTACATTGCGCAGGCGTCCACCCCGATGGACGACGAGGGCAACATTCTTGGTGAAGAAGTTGTCTGCCGTATCGCAGGCGGCGACCCCGCACTGGTACCCGTCGAGGACGTCGACTACATTGACGTGTCCGCACGTCAGATGTGCTCGGTTGCAACCGCACTGATTCCGTTCCTGGAACACGACGACGCAAACCGCGCACTAATGGGCGCGAACATGCAGCGTCAGGCTGTGCCGCTACTGAAGACTGAGGCCCCGATGGTGGGCACCGGCATGGAGCGCCGCTGCGCTATTGACGCCGGCGATTCCGTAGTAGCCGCCAAGGCTGGCGTCGTTGAAGAACTGGATGCGGACGCGATCTCGGTTCTAAATGACGACGGCACCCACCAGGTTTACAAGCTGGAAAAGTTCGAGCGCTCGAACCCCGGCAACTGCTCTAACCAGCACGTTGCTGTAGAGGTAGGCCAGCGTGTCGAAAAGGGCGACCTGCTGGCCGACGGTCCTGCGACCGACGGTGGCGAACTCGCCCTCGGTAAGAACCTGCTAGTTGCCTACATGTCTTGGGAAGGCCTGAACTACGAGGACGCGATCATCCTTTCGCGTCGCGTGGTGCAGGACGACGTCCTCACTTCGATCCACATCGAAGAGCACGAAATTGATGCTCGCGAAACCAAGCTGGGTCTTGAGGAAATTACCCGTGACATCCCGAACGTTGGCGAGGACGCCCTGGCCAACCTAGACGAGCGCGGCATCATCCGCATTGGCGCAGAGGTCACTTCCGGCGACATCCTGGTTGGCAAGGTCACCCCTAAGGGCGAAACCGAACTGACTTCGGAAGAGCGTCTGCTGCGCGCCATCTTCGGCGAGAAGGCACGCGAGGTGCGCGACACCTCGATGCGTGTTCCTCACGGCGAATCCGGCATCGTCATTGGCGTACGCGAATTCAATGACGAAGAGGACGAATTACCCCCGGGCGTAAAGCACATGGTGCGCGTCTACGTTGCGCAGCGCCGCAAGATTACCGTTGGCGACAAGATGTCTGGTCGTCACGGTAACAAGGGTGTTGTTTCGAAGATTCTGCCGGTCGAGGACATGCCGTTCATGGAAGATGGCACCCCGGTTGACATTATCCTGAACCCGCTGGGCGTGCCCGGCCGTATGAACGTCGGCCAGGTACTAGAGATGCACCTTGGGTGGATCGCTTCGCAGGGTTGGGACGCTACCGAGGCCCTGAAGAACAACGAAGAGTGGACCAAGCTACTGCCGAAGGACGGCCTGAAGGCCCCGGCACGTTCGCTGCTGGCCACCCCGGTGTTCGACGGCGTGCAGCAGGAAGAACTCAACGGCCTGCTCACCTGCACTCTGCCTAACCGCGACGGCGTGCGCATGGTCAACGACCTGGGCAAGGCTCAGCTGTTCGACGGCCGCTCCGGCGAACCGTTCCCGTACCGCATCGCGGTCGGCTACAAGTACATGCTGAAGCTACACCACTTGGTTGACGACAAGATCCACGCCCGTTCGACCGGCCCGTACTCGATGATTACTCAGCAGCCGCTGGGTGGTAAGGCGCAGTTCGGCGGCCAGCGTTTCGGCGAAATGGAAGTTTGGGCAATGGAGGCATACGGTGCCGCCTACGCCTTGCAGGAACTGCTAACCGTGAAGTCTGACGACATCGTCGGGCGCGTGAAGGTTTACGAGGCGATCGTAAAGGGTGACGACATTCCGGAACCGGGTATCCCCGAATCGTTCCGCGTGCTCATCCAGGAAATGCGTTCTCTGTGCCTGAACGTTGAGGCACTTGACGCAGAAGGCACAGCGGTTTCGCTGCGCGACGAAGAGGACGATGCTGGCCGTGCAACCGAGGAGCTGGGGATCAACCTTGGCGCTAGGCCGAACGCTGCATCTTCCACGCTGGATGAGATTTAAGGAGTCGGTATGGACGCAAAGGCATTTGAAAAACTACACATTGGTCTTGCTACTGCAGAAGATATTCGCGGCTGGTCTCACGGCGAGGTAAAGAAGCCCGAGACCATCAACTACCGTACTCTGAAGCCCGAAAAGGACGGCCTGTTCTGCGAGCGGATCTTCGGACCTACCCGCGACTGGGAATGTGCGTGTGGCAAGTACAAGCGCGTGCGGTACAAGGGCATCATTTGTGAACGCTGTGGCGTAGAGGTAACCAAGTCGAACGTGCGCCGTGAGCGCATGGGCCACATTGAACTGGCCGCCCCGGTTACTCACATCTGGTACTTCAAGGGTGTGCCTTCCCGCCTCGGCTACCTGCTGAATCTGGCTCCGAAGGACCTAGAGAAGGTCATCTACTTCGCTGCCTACATGATCACCGAGGTAGACGAAGAGGCCAGGCATGCAGATATGCCGTCGCTGCGCAACGAGCTGGATGTTGAAATCAAGCGCGTTTCAGAGGGCGTTGACTCTGCTATTAACCGCAGAGCTGAGAAGCTCGAGAAGGATCTGGCCACGCTGGAGGCCGAAGGCAAGCCCACCAAGGCTCAGCTGGACAAGCTGAAGAAGGCCGCCGACAAGGAAATGGGGCAGATCCGCCGCAAGGCAGAGCAGACCCTGAAGCGCCTTGACGACATGTGGGACAAGTTCGTAAACTTGAAGGTCGGTGACCTAGAGGGCGACGAACTGATGTACCGCGAGCTGGATTCGCGCTACGGAATCTACTTCAAGGGTTCGAAGGGCGCGGCTGCCGTGCAGAAGCGCCTCGAAAACTTCGACCTCGAGGGCGAAGCAGAAGCACTGCGCGAAACCATCGCTACCAACACCGGCCAGCGGAAGACCCGCGCTCTGAAGCGTCTGAAGGTAGTAAACGCCTTCCTGCGCACCGGCAACTCGCCGCAGGGCATGGTGCTGGATTGCATCCCGGTCATCCCGCCGGATCTGCGCCCAATGGTGCAGCTGGACGGTGGCCGTTTTGCGACCTCGGACCTGAACGATCTGTACCGTCGCGTGATCAACCGCAACAACCGTCTGAAGCGACTGCTTGATCTGGGCGCTCCCGAGATCATCATCAACAACGAAAAGCGCATGTTGCAGGAGTCGGTCGACGCCCTGTTCGACAACGGTCGTCGTGGCCGCCCGGTTTCGGGCCCCGGCAACCGCCCGCTGAAGTCCCTTTCGGACATGCTGAAGGGTAAGCAGGGTCGTTTCCGTCAGAACCTGCTGGGCAAGCGCGTGGACTACTCGGGCCGTTCAGTCATCGTGGTTGGTCCGCAGCTGCACCTGCACCAGTGTGGCCTGCCCAAGCAGATGGCCCTGGAACTGTTCAAGCCCTTCGTAATGAAGCGTCTGGTCGACCACAACTACGCCCAGAACGTGAAGGCTGCAAAGCGCATGGTGGAACGCCAGCGCTCGCAAGTGTGGGATGTGCTGGACGAAGTCATTCGCGAGCACCCCGTGCTGCTGAACCGTGCACCTACGCTGCACCGTCTAGGCATTCAGGCGTTCGAACCGGTACTGGTTGAAGGTAAGGCTATTCAGCTGCACCCGCTGGTATGTGGTGCGTTCAACGCCGACTTCGACGGTGACCAGATGGCAGTCCACTTGCCGCTGGGTGCTGAGGCGCAGGCTGAAGCCCGCATCTTGATGCTGTCCGCAAACAACATCCTGAAGCCGTCTGACGGCCGTCCGGTTACCATGCCTTCGCAGGATATGATCATCGGCCTGTTCCACCTGTCCTCTGAGCCCGACCCGGCAGTCGAGGTAAAGAAGGACGAGGACGGCAACCCGGTTGTGCGTTACTTCTCCTCTGTAGCCGAAGCCATCATGGCCTTCGATCTGGGCGAACTGGATCTGAATGCCAAGGCTCGCATCCGCTTTGAGGACATTGTCCCGCCGGTCGATTGGCAGGCTCCGGAAGGCTGGCAGGACGGGGATCCCGTCGTGCTGGAGACTTCCCTCGGGCGCGCCATTTTGAACGAGACCTTGCCTGTGGATTACCCGTTCGTAGACAAGGTCGTTGACAAGAAGGTGCTCGGCACCATCGTCAACACCCTGGCAGAGCGGTACCCGAAGGTTGTCACCGCAGCCTCCTTGGATGCGCTGAAGGCAGCCGGTTTCCACTGGTCTACCTGGTCTGGTATTTCCATCGCGTTCAGCGACGTTGTCAGCCCCGAGGTGAAGAAGGAAATTCTGGCCGACTACGAGAAGCGGGCAGCAGACGTGCAGTCGAACTACGACCTCGGTCTGATTACCGACGACGATCGTTACCGCGAAGTTGTGGCGATTTGGACCGAATGTACTGCGAAGGTTGCAGAGGCAATGCGCGCGAACTTCCCGGTTCGCAACACCGTGTTCCGCATGGTCTCCTCTGGCGCCCGTGGTAACTGGGACCAGATCCGCCAGATCGCCGGTATGCGTGGCCTGGTGTCGGACCCGAAGCAGAAGCTGATCGAGCGTCCTATCAAGTCCAACTACCGCGAAGGCCTAACGGTTCTGGAATACTTCACCGCAACCCACGGCGCCCGTAAGGGTCTGGCTGACACGGCGCTGCGTACCGCAGACTCCGGTTACCTGACCCGTCGTCTGGTTGACGTGTCTCAGGATGTCATCGTTCGCGAAGAAGACTGTGGCACCCGCCGCGGCCTGACCATGAACATTGGTTCCATTGGCGAGGACGGCAAGGCAGTGCGTTCTGACATCGTCGAGACCACCGCATTTGCGCGTACCCTTCTGAAGGATGCCGTGGACGCGGATGGCAACGTTGTTGCCGAGGCCGGCGCAGATGTGGGCGACGCGCTGATCGACAAGCTGATCGATGCTGGAATCACCACCATCAAGGTGCGTTCCGTGCTGACTTGCGAGTCCTCAGTTGGTACCTGTGCTGCTTGTTACGGGCGTTCGCTCGCCACCGGCAAGCGTGTGGACATCGGTGAGGCCGTAGGCATTATCGCCGCCCAGTCCATTGGTGAGCCCGGTACTCAGCTGACGATGCGTACGTTCCACACCGGTGGTGCTGCTGGTGCTTCGGACATTACCCAGGGTCTGCCCCGTGTGCAGGAGCTCTTCGAAGCTCGTACCCCGAAGGGTGAAGCTGCGATCACCGAGGCCGCCGGCCGCGTGAAGATCGTCGACGAAGCAGACGGCCCGCGCGTGGTTACCATTACCCGCGACGACGGTGAAGCCGACCTCGAGATCGAGGTTTCGCGCCGCCAGAAGCTGCTGGTAAAGGACGGCGACCATGTGGGCGTCGGACAGCAGTTGGTCGAAGGCCGTGTAGACCCCAAGAAGGTGCTGCGCGTCCTCGGCGTGAACGCCACCCAGAAGCAGTTGGTTGACGAAGTGCAGGAAGTGTACCGTTCCCAGGGCGTGGATATTCACGCCAAGCACGTCGAAGTCATTGTGCGCCAGATGCTGCGCCGCGTGACCGTGCTGGATTCGGGCGACACCAAGTTGCTGCCCGGCGAACTGGTAGACACTATGCGTTTCCGCGACGAGAACAGGCGGACCGTGGCCGAGGGCGGCAAGCCCGCTGCGGGCCGTCCTGAGCTGATGGGTATCACCAAGGCGTCGCTGGCAACGGATTCTTGGCTATCTGCAGCATCCTTCCAGGAAACCACCAAGGTCCTGACAGAAGCTGCTATGAACGGCAAGGACGATCCGCTGCTCGGCCTCAAGGAAAACGTTATCCTTGGTAAGTTGATCCCGGCCGGTACCGGCCTGAGCAACTACCAGCACG
Source organism: Winkia sp. UMB3158 (assembly GCF_030217145.1). NCBI lineage: Bacteria > Bacillati > Actinomycetota > Actinomycetes > Actinomycetales > Actinomycetaceae > Winkia > Winkia sp. UMB3158. The sequence goes on along the minus strand of NZ_JASONH010000001.1, from coordinate 305,979 downwards.
TGAACGTAGAGCCCACCGCCGAGGCGATGGCTAACGTTGGCTGGTCTGAAGATGACTTCCGCGTAGGCGAGGTAGACGATGATTTCTTGGCAGGAATCAACTTCGAAACCGCCTTCCGCAACGGTCTGTAAATAGCTGCGAAGGCCCGGAATCCCATATGGGGCTCCGGGCCTTTTGCTTTTAAGAACAAGGAGGCCAGCGGTAGCGTCAGGTTGCTCACACAAGGGCAAGGAACCTTTGACGCACCAGGCCTATTGCCGTAATCTTGACGCTGGTACCCGATGCGTCGGGTTACCGCTTTACGCCGCAGCAAGCGGCATCGGGCTTCTACCGTTGAGGCTCCGGACGTTCCAGTACAGCCAGTCTGGGCGGGCCGGCCCCTGGCGGTGAACGCTGCCCTGGGGCGGTAATCAAAAGTTAGGGATTTCCCAAGGACGCCGGAGCTAAACTTAATCATTTCATTTTCTAAACAACGGAGACGTAGTGCCTACTATTCAGCAGTTGGTGCGCAAGGGTCGTCAGTCCAGGCGTAGCAAGGTGTCCACACCTGCGCTTAAAGGCTCCCCGCAGCGCCGTGGCGTGTGCACCCGCGTGTACACCACCACCCCGAAGAAGCCGAACTCCGCTCTGCGTAAGGTTGCCCGTGTGCGCCTTTCGTCTGGCATCGAAGTTTCGGCGTACATTCCCGGCGAAGGCCACAACCTTCAGGAACACTCCATCGTGCTGGTGCGCGGTGGCCGTGTGAAGGACCTTCCCGGTGTCCGCTACCGTATTGTCCGCGGCTCGCTAGACACCCAGGGTGTACGCGACCGCAAGCAGGCTCGTTCCCGCTACGGCGCAAAGAAGGAGAAGTAGTAAATGCCTCGTAAAGGTCCCGCTCCCAAGCGCCCTCTGGCCGTTGACCCGGTCTACGGCTCGACCATCGTCACTCAGCTGGTTAACCGCGTTCTTCTTGATGGCAAGAAGTCGCTGGCTGAGCGCATCGTTTACAACGCCCTCGAAGGTGTTCGCGGCAAGACGGATCAGGATCCGGTTGCCGTTCTGAAGCGCGCGCTTGACAACATCCGTCCGTCCCTCGAAGTTCGTTCTCGCCGCGTCGGTGGCGCCACCTACCAGGTGCCTGTCGAGGTAAAGCCGAACCGTGCAACTACTCTAGCGTTGCGTTGGTTGGTAGACTTTTCTCGCAAGCGCCGTGAAGGCACCATGACTGATCGTCTGATGAACGAAATCCTGGATGCGTCTAATGGCCTTGGGGCTTCTGTGAAGAAGCGCGAGGACATGCACAAGATGGCCGAATCCAACAAGGCTTTCGCTCACTACCGCTGGTGATCCGCCGGGTTAAGCCGACGGCCACCGGATTCTTTATCCGTTTCGTCAACAAGTTAGGACAACACCAGTGGCACTAGACGTGCTTACCGACCTTACTAAGGTCCGCAACATTGGCATCATGGCTCACATCGATGCCGGCAAGACCACCGTGACCGAGCGCATCCTGTTCTACACAGGCATCAATTACAAGATTGGTGAAACCCACGATGGCGCAGGCACCATGGACTGGATGGACCAGGAAAAGGAACGTGGCATTACCATTACTTCTGCTGCGACCACCTGCTTCTGGAAAGAAAACCAGATCAACATCATCGACACCCCCGGCCACGTTGACTTCACTGTCGAGGTAGAGCGCTCCCTGCGTGTTCTCGACGGTGCTGTTGCCGTGTTCGACGGTAAGGAAGGCGTTGAGCCTCAGTCCGAGACCGTGTGGCGTCAGGCTGACAAGTACAACGTCCCCCGTATCTGCTTCGTCAACAAGATGGACAAGCTGGGTGCGGACTTCGATTACTCCGTGGGTACCATTCGCGAGCGTCTGCACGCTACCCCCGTCGTCATCACCTTCCCGATCGGCGCAGAGCACGATTTCGAGGGCGTCGTTGACGTCCTACGTATGAAGGCCCTGCACTTCCCTGAAAAGGATGCCGATGGCAACGACACCTTCGGTTCGGTTGTCGAAGAATCCGAGATTCCCGCAGAGCTAGCCGACAAGGCTGCTTCTTTGCGCGAAGAGGCCGTCGAGATCGCAGCTGAGTCTTCTGAAGAACTCATGGAGACCTACCTCGAGACCGGTGAGCTGACCAACGAGCAGATCATTGCTGGTCTGCGTCAGCGTACTATCGCTTCCGAGGTCTACCCGGTATTCGCCGGTTCCGCATTCAAGAACAAGGGTGTCCAGCCGATGCTGGACGGCGTGCTGGCCTTCCTGCCCTCGCCGCTCGATGTTCCTCCGGTGCACGGCTTCGAGCCGCGTCACGAGGACGAGGAACTGATCCGTAAGCCTGACGAGAACGAGCCCTTCGCGGCGCTGGCGTTCAAGGTTGCGGTTCACCCCTTCTATGGCAAGCTGACCTACGTCCGCGTCTACTCCGGTAAGATCAACGCCGGCGACCAGGTTGCTAACTCCACCAAGGAAAAGCGCGAGCGCATTGGCAAGATCTTCCAGATGCACTCCAACCACGAGAACCAGGTGGACGAGGCGCACGCAGGTCACATTTACGCTTTCATCGGTCTGAAGGAAACCACCACTGGTGACACCCTTTCTGACCAGCAGAAGCAGATCATTCTTGAGTCGATGTCGTTCCCGGATCCGGTTATCCACGTCGCTATCGAGCCGAAGTCGAAGGCTGACCAGGAAAAGCTGGGTACTGCTATCCAGAAGCTGGCAGAAGAAGACCCGACCTTCACTGTGCGCCTAGACGAAGAAACCGGCCAGACCGTTATTGGTGGTATGGGCGAGCTTCACCTGGACGTCCTCGTCGACCGCATGCGTCGCGAGTTCAAGGTTGAAGCAAACGTCGGTGCTCCGATGGTTGCTTACCGCGAAACCATCAAGAAGGCAGTCGAAAAGGTCGACTACACTCACAAGAAGCAGACTGGTGGTTCCGGCCAGTTCGCAAAGGTGCAGGTTTCCTTCGAGCCCCTACCGCTCGATGGCGAAGAAACTTACATCTTCGAAGACAAGATCACCGGTGGTCGTGTTCCGCGCGAATACATTCCGTCGGTTGACGCCGGTATTCAGGATGCAATGGAGTCCGGTATTCTTGCTGGATACCCGCTCGTCGGTGTGAAGGCCACCCTGGTTGATGGCGCATACCACGACGTGGACTCCTCTGAAATGGCGTTCAAGATCGCTGGCTCCATGGTCTTCAAGGAGGGCGCTCGCAAGGCAAACCCGGTTCTGCTCGAGCCGGTTATGGCCGTCGAGGTCCGTACCCCCGAGGAATACATGGGCGATGTGATTGGCGATCTGAACTCTCGCCGTGGCAGTATTTCTGCTATGGAGGATGCGCACGGCATTAAGATCGTGCGTGCAACCGTGCCTCTATCGGAAATGTTCGGTTATGTCGGAGACCTTCGGTCGAAGACGCAGGGCCGAGCAGTATACTCGATGGAGTTCGACAGCTACGCCGAGGTTCCTCGCAACGTTGCTGACGAAATCATTGCAAAGACCCGGGGCGAGTAGGACCCGCGGGTTTGATCCTGCACACAAAATTAAAAACAAACCCGTAGTGGTCTCATTCGCCTGTTAGGCTTATAATCAGCCAAAGGCTTATTTGAGAGTAACTACCCGAGTCCCAGGAGGACAAAAGTGGCTAAGGCCCAGTACGACAAGTCCAAGCCGCACGTAAACGTCGGCACCATCGGTCACGTTGACCATGGTAAAACCACTACCACTGCAGCTATCACCAAGGTGCTGCACGACAAGTACCCCGATCTGAACGAGTTCACCCCGTTCGACGAGGTCGACAACGCTCCTGAAGAGCGCGATCGTGGTATTACCATTAACGTCTCCCACGTCGAGTACCAGACCGAGAAGCGTCACTACGCTCACGTAGATGCTCCCGGCCACGCCGACTACATCAAGAACATGATTACCGGTGCGGCTCAGATGGACGGCGCAATCCTAGTTGTAGCCGCCACCGATGGCCCGATGGCTCAGACTCGCGAGCACGTTCTGCTCGCCCGTCAGGTCGGTGTGCCCGTAATCCTCGTCGCCCTGAACAAGGCCGACATGGTTGATGACGAAGAAATGCTGGAACTGGTCGAGGAAGAAGTTCGCGACCTGCTGAACTCCCAGGATTTCGATGGCGACAACGCTCCTGTAATCCGCATCTCCGCTCTGAAGGCCCTCGAAGGCGATCCGGAATGGGTTGCTCAGATTGAGAAGCTGATGGACGCAGTCGACGAGTACATCCCGACTCCGGAGCGCGACCTCGACAAGCCGTTCCTGATGCCGATCGAAGACGTCTTCACCATTACCGGCCGTGGCACCGTTGTGACCGGTCGTGCAGAGCGCGGCAAGCTCGCTCTGAACTCTGAAGTCGAAATCGTTGGTATTCGCGAAACCCAGAAGACCACCGTCACCGGCATCGAAATGTTCCACAAGACCATGGACGAAGCCTGGGCAGGCGAAAACTGTGGTCTGCTGCTGCGTGGCACCAAGCGCGAAGATGTTGAGCGTGGCCAGGTTGTCTGCCAGCCCGGCTCGATCACTCCTCACACCCAGTTCAAGGGTCAGGTCTACATCCTGAAGAAGGAAGAAGGCGGACGCCACAAGTCCTTCTACTCGAACTACCGCCCGCAGTTCTACTTCCGTACCACTGACGTGACCGGTATCATCCAGCTGCCCGAGGGCAAGGAAATGGTCATGCCTGGCGACACCACCGAGATCGAGGTTGAACTGATTCACCCGATCGCTATGGAAGTTGGCCTCGGCTTCGCTATCCGTGAGGGTGGCCGCACCGTTGGCTCCGGTCGTGTGACCGAAATCGAGAAGTAAGCTTTTCGATTAGCGAATAGCTCTAGTGGGCCCGCCTGCATTGCAGGTGGGCCCACTTTTTGTGTAAGGGTAAGGAGATGCAGTGGGTAGAAGTCGCATTGAGGTGGATTTGCCGCTCCAGCTGGATCGGGCGGATTCGGCTTCGTTGCCCTCGCAGATCGTCGGTGAGCTGCGGAAGGCGATCGGCAGGGGAGTGCTCATTGCTGGGGATACTATGCCTTCCTCGCGGGCGCTGGCCAAATCTTTGCGTCTCTCCCGCGGCTCAGTTGTTGCCGCGTACGAACAACTGGCAGCCGAGGGATATTTGGAAGCCACGCGCGGTGGGGGTACACGGGTTAGTACGCAGTTGGAGGATTTGCACCCAACATTAGCCCAGGCCAAGCCGGAAAAACGGCCTCAGCAAAAGGTGGGGGGCTCGCCTTCGCTTTCGTTGCTTCCCGGTATACCCTTTGAGTCGTCGTTACAAGAGGCGCCTTGGCGAGCGGCGTGGCGAAGCGGAGCGAAACTACTGGACGAGCTCGACCTGCCAGAGGTGCTGGCTGAGCATCTGCGTCATCTGCGTTCGGTGGTGGTTTCGCCGCAAAATATCATGGTTACTTCCGGGGCTAGAGACGGCCTAGCCACGGTGCTGCATACGTTTCGATACTTGAAGGGACGCCCCGCCAAAGTGGGCTTTGAATCTCCGGGTAACCGCCATTTGCGCACGGTGGTGCGACTGCTTGGCCACGAGGTGGTGGCCGTGCCTATTGACGACGAAGGTGTCATGGTTCGGGCTCTGGAGGGACTGGATCTGGACCTGTTGGTGGTTACCCCCTCGCATCAGTATCCGGCAGGGGCATCCATGTCCGCCTCTAGGCGCTTTGCGGTCCTGGAGTGGGCCCGCACCAGAAGGGTAGTGGTGGTAGAGGACGACTACGACTCGCTGCTGAGGCACGTTTCGGCTCCCTTGCCGGCGCTGGCATCGCTAGATGACCCTGCCGACCCGCATGTGATCTTGCTGGGGACGTTCTCTACTTTGCTGACTCCGCGCATGTCTGCGGGGTGGTTGAGTGCTCCTAAGCCGCTGTTCCAGAAGATGGCAAAAGTACGGTCGGGATTAGGAAATCCGGTTAGTTCCATCACGGCGCAGGCATTGGCGGCATACGTTTCGTCCGGAGAACTTGCTAGGCATACGCGAAGGATGCGCCGTCTGTACAAAGCTCGCTCTAAGACATTGCGGGAGTCTCTGGAGAGGGTGCCGGGGGTACGGATTTTGGCCCAGGCCTCTGGCTTGAACGCTGCGCTTACGACGTCGTCCTACCCCGAGGGCGCCCTGGTGTCGCGCTGCGAAGAAGCGGGGTTGCGGGTGCGCGGGCTGCACGATTATTGGGGAGAGGCATCCTGGCATGTGGGCCTGATGGTAGGAGTGGGAGCGCTGAAAGAAGAAGAATTCCAGATAGCCGTTGATCGGCTAGTCCAGGCCTGTTCTCCCAGGCCAAAATAGGGGAGCGCTCCGCTCAATCGCCCCCGCGCGACACGCCCGAGTACGGGTAGCGGTACAACTCACACAGAAACCGCCTTTTATGCGAGGGCGAAGACTGTTATTGTAGATAACCGGTCTTCCGAAATGGCGCATTCGTGCGCCCGCTTTGGAAAACCGGCAGTCATAACTGCTCGAAAGAGCAGACGAGGCTGTTAGATAAGGAGAAACCACAAACTCGGCGCCGCAGAACATATGCGACACGCCCGAGTGCGTGGGTCGGCAAAATACGACATCAAAGATAGAGGTATGACGGCATGGCGGGACAGAAAATCCGCATCCGGCTGAAGTCCTATGACCACGAGGTCATCGACTCTTCGGCCCGCAAGATCGTCGACACGGTCACGCGCGCCGGCGCCACCGTGGTGGGCCCAGTGCCCCTGCCGACCGAAAAGAACGTGTTCTGCGTTATTCGGTCGCCGCACAAGTACAAGGACAGCCGTGAGCATTTTGAAATGCGCACGCACAAGCGTCTAATCGACATCATTGACCCGACGCCCACGGCAGTAGATTCGCTCATGCGACTCGATCTGCCCGCTGACGTCAACATTGAGATCAAACTCTGAGGAACTCTGCCATGAGCACGCTAAAGCAGACTGCGCCCGCAGTGCCCGTGAAGGCACTTCTCGGCCGCAAGCTAGGCATGACTCAGGTGTGGGATCAGGACAAGAAACTAGTCCCCATCACAGTCGTGCAGGTTGAAAAGAACGTGGTGAGCCAGATCCGTAACAACGAGACGGATGGTTACGAGGCAATTCAGCTAGCCTTCGGCGAGCTGGACCCCCGTAAGGTCACCAAGCCCCTAAAGGGACATTTTGAGAAGGCTGGGGTAGCCCCCCGCCGTCACATTGTGGAAATCCGTACCCCCGATGCTGGCGAATACGAACTCGGCCAGGAACTGGCTGCCGACGTCTTCGAGGCCGGCACCAAGGTCGACGTCACTGGCAAGACCAAGGGTAAGGGCTTCGCAGGCGTCATGAAGCGTCACGGCTTCGGTGGCGGCCCCGCAAGCCACGGTGCCCACCGTATCCACCGCAAGCCCGGTTCTATCGGCGCTTGTGCAACTCCAGGCCGCATTTTCAAGGGCCTGCGTATGGCCGGCCGCATGGGCTCCGCCCGCCGGACCATCCAGAATCTGACGGTCCACGCAGTTGACGCCGAAAAGGGCATCCTGCTCATCACCGGCGCCATCCCCGGTCCCAAGAACGGGATCGTTGTGGTCCGCACTGCCGTGAAGGGTGCGTGAACATGTCTGAGAAACTGACTATCGACATTGTGGATGCCGAAGGCAAGGCCACCGGCACTTATGAACTTCCGGCCGAAATCTTCGACCGCGAACTCAACATTCCGCTGATTCACCAGGTCGTCGTCGCCCAGTTGGCTGCTGCCCGTCAGGGCACCCACGCCACCAAGACCCGTGGCAACGTCCGCGGTGGCGGCAAGAAGCCTTGGAAGCAGAAGGGCACCGGTCGTGCTCGTCAGGGATCCATCCGCTCCCCGCAGTGGGTTGGCGGCGGTGTCTCTCACGGCCCTCAGCCTCGCGACTACTCCCAGCGGACCCCCAAGAAGATGAAGCTTGGCGCTCTGTACTCGGCTCTTTCGGATCGCTTCCGCAAGGACCGTATGCACGTCGTCTCCAAGTTCATGGATGTGGATGCCACTCCGAAGACCAAGGCTGCTAAGGCTGTTGTTGAGGCTCTGGTTGCAGAGCGTCACCCGCTAGTAGTCCTGGATCGCGAAGAGCTGTCCACCGCGTCCTCGCTGTCGAACCTGCAGGAAGTTACCTTCCTCTGGGCAGACCAGCTGAACACCTACGACGTAGTTGACGCTGACGATGTCATCTTCACCACCGCCGCCCTCGACAAGTTCCTGGGCAAAGGCAAGGAGGAAGACAAGTGAGCCTCGAAAAGCATAGGAATCCACGCGACATCATCATCGCGCCGATCGTTTCCGAAAAGGCCTACAGCCTGATGGATCAGGGCAAGTACACCTTCGAGGTGGAAAAGTCCGCGAAGAAGCCGGCTATCAAGGCCGCTATTGAATCCATCTTCGGCGTCAAGGTTGCCTCGGTGAACACGATCAACCGCCAGGGCAAGCGCGTTCGCACCCGCACCGGCTATGGCAAGCGCAAGGACACCAAGCGCGCGATTGTCACGCTGCGCGAAGGCACCATCGACATCTTTGGCGATTCGGTTGCCTGAGCCGGGGGAAATAGAGGAATAACATGGGAATCCGCAAATACAAGCCGACGACCCCGGGTCGCCGCTTCTCCTCGGTGTCTGACTTTTCGGAACTTACCAGGTCGACACCCGAGAAGTCGCTTCTCCGTCCGCTAACTAAGACTGGTGGCCGTAACTCTTACGGTCGCGTGACTGCTCGCCGTCGCGGCGGCGGCCACAAGCGCCAGTATCGCGTGATCGACTTCCGTCGTCACGATAAGGACGGCATCCCGGCTAAGGTCGCACACATTGAATACGATCCGAACCGCACGGCCAACATTGCTCTTCTGCACTTCGCAGATGGCGCAAAGCGTTACATCCTGCACCCCGCAGGTGTGAAGCAGGGCGACCAGATCGAGCAAGGCCCAAGCGCTGATATCAAGCCCGGCAACTGCCTGCCGCTTCGCAACATTCCGCTAGGTACTGTTGTGCACGCTGTAGAGCTGAAGCCCGGCGGCGGCGCCAAGATTGCCCGCTCCGCTGGCTCCTCCGTGCAGCTAGTAGCTAAGGAAGGCCGCTTCGCTCAGCTGCGTATGCCCTCCGGCGAAATCCGCAACGTTGAGGCCGATTGCCGCGCTACCGTTGGTCAGGTTGGCAACGCCGAGCAGATCAACATCAACTGGGGCAAGGCCGGTCGTCTGCGTTGGAAGGGACGCCGCCCGAAGGTTCGCGGTGTCGCTATGAACCCGATCGATCACCCGCACGGTGGTGGCGAAGGCCGCACTTCCGGTGGCCGTCACCCAGTGTCGCCTTGGGGCAAGCCCGAAGGCCGCACCCGCCGTCCGAACAAGCCCAGCGACAAGCTCATTGTGCGTCGTCGCCGGACCGGCAAGAAGCGCTGATTAGGAGTTAGACGATGCCACGTAGTTTGAAGAAGGGCCCCTTCGTCGACGATCACCTAATGAAAAAGGTCGATGCCGCCGTCGAATCTGGCTCCAAGAATGTAATCAAAACCTGGTCGCGCCGCAGCGTCATCACCCCCGATTTCATCGGGCTGACTTTCGCTGTGCACGACGGTCGTAAGCACGTTCCTGTTTACGTGACCGAAGCAATGGTCGGGCACAAGTTGGGCGAATTCGCCCCCACCCGTACCTTCAGGGGTCACGACAAGGACGACCGCAAGGGTCGCCTTCGCTAGGCAACCCATCTACTGGAAGAATTGAGGCAAAACGATGGAAGCCAAGGCGCAAGCGCGATTCGTGCGCTCCACGCCGATGAAGGCACGTCGCGTCGTGAACGAGATTCGCGGTAAGCGTGCCCTACAGGCCTACGACGTGCTGCGTTATGCACCCCAGGCGGTCGCCGAAGACGTCCGCAAGGTGCTACACAGCGCAATTTTCAACGCAAAGTACCAGGCCGAAGAAAACGGCCAGAACCTAAAGCTTGAGGATCTGGTTGTTCGCGCCGCTTGGGTAGACGAAGGGCCAACCATGAAACGGTTCCAGCCCCGCGCCCAGGGCCGCGCAGGCCGCATTTTGAAGCGCACCTCCCACATCACCGTGGTAGTTGGCGCTGACGACAAGAAGGAAGAGGTCCGATAAATGGGTCAGAAGGTTAACCCCACAGGGTTCCGTCTCGGCATCACGACGGACCACCGCTCCCGCTGGTTCGCCGATTCGACCAAGCCGGGTCAGCGTTACTCTGACTTCGTCAAGGAAGATGTTGCCATCCGTCGCATGATGGAGGGCGAACTCGAACGTGCAGGCATTTCGAAGATCGACATCGAGCGCACCCGCGATCGTGTCCGCATCGACTTGCACACTGCTCGTCCGGGCATTGTTATTGGACGCCGCGGCCTAGAGGCCGATCGTCTGCGCGATCAGCTCGAGAAGCTGACCGGCAAGCGCGTCCAGCTCAACATCTTGGAAGTAAAGTCCCCCGAGATCGACGCTCAGCTGGTTGCTCAGGGCATTGCCGAGCAGCTTTCCGCTCGTGTGTCGTTCCGTCGTGCGATGCGCAAGGGCATGCAGTCCGCCATGCGTTCTGGCGCCAAGGGCATTCGTGTCCAGTGCTCCGGTCGTCTGGGCGGCGCAGAAATGTCCCGTAGCGAGTTCTACCGTGAAGGTCGCGTTCCGCTACACACCCTTCGCGCCAACATCGATTACGGCTTCTACGAAGCCCGCACAACCTTCGGCCGCATTGGTGTGAAGGTTTGGATCTACAAGGGCGATATGACCGAACGCGAATTCGCGCGTCAGCAGGCTGAGGCCGCTCCGCGTGGTCGCCGTGGCGATCGCCGTGGCCAGCGCCGCGGACGCGGTGGCAACCGCCAGCAGAACGCTTCGAAGGAGCAGGCTCCGAAGCAGGACGCCAAGGCGCAAGCAGCTGAGGCCCCCAAGGCTGAAGCTCCGGCTACCGAGAAAAAAGAAACGGAGGCCTGAGCCGTGCTCATCCCTCGACGTGTTAAGTTCCGTAAGCAGCATCGCCCCAATCGGCGCGGTGTAGCCAAGGGCGGTACCCAGATCAGCTTCGGCGATTTCGGTATCCAGGCACTCGAGCACCACTATGTGACCAACCGTCAGATTGAGGCTGCCCGTATTGCCATGACCCGCTACATCAAGCGTGGCGGTAAGGTTTGGATCAACATTTTCCCGGACCGTCCGCTAACCAAGAAGCCCGCTGAAACCCGCATGGGTTCCGGTAAGGGCGCACCCGAATGGTGGGTTGCAAACGTAAAGCCCGGCCGCATCATGTTCGAACTGGCTGGTGTTTCCGAAGACGTGGCTCGCGAGGCCCTCCGTCGTGCGCAGCACAAGCTGCCGATGCGGACTCGCTTCGTCACTCGTGAAGGTGGTGACCGCTAATGCCTAAAGGATCGAAGGGTCTAACTGCAGCCGACCTCGACATGATGGACGAGGCGCAGCTGGCTGAAGAGCTCGATAAGGCTAAGGCCGAGCTGTTCAACCTGCGCTTCCAGATTGCGACCGGTTCCGGTGCCGACAATGGCCGGGTCCGCGCACTGCGCCGCGACATCGCCCGTATTTACACAATTGCGCGTGAGCGGGAGCTTGGCATCCGCACCGCGCCCGAGGCAGGTAAGTGAGCAATATGAGCGAGACTGTAAACGAAGAGCGTAACCAGCGCAAGGTTCGCCGCGGCTACGTCGTCTCCGACAAAATGGAGAAGACCGTTGTGGTCGAACTGGAGGAGCGTTCTAAGCACGCTCTGTACGGCAAGGTCGTTACCAAGACCAAGAAGGTCAAGGCACACGACGAAAACAATGAGGCCGGAATCGGCGATTACGTCCTCATCATGGAGACCCGCCCGCTTTCCAAGACAAAGCGCTGGCGCGTCGCCGAAATCCTAGAGCGCGCTAAGTAAGCTGCTCTAATGTTGTGGCCCGGGAGCTCTCCCGGGCCACAACTATTTAATTGGTGCGCGGGCTGAAAAGGCGAGTTTGCCGACCTTTGTTTGGGACTTAGGTGGGTGGGGTAATACCATCGACATATGGCAACGAATGGAAAAAGACGTGTGGTAGCGCCCCGCTGCCCCCTGCGTCCGGGGGAGCCCTGTACGCTTTGTCAGGCATTCGTTACGGGGCCCGAGGACTGCCAGACAGTGAAGCTGGTAATGCAGGATCCCGAGCTACGAGAGCTGCTAGCTGAGCGTCGCCGCGAATACAACGCTCAGCGTAAAGCTCAGAAGATTACGCCCGTCTCCTAATCACCAGGTAGCCCGCCGCTACTAGACCGGCGGCTACCAAGAGTAATCCGCCCACGTAGGTACCGGTGTTTTGCAGGCTTTGCCCCTGCTTATGTTTTTTTGCTGGGCTAGGGCGGCTAGTAACAGGAGTGGCAGGCTCGCCCTTTGGCTTGGCAGAAGTTGTGGGCCTTCCCTTAGATGTGCTGCCCACCGGGGTAGGACAGGGGACCTCAGCGGCTTGCTTGCCAAGCAGGGTCGCATTTGTCATGCCGGTAAGGAAATATGTTTCCCCGGTGGCATCCTTTAATCCGTCGTTGTCGGTGATTGCGTAGACATCGCAGGTAGAGGTCATTGCCAAACCTTCAAACTTTTCCTGCATCCACCCGGCGTAGCCCATAGCCACCTCCCGTAGATCCTGCCCGCTGCCGAGCTTTTGAACGGGGATCGGTTGTTCCTTTCCGCCCTTGTTCGGGAGGCGAATGGCCTGAGCTTTCTTGATGCGGGCGGCCGGGCCATTCAACTTATCGCGTTCGATTACGGCCAAGGTATCTGGTCCCAGCACGGTGATGTCGGAAAGGCCCATCCAATCGCCCTCGGTAGAAGTGGCAGTTAGCGGGTAGGAGTACCAGGTCCAGCTCTTTGCGGCCACCTGGTAGCGTCCGATGCGAGCACTATTACCTTCCAAGGCGGCAAGCGGTTTAGCCTTGGGATCTTTCCAAAGAGGGCGCTGTACGGCCACATACAGCACCTCGTCTTTGCCGGTTCCCGTTGCGGCTACGCCTTCCAAGCCCCACTTGCCGATGTGCTCAGTAACTGACGTAGGCAGTGACACCCGTTCTTGGATAGCCCCGTTAGCGTCGGTCCTGTAGAGGGCGTTTTGTGCCCCGCTCTTGCCCTCATGGGCGAGCCAGAAACCGCCCTCGGTGCGAGCAGCTACGCCCTCCAAGTCAAGTGAAGCAGGCAACCCAGAATCGGTTACCGTGATGCGCTCATCAATGACCGGAGAATTTTCCGCAATGTTGCCGATGCGGTAGATATAGGACTCTGCAAGGGCATCGTCCGAAACAGCATAGAGGTGGGTTGGGTCAGTCGGGTCGGGGCTGAGGCCGCTCATGGCCGTCCAACCGATGGGCGCACCGTCTTTTTCAGCCGACGTCAGGTGCATGGGGGAGTGAGCACCCTGCTTGTAAAGGTTCACGCTCGCGCGTACGCCAGCGTCGGCCTCATCGGTTTCAGAAGAGACAGCCAATATGCCCTTGGCTGGGATGGGCAGAATCCCTTCTGGGCCGTTTGTTGTAAACAGTAGCTGTTTGAAAACTGGCGTGGCGGGATCTGAAACGTCGTAAACGGCAACGAAGTTAGACCGTTCTGTAGCAACGAAGGCATAGGGAACACCGGCAAAGGTAGCGACCGCTAACCCTTCCGGCTCCGGTCCCTTCTTTTCCGCGCGCTTCTCGTTGTGCAACCCGTACTTGATGGCCAGATTTTCAATTTCGTTGCCAGAATCGTAGACCACCTTTCCGGAGGTGTCGAAAATGCTCCACCCCCGGGAGCCGCCCTTCCAATCACCCTCATTGGCAGTGGCCACGTAGTTGTTGCCGACCCACGCGATAGCATCGGGCTCGCGGGGCACCCCCTGCAAAGATCCCGTCGGATTGATCAAACCGTCATTCTTTACGTCGATACCTTTGAGGTCGACCTTGCCGGTCGAGAACGCGGAGGTGATCGACTTAGAAGGTAGATCGATGATCGCCACTCCATTATTTTCCTGGACAGTGACTGCCAGCTGGTTGGCCTCATTGATGCTGACATATTCGGGTTCAGGGTCGGTAGGGCTATCCCAGCCCGCAGCGGCGATTTTGGGGTCGGGATTTCCCTTCTTGTCCACGAAATAGACGGGCGTAGCCTTCCATGAACTCGGATTGGAATTCAGCTCGATCGTCTGCACGAAGCCGGCTGGTAGCTGAGGCAGGCCTCCGTCGCCCCTGTCCTCGTCGCGCTGATTCTCGATTGCGATCGCGGCATACTTCCCGTCTGGCGAGATGGCGATGGAATCGGGCTGTCCCTTCAGGTCGATAGATGCGACTTTTTCCCGGTCGGCGATTCTTACTACGTCTACGCGCCCAGAAGGGGAATCGTAATTCTTACCAGTCTGATCTACGACTACTAGCAGGTAGTCGCCACAGGCAGCTACCGAGGTGGGTTGATCGTCCGCATCGCCCTCCTTAGCAAGATCAAATGAGCCGAGTCCTCTTGGAGCGGAAGGATCAGAAATATCCAGGAAACCAATCCGCTTTCCCGCAGCATCCGTATAGATCAGGGTGTTGCCGTCTTGCGAAACAGTCGAGATTTCGGCGTTGGTCTGGGCATTTCGGTCGGTGCCGGCAGGAACGTTTAGATACACCGGATAGGTGCTTACCCGGCCGAATGGTGCTTGGTCTGCCTCGGTGGGGGAGCCGAGGGCGGAAAGTGGGAGGCCGGCAAGCATGCTGAGCACGGCGGTTCCCGCTAAAGTGCGACGCAGAGTGTGCATAAGAATCCTTTCTAGACGGCTTAATAAAACCGCGAAAGGGTGAACTAGCTCTCTTGCTTAGGTAAAGGAATGGTGAACTTGCGCACGTATTTGTAAATGACTGCTCAGCAATTCTTCTTAGAAATATATTAAGTGCCTGGTGAAAGAAAAGATAGACAATATGTTCCACCATGAGTGTGATGCAGATATCAAAAAGATTACAAAATTTAGGTAAGGAAGAATGAATATAAAAATCTGGGGGCGGAATTATCCGCCCCCAGATTTATTGCAGGTTACTAGGCAGTTATCTGTTCTTGCTGCTTGGATTCATCGGTTTCGACGTCATAGACAAACGGGTGCTTGCCATCAAGCGTCTCTGCCACCCGTTGCTTGTCAATGGTGTGCGTCCAGGTGGCCACGATCAGGGTTGCTACAGCGTTGCCGATGTAGTTGGTCAGGGTACGGGCCTCGTCCATCAGACGGTCAATGCCAACGATGAGCGAGACGCCGTCCACGAGCTCGGGCCGGTATGTTTCCAGACCAGCGGCCAGGGTGGCTAGCCCAGCGCCCGTGACGCCCGCGATGCCCTTGGACGCAATGATCAAGAAGACCAGTAGTCCGATCTGTTCTCCGAGGCCCATGGGCTTGTTCATCGCATCGGAGATGAAGATCGCGCACATGGTTACGTACATCGACGAGCCGTCCAGATTGAACGAGTAACCCGTAGGAATTACCAGGCCGACGGTAGCCTTGTCGACCCCCATGTGCTCTAGCTTCTGCATCAGGTGAGGCAAGCCGGTTTCAGAGGAGGAGGTTGCTAGCACGATGATGATTTCGTTTGCCAGGTACTTGAAGAGCTTGCCAATAGACAGGCCGGTGAAGATCTTCAGCATTACGCCCAGGACCAGGAAGATGAAGATTGCGCAGGTGGCGTAGTAGGTAAGGATCAGTTTCGCAAGGGCCAAAACTGCCTTCCAACCGGTGGTAGCCATGACGCCTGCCATTGCGCCAAATGCGCCGATCGGGGCCAGCCAAAGGATCCAGCCCATGATCTTGAAGACGATCTTCTGCACGGACTCGACCAGGGTCAACACGGGTTCGCCGGCCTTGCCCATGCCAAGGAGAGCGAAGCCCACCAACAGCGCCACGATTAGCACCTGGAGCACGTTGTGCGAGGTTAGGGGCGAGAAGACGGACTCGGGGATCAGCCCCTGGATGAAACCGACAACGCCGCCCGGGCCGTCAGCTTTCTTCTGGACTTCGTAGTGCAGGTTCTGCAAATTCAGTCCGGAGCCAGCCTTCACAAAGTTGCCTACTGCCAGACCGATCCCCAATGCGAAGGTGGTCATCGTGATGAAGTAGGCCAGCGCTATGCCGCCGATTTTGCCTACTGTTGCGGCGGCCTTGACCGAACCTACGCCCTGCACGATCGTGCAGAAGATGATGGCGGGAACCATCATCTTGATCAGCCCGACGAAGGCTGACCCAAGGAAGGCAAGGCCTGCGACTCGTTCGCCGAAGATGGAGCCGACCACTATACCGGCGACAACCCCGACGATCACGGCAACAAACAGCCATTTCATTTTGCTGTTAGAGGGCTCCTTCTTTTTTGCGGCTGCGGTTACAGCCTGCCCAGAGGAGGAGCCTTTTTGCTCTGATTTCATTCGTAACTCCGAAATTCTTAGATGGGTTTAGTTGGCGTCGTACAGCTCGCCAGAGTAGTGCGGATGCATAAGGTTTTCCGGGGATAAGATTTCGTCGATCTTATCTTCTGGTAGCAACCCCTTTTCTAGGATTACTTCCTTCACCGACTTGCCAGTAGCAGCGCACTCCTTACCGATCTGGTCGCCAGCAGCGTGCCCAATTACATCGTTAAAATAGGTGACTATGCCGATGGAGTTCATAACGTAGTCGTAGCAGCGTTCGCGATTTGCGGTGATACCTTCGATGCAGCGTTCACGCAGCGTCCTGCAGGCGTTGGTAAGTAACTGTAGTGATTCGAACACGGAGGCTGCCAAGGCTGGTTCCATGACATTTAGTTCCAATTGTCCTGCTTCTGCGGCGAACATAACCGTGGTGTTGTTGCCGAAGACTTTGAAGCAAGCTTGGTTTACGACCTCGGGAATAACGGGATTTACTTTTGCCGGCATAATCGAAGAACCAGCCTGCAGTTCAGGAAGGTTGATCTCTTTTAGACCGGCGCGAGGCCCCGAGGCCAGGAGGCGAAGATCGTTGCAGATCTTCGACAGTTTCATGGCAAGCCTATTGAGGGCGGCGTGCACCATCACGTAGGCGCCGTTGTCGTAGGTGGCCTCGATTAGGTCGGGCGAGGATACCACGTCGTATCCCGTCACCTCGCCAAGCTTGGCAGCTGCGGCCTTGGCGTATCCCGGAGGAGTGTTTACGCCGGTACCGATTGCGGTAGCGCCGAGGTTCACCTGCAGTAGCAGCTGTGTGCAAAATTCGATGGTCTTTAGATCTTCGGTTAGGTTGTGCTCATAACCGTGAAACTCTTGGCCCAATGTCATGGGGACGGCATCCTGCAACTGGGTGCGACCCATCTTCAGCACATCTTCGAACTCGGTGCCCTTTTTCCCGAAGGCGCCAATGAGGGCTTCCAATTCTTCAGTTAGCTTTTGCTTGAGGGCGTAAACGGCCATGCGGAAACCGGTTGGGTAGGCGTCATTTGTTGATTGCGATTTGTTCACGTGGTCGTTGGGGTGTACAACGTCGTAACGCCCCTTCTCAAGCCCTAGGGTTTCTAGGGCCAGATTGGCAATGACCTCGTTTGTATTCATGTTTACCGATGTCCCGGCGCCCCCTTGGAACACGTCAATGGGGAACTGATCCATGCAGCGACCTTCGTCTAGGATCAGGTCACAGGCCTTGACGATGGCCTCACCAATTTTGGTGGGCAGTGCGTGGCAGGCCATGTTTGCCAGCGCGCAAGCCTTCTTTACTTGCACCATTGCGCGCACAAACTCCGGGACATCTTGGATCTTTTTCCCAGAGATTTGGAAGTTCTCGATTGCCCTGGCTGTGTGGACTCCGTAAAAGTTCTGATCTGCAATTTCTTTTGTGCCAATCAGGTCCTCTTCGACGCGAGACATATTTACCTCTACTAGTTCGTAGTTATCGCTTATGGGGCGATTGCCGCTCAATTACGGTCTGGCCCAAGTGTAAACTACCTGCCAAGCATCGGCGGTGCCTTGAGTCCCAAAACTAAAATATTAATTGTTTTTAATAGTTAGATGAGTTTTAAATACTCAAATGCATTCTTAATCCCATCCTCATCTACTGAGGTGGTGGTCCATTTGGAGATTTCTTTTATTTCGTCGATAGCATTTCCCATAGCGATGGATGTTCCTACTGTTTTCATCATCGGGCCATCGTTCGCACTGTCGCCAATGCCGATCGTTTGCTCTAGGGGAATGTCTAAATGCATAACCACCTGCCGCACTCCGCTGGCTTTGGAGATGTTTGCCGGTACCAACTCGCCGCCCTCGGTGCCTTCTGCTGTAACAGAGCCAGCAACGATGGTGAAGCGGTCGCCGAAGTGTTCAATGACGTCCTCTAGGGAGGCGCTCGCCGTCGGTGGCAGAGTGAACGTACACTTCCCGCAGCTGGTAGGAGTACCGGTCTTTAGGTACGGAGCGACCTGGTGTAGGTACGGTGTCCAGTCCCCTGCGATCCGATCGGCGCCCGCGCCGGAGTAGGAGTCAAGGAATTCCTTAGAGGGCATGATTCGATCCGGCCCCTGCCAAATCCAATATCCGCCAACCGAATTGATGAAATTCGAGATCTCGATAATGTCCTCGTCTGAAATGCGCTCGTCGAAGATTACCTCGTCCTCGCAGGTAACGTAGGTGCCGTTTGCTCCCACAAGCCCAGAAATGCCAAGGTCCCACAGCCATGGGTACACCTCCGGGTAAGAGCGGCCGGTGCACATGAATAGCTTGTGGCCATTTTGCGCTGCTCTCTGACAGGCTTCCACGGCAGATCGTGGAGCCTGCTGGGAAGAATTGATTAGGGTGCTATCTACATCAAGGAACACGAGTTTCTGCATGCCTGTATCGTCTCATACGCTCCCGCACCGGTCTACGTAGCAGAAGGGAAAAAGAGCTTTCCAGCCTGGGTGCTTGGTGAGCAAAGGCACAGGGGTGAATCAAGGGAGACTGGTTTCATTTGTAAGCCTAAATAGGTAGGCTTGTTGAGTTGCGTGTCTACTAGTCTACCTAGTGGGAGTGCCGGACTGCCAATAGTTCAGCCACTCGGGAGCAGCCTACGACGTGGGTTTTGCAGAGACCTGGCACATGTTGTGCCCGAGTCTGCGACTCACCTCTCAGGCGCCGGAGTACGCAATGGTACAGATACGTTCGGCTAGGCTCACGGGCTTTACCCAAAGAGAACCGGCACGACGACAGGAGATTACTCAATGATTCAGCAGGAGTCGCGACTGAAGGTCGCCGACAACACTGGTGCAAAGGAGCTTCTTTGCATCCGTGTACTCGGTGGCTCGGGTCGGCGCTACGCCGGTATCGGCGACATGATCGTCGCTACCGTCAAAGACGCCATCCCCGGCGGCAACGTGAAGAAGGGCGAGGTCGTAAAGGCCGTAGTCGTTCGCACGAAGAAGGAACGCCGCCGCCCCGATGGTTCCTACATTCGATTTGATGAAAATGCTGCCGTGATCTTGAAGAACACGGACGGAGAACCCCGCGGGACGCGTATTTTTGGCCCGATTGGCCGTGAACTTCGCGACAAGAAGTTCATGCGCATCATCTCGCTGGCACCGGAGGTGTTGTAAATGGGAGCCAAGATCAAGAAAGGTGACCTAGTACAGGTCATTGCAGGCCGCGCGTCCGATCCTAAGGATGCTCGCCTAGTAGCCCGCAACAAGCGTCGCGAAGCCGAAGGGCTCGAGCCGCTAGCACCGGGCGACAAGGGCAAGCAGGGACGCGTGCTCAAAGTATTCCCTAAAGAAAACCGTGCACTGGTCGAGGGCGTAAACGTTCGCACTCACCACGTCCGTCAGGGTCAGAACGCCCAGGGGCAGGTAACCGGAGGAATCGAGAAGCGCGAAGCGCCCGTCGATCTTTCCAAGCTGGTCCTGGTCGATCCTTCCACCAAGAAGCCTGCCAAGGTTGGCTTCCGTGAAGAAGAGGTCGAGCGCGATGGCCGCACTCGCACTGTGCGTGTTCGTTACAACAAGGCGACCGGAAAGGATATCTGAGAATGACTGAAACTCAGACCCCGCGCCTGAAAGCGCGCTACCGCGAGGAAATCATTCCCGCCCTCGAAAAGAAGTTCAACGTAGCCAACCCAATGCAGATTCCCGGTCTGACCAAGATCGTTGTGAACATGGGTGTTGGTGAAGCTGCACATGACTCTAAGCTCATGGACGGCGCAATTCGCGACCTGGCGGCCATCACGGGCCAGAAGCCGGCCGTGACCAAGGCCAAGAAGTCCATCGCACAGTTCAAGCTGCGTGAAGGCCAGGCCATTGGCGCACATGTCACCCTTCGTGGCGACCGCATGTGGGAATTCCTGGACAGGCTGCTCTCCACTGCTCTGCCCCGTATCCGCGACTTCCGCGGACTCTCGGCCAAGCAGTTCGATGGCAACGGTAACTACACCTTCGGTCTGACCGAACAGTCCATGTTCCACGAAATTGATCCGGATAACATTGACCGCGTTCGCGGCATGGATATCACCGTCGTCACTACGGCGAAGACCGACGAGCACGGCCGCGAGCTGCTGCGTCAGCTCGGCTTCCCGTTCAAGGAGGACTGACAAATGGCGAAGACCGCACTAAAGAACAAGGCTGCCGGCAAGCAGAAGTTTGCTGTTCGCGCCTACACCCGGTGCAACCGTTGCGGGCGTCCCCGCTCCGTGTACCGCAAGTTCGGCCTGTGCCGCATCTGCCTACGCGAGATGGCCCACGCGGGTCAGCTCCCTGGCGTAACCAAGAGCAGCTGGTAAAACGACTACTTCGCAGGTCCCCCGCCTAACTGGCGGAGAGGAAACCGCGAAGAGGAAGGGCTGAAGCCCAAAAATATGACTATGACAGACCCAATCGCAGATATGCTAACGCGTCTGCGTAACGCTAACTCGGCGCACCACCAGTCGGTGTCCATGCCTTACTCGAAGCTGAAGTTCGCTATTGCGGGCATCCTAGAGCGCGAAGGCTACATCGCCGGCAGTGAAGTTGCCGACGCCAGGGTTGGTAAGACCCTGACTCTTAACCTGAAGTACGGTCCGAAGCGTGAGCGCTCCATTGAAGGTCTGCGCCGCGTTTCCAAGCCGGGCCTGCGTGTATACGCAAAGTCCAACAACCTCCCCGAGGTTCTGGGCGGCCTGGGTGTGGCAATCCTGTCCACGTCCTCCGGCTTGATGACTGACCGTGAAGCTAACGACAAGGGTGTAGGTGGGGAAGTCCTCGCCTACGTCTGGTAAGGAAAGGGGGAAAGTAACATGTCACGTATTGGTAAGCTTCCCATTTCCATCCCCGCAGGTGTAGACGTCACCGTGTCGGGCCAGAACGTAAAGGTGAAGGGCCCCAAGGGCGAGCTCGCATTGGATGTGCGCGAACCCATTTCCGTGAAGGTCGAAGACGGATCGATCAAGTTGGAGCGTCCGGACGATTCTCGTACCGCCCGCTCGCTACACGGCCTGTACCGCACCTTGGTTGCCAACATGATCGAGGGCGTAACCAACGGTTACAAGAAGCAGCTCGAGATTGTTGGTACCGGTTACCGTGTCGTTGCCAAGGGCAAGAACCTAGAGTTCGCCCTCGGCCTGTCCCACCCGGTCGTAATCGAACCGCGTGAGGGCATTGAGTTCACTGTGGAGGCGGCGAATAAGTTCACCGTCTCTGGTATCAGCAAGGAGCTCGTCGGCGAAGTTGCAGCTAACATTCGTAAGCTGCGCGCGCCTGAACCCTACAAGGGCAAGGGCATCCGCTATGCGGGTGAACACGTACGCCGCAAGGCCGGAAAGGCAGGTAAGTAATGTCTTACTCTGTAAAAGGCAAAGGTAAGGTAGCCGCTCGTAAGCGCCGTCATCTGCGCGTTCGTAAGCGCGTATTCGGCACCACCGAGCGTCCGCGTCTGGCAGTATTCCGCTCGAACCGTCACATGGTTGCGCAGGTTATTGATGACCAGAACGGTCGTACCTTGGCCGCAGCATCCACTTTGGAAGCGGAACTGCGCTCCGAGGGCGATTCCAAGACCGAAGCAGCTCGCAAGGTTGGCCAGGCTGTGGCCGAGCGCGCGAAGGCTGCCGGAATTGAAGCCGTGGTCTTCGACCGCGGTGGCAACAAGTACCATGGCCGCATCGCCGCTGTCGCCGAAGGCGCACGCGAAGCTGGCCTGAGCCTCTGACCGAAAGAAAGGAAAAGCTGATGGCTCCTCAGAATAGCCGCCGGCAGGGCGGTCAGGGTTCCGCGGAATCGCAGGATACGGATCGTCGCGAACGCCGCGGCCGCAACAATGAGCGCAAGGACAACCGTCGCGGTGGTCGCAACAACGACCGCAACGAGTTCGTCGAGCGCGTTATCACTATCAACCGTGTTTCCAAGGTCGTGAAGGGTGGCCGTCGCTTCAGCTTCACCGCTCTAGTAGTGGTTGGCGATGGCGAAGGCACCGTCGGCGTTGGCTACGGCAAGGCTAAGGAAGTACCCCAGGCCATCTCCAAGGGCGTTGAAGAAGCAAAGAAGAACTTCTTCCGCGTTCCCATGGTTGGCCGCACCATCACCCACGTGGTTCAGGGCGAAGATGCAGCAGGCATCGTTCTGCTCCGCCCCGCCTCCTCTGGTACTGGTGTAATCGCGGGTGGTCCTGTCCGCGCCGTCCTCGAATGCGCTGGCATTCACGACGTCCTAACCAAGTCTCTCGGCTCGTCGAACGCACTCAACATCGTTCGCGCAACGGTCGCAGCTCTGAAGCAGCTGCACCAGCCCGAGGCAGTAGCAGCCCGCCGTGGCCTGTCTTTGGAACGCGTTGCTCCCGCAGCCATGCTGCGTGCACGCGCCGAAGCAGATGCCGAAAAGCGTGCAGCTGCTGAAAAGAAGGAAGCCGATAAGGCTGCCGCAGGGGTGAGTGCGTAATGTCGAAACTGAAAGTTACCCAGGTTCGTTCCAAGGCTGGAGCAACTCCGAAGCAGCGCGCTACTTTGGCTGCTCTTGGCCTGCGTAAGATGCACCAGGTTGTGACCCACGAAGATCGTCCGTCTGTACGCGGGCAGATCAACGTCGTGAGCCACATGGTGACCGTCGAGGAGGTCGACTGACAATGGCGAACACTGCTAAGAAGCTGGGCGACAAGCCCGTAAAGCTACACCACCTGAAGCCAGCTCCGGGTGCCAAGAAGGCCAAGATCCGCGTGGGTCGTGGTGAGGGTTCGAAGGGTAAAACTTCGGGTCGTGGCACCAAGGGTACCGGCGCACGTAAGAACGTGCCGGCAGGATTTGAGGGCGGCCAGATGCCGGCCCACATGCGTCTGCCGAAGCTGCGCGGGTTCAGGAACCCGTTCCGCGTCGAGTACCAGGTTGTGAACCTTGACGCACTCTCGGAGGCATTCCCCGAGGGAGGCAAGATCGAGGTTGCTGACCTAGTTGCTAAGTCGCTGGTTCGCAAGAACAAGCCCGTCAAGGTGCTTGGTTCTGGCGAAGCTGCTGCTAAGTTCGACCTCGTGGTCGACAAGTGGTCTGAGTCCGCAAAGCAGAAGATTGAAGCTGCTGGCGGTTCTCTAACAGCTCGGTAATAAGCCGTGAAGGACGGGCGGTTCGGCCCTAGGCCGGATCGCCCGTTTTTCGTTTCAGAAAAAGGCGATACCATAGAACCCGGTTTTGAAAACTCGTGGTATCCCCATGAATATCATTGGAGAAAAGTTTGTTAGCTGCATTTGCACAGGCGTTCCGAACCCCGGATCTGCGTAAGAAGCTACTATTCACGGCTTTCATCATGCTGCTGTTTAGGGCTGGTTCATTCATACCTACTCCGGGCGTGTCATTTTCGAACGTCCAGAAGTGTCTAGCCAACAACTCCCAGTCCGGTCTATTGGACTTGGTAAACCTGTTCAGCGGTGGCGCAATGCTGCAGCTGTCGGTATTTGCTCTGGGCATCATGCCGTACATTACTGCCTCGATTATTACGCAGTTGCTGCGCGTGGTTATCCCGCGTTTCGAGGATCTGCACAAGGAAGGCCAGGCCGGCCAGGCGAAGATGACGCAGTACACCCGTTACCTGACCATCGCCCTCGGCGTGCTGCAGTCTACGACAATCATCTCTCTAGCTCGGTCGGGAAGGCTACTGCCTAATTGCTCCGCGGCAGACCCGATCATCCCGAATGATTCGGTTATCAACTACATTCTTATGATCATCACCATGACCGCTGGTACTGGTCTGATCATGTGGCTCGGCGAATTGATCACCGAGCACGGCATCGGCAACGGTATGTCGCTGCTAATCTTTACTTCTATTACCGCGAACCTGCCGGCTCACCTGTGGTCCATCGCTAAGGCCAACGGTGGCGTTGCAAAGGTGCTTGTCGTGATCGCCCTCATCCTGGTTGTCACGCTCGCGATCGTGTTTGTGGAACAGGCGCAACGTCGCGTCCCAGTGCAATATGCAAAGCGGATGGTTGGGCGTCGACTCTTCGGCGGCTCCACCACCTACATTCCAATGAAGATCAACATGTCGGGCGTTATTCCCGTCATCTTCGCCGCCTCGATCCTGGCGATGCCCACAATGATTGCTCAGTTTGGCGATCCGAAGCAGCATTGGGTGCAGTGGATCCAGCGCAACTTCTCGCAGCAGACCCCGTTCTACCTGATCTGCTACGGCATCCTGGTACTGTTCTTCGCCTTCTTCTACACCGCGATCACCTTCAACCCTGAAGAGATCGCCGACAACATGAAGAAGTACGGCGGGTTCATCCCCGGCGTGCGCGCCGGGCACCCAACTGCCGACTATTTGCGCTACGTCATCAACCGCATTACCACCGGCGGCGCATTCTATCTACTGATTGTGGCGATGGTGCCCACCATCGTAATGATCGCCCTCGGCATTACACAGATGCCGTTCGGCGGTACCACCTTGCTGATTGTTGTGGGCGTCGGCCTGCAGACCGTTCAGCAAATCAACTCGCAACTACAGAAACACCACTACGAAGGATTCTTGGCATCATGACAATGAAACGAGTCGTCATCCTGGGCGCTCCGGGCGCCGGGAAAGGCACGCAGGCAAAAAAGATTGCCGAATATCTAGGGATCCCGCACATGTCCACGGGCGCTATGCTGCGTTCGCAGATCGATAACGGGACCGAGCTCGGCAACAAGGCCAAGGAATACATGGTTGCCGGCAATCTAGTTCCTGACGAGGTCGTGAACGACATTGTGGCCACCTCGCTGAAGGAAGCAGTCCGCGATGGCGGCTTCTTGCTGGATGGCTACCCGCGCAACCTGGATCAGGTGCACAACCTGGGCTACATTCTGCATGACCTAGGAGTCGAGATCGACGGCGTCCTCGAGCTGAAGGTCAACTTCGACGAGGTCGTTGAGCGCATCAAGAAGCGTGCCCAGATTGAGGGACGAGCCGACGATTCTGACGAGACGGTACGCAACCGGCTCGAAGTGTACAAGCGGGAAACCGCCCCGATCACGGCGTTCTACCAGACCGCTGGCAAACTCACGGTAATCGACGGCATGGGCACCGTCGACGAGGTGTGGGAGCGCGTGAAGGCGGCCGTTGACGCTGCATGAGGCGCGGTATTGAACTAAAGAGCATCGACCAGGTTCGGCACATGCGACGTGCGGACCTGGTCGTTGCCGATATTCACAAGGCTCTTCGGGAGGCAGCTAAGCCCGGCGTCACCACCGAAGAACTAGACACGGTCAGCGCCCTCGTCATAGAGAAGGCCGGAGCGAAACCGAATTTCCTGGGTTACTACGGGTACCCGGCGACTGCCTGCATGTCTGTAAATGACACGGTTGTTCATGGCATCCCTGACGACTATGTGTTGCAAGAGGGCGACATGGTCTCCTTTGATTGCGGCGCCTACGTCGAGGCGGATGGCAAGCAGTGGCACGGCGATTCCTGCTTCACCATGATTGTGGGCGGAGACGACAAGGCTCGCGGCGATGACCTGACTCTGTCCCGTATTACTGAAGAGGCAATGTGGGCCGGGATTGCTTCGCTGGCGTCGAAGAAGCGGGGACTGACTATCGCCTGCGTAGGCGACGCAGTTGAACAGGTGGTAGCGGATGCCGCTGACAAGTACGGCTGGGAGGCCGACATTGTCGAAGAGTTCATCGGGCACGGTATTGGGACGCAAATGCACCAGGCACCGGATGTGCTGAACTATTCGGTGCGAGGACGCCAGCCGAAGGTTGTTCCTGGAATGGTTGTTTGCGTGGAACCGATTCTGACTCGTGGCTCTGCCCAAGTGTTCACATTGGATGACGAGTGGACTGTCAAGACTCACGACCATTCACATGCTGCCCACTGGGAGCACTCAGTGGCCATCTTGGAAGACGGCATCTCGGTACTATCCGCGCCGGACTTTGGTAAAGCCGGTCTGGCAAAGTACGGGATCGAACCCATAGAGCTGTAAGAAACCAATAAGGAATCCCCGGAAGGTATCCTTCCGGGGATTCTCTATGCCTAGATGTTGGGGCCTGGTGGGTTACAGGCCCAGCCATGCTTTCAGGTAGGGGAGGGTTTGCTGGCACTGGAAGTAGCCGGCGTCGTAGTTGGCCTGGAGTTTTTGTACTGACCGCTCCAACCCCGTAACCTGCATGTGCCAGGGGTAGTAGACGTATGCTCTGCCTTGCCGTTCGAGCTGCAGCAGCCGGCGCCGGGTTGCCTGATATTTTTTGTGGCGTTGCAGTAGGGCCTTGACTAAGTGCGGGTATTTCCTAAAAGCCCGTTTATAGAGGGCGGGATTCTTAGGTGTTTTCTTCACATAATCTCGGGGCCGGGTAAGGACCACAACGAAGTTCCTGTACCCGTCCATCTCGGCTGCCTCTAACGGAATGCCTCCGGACGGGCCTAGAGCACCGTCGGCGTAGAGCTCGCCGTCGATCTGCACGTAGTTCATGAGTCCCGGCATGGTGGAGGCGGCTCGCACCTTTCGCATCAGATCGGCCTCATCCCGGATATCAGCGCGGCTCCAGTAGACGGGTTTGCCGTCCCGAACCCTAAACGAGCTGATCCGCAACTGTGCAGGATTATTCCAAAACGCTTCGAAGTCGAAGGGGAGCGGTGCATCCTGTAGCCCCGCCTCCTCATAAATGTACTTGGCATTGAAGTATCCATCCCCGCGCAGGAAGGAACCAATGGAACCAATGTTGGGATCGGCAATGAAATCTACGAAGGAACGCTTTGCTCGGTCAGCGTCCCTGGACAAATAGTTGACAGCGTTCGAGGCTCCGGCCGAAATCCCAGAGACGTGTGGGAAGAAGATTTCGTTCTCAAGTAACGTCACTACAAAAGGCGCGGTACCGGATGCGCGCATCGCGCCGCCCTCGAAAATTAGGGCTGTGTTTTCCAGTGTTGGCATATCAATCCTTCCGATCCCAGTGTAGGAAACTGGCTACAAAGCTGCACAGCACGCTCAAAGCTACAGCAGGATTGCAAGTCTGTTTAGGCCGGGTGGGAAAGAAAGTGTAGGCCGGGTACCCTGCGCGTGAGGGCGAGCAAGAGTGCATGTAAGATCCAATTGGATAGGAGCAACAGTGGCAAAGTTTCTTTTCTACGCGGGGATTGTAATAGCAGTTATCGCATTCGTGATTTCGTTATGGGAACTCTTTGGCACCCTTCCTTACAAGCTCCAAAACGCAACAATCCCCCTTGTAATTCTTGCCTTAGCTATGGTGAAGGGTGCCGAGATGCTGCGGAAGAAGAACAGTCAGGATGACGGCGACACCCAAACAGGGGAAGCAGCTGACAGATAAAGCAGACCTCCGTAGGCGCGAGGTGAGCGTTGCACGCGCGAAAGGCTGCTAGTAGCCTGGCATGGGAATAGGGGAGGTCGCCTTGGAAACTCTGTCAGTAATCCTAAAAGTGGGTATTGCAGCGTGCGCAGGAGCACTGGTTTACGCCCTCTTGCAGGACTCGACCCCGTCGTGGTTCTGGACTGTGGCCATTGCTATGTTGGTGGTATGTGGTGCTGAACTATTCCTGATCCACCTGATTCACAAAGATGACTCTGCCGAGGGCGGCGAAACGAGACACATGCAGGCAGGTGACACGCCTCTTTTCGAGGACGAAAATTAGGGCTAAGATTCTTTTCGGAGAGCCACAAGGGGCTAGCGAAATTAGTGTCCAACCTCACGTGAGGTATCAAACAGCCTAACTCCCTTTACCTGCTGGGCAATGTCGCCTATTCTTGATAGTCGGGTGTCCGTGCATACAGCTATGCCCGGATCTTGTCCACAAGATCTGTGGGCGCCCAGTAATTTACAGACAAGGTAGACGGAAGGTTATGGCGAAAAAAGAAGGCGTCATTGAAGTAAAGGGAACAGTCGTCGAGGCTCTTCCTAACGCAATGTTCCGCGTCAAGCTAGAAAATGACCACATCGTGTTGGCTCACATTTCCGGCAAGATGCGTCAGCACTACATCCGCATCCTCCCCGAGGACACGGTTGTAGTAGAAATGTCCCCTTACGACCTTTCCCGTGGCCGTATCGTTTACCGCTACAAATAATCTAGACCGCGGCTTAGCCGCAGAGGTGAAACCATGAAGGTCAAGCCCAGTGTCAAGAAAATCTGTGACAAGTGCAAGGTGATTCGTCGCCATGGCATTGTCATGGTTATTTGCGACAACCCAAGGCATAAGCAGCGTCAAGGCTAACTTGGCGTCGGCCTCCTAGGCCGAAAGCGCTCGCTAAACGATCAAAGGATCGACCCCTGGTGACGGAGGCCAGGGCCGCAAAACTGGTGCGGAAAGCGAAGCGACGACCTCCGATCAAGATGGAGAAAACCAGATGGCACGTATTGCCGGAGTCGACCTCCCCCGCGAAAAGCGGATGGAAGTCGCACTAACTTACATTTACGGCGTTGGCCGCACGCTATCGCAGAAGGCTCTAAAAGAGACTGGCGTTAGCCCGGACCTGCGCGTGAAGGACGCCACCGAGGACGACCTCGTAAAGCTTCGTTCCTTCATTGA
Organism: Winkia sp. UMB3158; assembly: GCF_030217145.1. Taxonomy (NCBI): domain Bacteria; kingdom Bacillati; phylum Actinomycetota; class Actinomycetes; order Actinomycetales; family Actinomycetaceae; genus Winkia; species Winkia sp. UMB3158. The sequence goes on along the minus strand of NZ_JASONH010000001.1, from coordinate 277,088 downwards.
GGGTAACTACAAGGTTGAGGGCGATCTGCGCCGCGAGGTGCAGGCCGACATTCGCCGCAAGATTGAAATTGGTTCTTACCAGGGTCTGCGCCACCGCTTCGGACTTCCTGTCCATGGCCAGCGCACCAAGACGAACGCTCGTACCCGCAAGGGCCCGAAGCGCACCGTCGCTGGCAAGAAGAAAGCAACTAAGTAGCAGCGCTAGTCGCTGACCGACGACCTCAGAAGAAGGAAAAATGGCCGCAAACCGCAGCTTCAAGTCGCGCCGCAGCGCGCGCAAGAACGTCACTCACGGACACGCGTACATCAAGTCGACGTTCAACAACACCATCGTTTCAATTACCGATCCGACCGGCGCCGTCATTTCTTGGGCATCTTCCGGTCAGGTTGGATTCAAGGGCTCCCGTAAGTCCACCCCGTTCGCAGCTCAGATGGCCGCCGAGGCCGCTGCTCGCCGCGCACAGGATTCCGGCATGAAGAAAGTTGATGTTTTCGTCAAGGGCCCGGGCTCTGGCCGCGAAACCGCGATCCGCTCGCTTCAGGCAACTGGCCTAGAGGTTGGCTCCATTCAGGACGTCACCCCGCAGGCACACAACGGCTGCCGTCCCCCGAAGCGTCGCCGCGTCTAATCCGTCCGGCCTGGTTCTTCGGAACATTGGCCTAACGCTGAAACAGGGAATAATCCCGCACTCGTTTCACAACAAAAGAAAAGCCGGCCCCCCGGGGTCGGACGGAATCCTGGCTGACGTCATATAGCGGGCGTCGGAAAGAAAGGACAGATAGTGCTTATTGCACAGCGACCGAATTTGACCGAAGAGGTAGTAAGCGAACAGCGTTCGAGGTTCACCCTTGAACCGCTAGAGCCTGGTTTCGGTTACACGCTGGGCAACTCCCTGCGTCGTACCCTACTTTCGTCCATTCCTGGTGCGGCGGTTACATCCATCCGCATCGATGGAGTGCCGCACGAGTTCTCAACGATTGCTGGCGTTAAGGAAGATGTTGCCGAAATCATCCTGAACATCAAGCAGATCGTGCTTTCGTCTGAAAATGACGAGCCCGTAGTGATGTACCTTCGCAAGGCTGGCGAGGGCGTTGTTACCGCCGGTGATATTACGCCTCCTGCCGGTGTGCAGATCCACAACCCGGACCTTCACATCGCCACCCTGAACGAGAAGGGCAAGCTAGAGGTCGAGCTGACCGTCGAGCGTGGCCGCGGCTACGTTTCTGCCGATCAGAACAAGGACCCGGATGCAGAAATTTCTCGCATTCCGGTGGATTCGATCTACAGCCCCGTCCTGAAGGTCACCTACAAGGTTGAGGCTACTCGTGTTGAGCAGCGTACCGACTTCGACCGCCTGATCGTAGATGTCGAGACCAAGCCGGCTATTAGCCCGCGCGATGCTCTGGCTTCTGCTGGTAAGACCCTGGTCGAACTATTCGGGCTTGCCCGTGACCTCAACATTGAGGCCGAAGGCATTGAGATTGGTCCTACCCAGACCGACGCCGAACTGGCTGCCGATCTGGCAATGACCATCGAGGATCTGGACCTGCAGTCCCGTTCCTACAATGCCCTGAAGAGGGAAGGCATTCACACTGTTGGCGAACTGGTTGCTCGCAGTGAAGCCGACCTGCTTGACATCCGTAACTTCGGTGCGAAGTCTATCGAGGAAATCAAGGCGAAGCTGGCTGAACTGGGCATGGTCCTGAAGGACTCGCCTATGCCTGCCGGCGGTTTTGACGGAGAAAACGCAGGATCCATCCAGTTCAGTGACGAGTAGATTCGGCCTAGCCGACAAGCTTTGATCTAAAAATTTATTACCTAGGAGTACTAAGATGCCTAAGCCCACTAAGGGCCCCCGCCTGGGAGGCAGCCCCGCTCACGAGCGCATCATCATCACCAACCTGTGCCGCGAGCTCATTGTCAACCGTTCCATCGTCACCACCGAGGCCAAGGCCAAGCGTGTTCAGCCGGTTATCGAAAAGCTGATCACCAAGGCTAAGCAGGGCACCGATCACGCCCGTCGCCAGGTGTACTCGAAGCTGCGCAGCCAGACTGCAAAGCGCAGCGCCAGCTATGTGGATTACACCTACGAGCTGTTCGACGTAATCGCCAAGGAAATTGATCCGGAGCGCGAGGGCGGCTACACCCGCATCGTGAAGCTGCCGGCTCGTCGCGGCGACAACACTCCGATGGCCCAGATTTCTATCATCACCGAAAAGGTGCAGAAGAAGGCCGTCGTAAAGGACGCCACCAAGACTGCTGAAAACGCAGCCAAGGAAGAAGAAGCAGCCAAGGAAGAGGCAACTGAGGCAAAGGCCGAAGAAGCCACTACCGAGGAAAAGGTTGAGGAAGCTAAGGCCGAGGCCGAAGCTGGCTCCACCGCTGCTGAGGCTGACGAGAAGTAGCCTTTAGATTTCCCGTATTAGGGCCGGTACCGAAAGGTGCCGGCCCTAAACGTTTTTGGAGCGGCGTGCCGACCTGGCCGTTATAGGGTAGGCGTATGAGTTTGCGAAATTCTGGGCCGGTTACGCTCACTATCGATTGCGGTGGGGGTGGGATCAAGGCTACTGCTCTGGACAGCCGGGGAACGGCTTTAGCTACGCCTGTGCGCACCCCAACCCCTTATCCCTTGCCGCCGGAGTTGATGACCAAGACGGTGGCTGATCTGGCGGCGGCATTGCCTAAGGCGGACCGGATCACCATGGGTATGCCCGGGATGATCCGGCACGGGGTAGTGGTGGCCACCCCGCATTACGTCTGCAAATCCGGACCGCGCACGCGCGTACTACCCGAGCTGGTGGAGCAGTGGCACTTCTTCGATATGGCACGGGCACTGCGCGATGCGTTAGATATGCCCGCTCTGGTACTAAACGATGCGGAAGTGGCCGGCTATGGGGCTATCACCGGCAAGGGACACGAAGTCATTTTGACGCTGGGCACTGGCCTGGGCAGCGCCATATTTGATGGCGGAACACTTGCGCCCCACATAGAATTCTCGCAACTGCCGGTCAAATGGGGCCTTACTTATGATGATTACCTTGGCGAGCACGAGCGGCTACGCCTGGGGGAGGTGCATTGGTCCAGACGGGTACGCAGGGCGGTAGAATCGCTGCGGGCCGCGATTATGTGGGACCGGCTGTATATAGGCGGCGGCAACGGTGCTCACATTACCGACAGGCAGAGGGGGCTAATTGGCTCCGAAGTGGTCATTGTTCCGAACGATGCCGGGGTCTTCGGTGGAGTACGCGCGTGGGAGTTCCAAGATGAGTAGACGACTGCGCTTGGATATTGCCTATGACGGAAGCGATTATTCCGGATGGGCTAAGCAGCCTGGGCTTCGCACGGTACAGGGCGAGGTCGAAGACGTGCTTGCGATGATCTTTCGCATCCCGTGCCAGCTGACCGTGGCAGGCCGAACAGATAAGGGCGTGCACGCGTTAGGGCAGGTGGCTCATGTAGATGTCCCCGCCGAGGCTTTTGAGAGGCTGGGTCGAACCGGAATAGAGCGCCTGGCTAACCGGATGAATAAGATTCTGACTTCTAAGTCACCGGATGGAAAACCAGCACAGACGGTTATTAAGGGGGTCAGTGCGGTTAGCGATGACTTTGACGCGCGTTTTTCGGCCACTTATCGCCGCTACATTTACCGGATTGCCCCTACGGTGTCATCTTGGATCCCAACTAGGACGGATCTGTGGCGGCTTGGGGCAGCGTTGGATCTTGCGGCTATGGGCCAGGCAGCTGCTGGGCTACTGGGCGAACATGATTTTCTGTCTTTTTGTAAGCCGCGTGAAGGGGCTACAACCATCCGGACGCTTCGAAATATCTACATCAGCCAGGTGGGTCGGATCGTAGAGATTGAGCTAGTTGCTGATGCCTTCTGTCACTCGATGGTGCGGTCTATCGTGGGGGCTCTGGTGGCTGTTGGCACTGGCAAGCACGGACCAGATTGGCCCGCAGCGCGACTGGCTGAAAAATGTCGGGGTTCTGAACCGCAACTCGCCCCCGCCGCGGGCCTTACTTTGGAAGAAGTAGGGTACCCGGACGAGGGCGAATGGGCAGTTCAGAGCCTAAGGACTAGGCGGGTGCGATCGCTAGACTAGCGACCTTCGTGGCGCTTTTTGCGTTGCTTCAGATACCCCGACAGGCCTAGCTGGGCAAGGGAGTCCAACACTAGTGCTGTACCAATCCCAGCTCCGGCTTTTAGCCAACCGGATTTGCGACCTTTTGAACGGAAGGCAGTAACTAGTAGTGCGGTACCTGCCGTTGCCTCTATCCCGGCCCATGCTCTAACAATCCAGGGCTTGTCTAGGGCTGCAGTGTGGTAGGCGCTCCACAGTTTAGAACCGGATTCCTCGGGCTTATCTAGCATGATGTCTACTGAGCTCCCTAGGGCGGAGCCCCAGGAAGAGGCTTCGAAGACGGCCACGTCGGGAAGGTCGGCAACCTGGACGTCCCCATCTAGGTAGTCGCCCAAAAAGTCTGGCAGGCCTAGCGCAGCGACCATCTTCTTGAATCCCTCGGTCCCTGAGGTGGCCAGCGCCCGATCCACGTCGTCACGATCTGCTAGCGGGTTTATCTCTGCTAGGCGGGCGGCCATCTGGTCTTCTCCGAAGTGTGCCCGGACAGCGGCTAGGAGACCGGCGGGGGCCTGGTCGTTCCAGCTGCCTACAACAAGGGTGGTATTCATTTGCCACGAATGGAGGAGCAGGGATTCTGACGGAATGTGGTCCCGCTGCTCTGTAGGGGCCTCTACTCCTGCTAGCCGGTGGTCGTCGTTGGAAGCATACAGCGCGATGGCGGGTAGCTCGGAGACCATTACGCCCGAGACCACGTCCTCTTCTGTACCCGCGTAAATAACGGCGCGCATACCTTCACCAAGCTCGACGCTGCCCACGTCGAGGCCCTCGGCGGCGGCAATGAAGGGTACCGAGGCGGCGGGCATCTTCGTTATTTCGACTACCCGTACTTCACCTTGCTTGGATTTTTCTGGATCCGGGAAAGAGGTGCCTTCGGGAACCTTGTCGGCGCTGGTGTTTCCGATCCACACCTCGGCGTGGAATTGCTCTGCCAGCTTTTCCGTGACCTCGGCTAGGTCCATTCCCGCCTGCAGCGAGGTCTGCTGCTCGCCCACGACGGCGACCTTTTCATTTTCATCAATGAGGACGGTAAGGCCTAGCAGGTGCGCCGTGTTGGGGTACCAGTCTAGTTCGGCAACAACACCCATATCGGCTAGCGATTTGGCAACGTTTTGCGGATTTAGTGAAGCGGCAACCAGTGCGCCCTCTTCGGGAATCCAATTAACAGTCATGGCACTCCTTATGGTTTTGCATACAGTTTAGCGGTTTTCCATCAGCGCGGGGGTTAGCGGATTCACAGGTGGGGTGGAACAATAGTTTTTATGGCAGAAAGTATCGAGATCACCGCGGCGGCGGTAGACCCCGCCCTTCTTGATTTGCCATGGGAGATTCCCCTGGCAGAATGGCCCTCTGAAATTCTGGCGGCGTTGCCCAGAGGCATTTCCAGACACGTGGTCCGATTCGTCAATCTGTCCGGGCGCATTATCGCCGTAAAAGAAATAAACAAGGACATTGCCTATCGCGAATATGGGCTGTTGCGGGATCTGCACCGGATGGGGCAGCCCGCGGTGGCTCCGACAGCAGTGGTAACGGGTCGTGAAACCATGCGCGGCAAGCCGCTCACCTCGGCGCTAGTCACTGAGCATCTGCAGTACTCGTTGCCTTACCGCGCCCTGTTTAGCCAGACCGTCCGCCCTGACACCACCTGGAGACTGATCGATTCGTTGGCGGTGCTGCTGGTTCGCCTGCATCTGGCAGGTTTCTACTGGGGGGACGTGTCACTTTCCAACACGCTGTTTAGACGCGACGCAGGTGCCTTTGCGGCCTACCTAGTGGACGCCGAGACAGGTGCCTTGCATGGATCTTTGACGGCCGGGCAACGATCCTATGACCTAGATCTGGCGCGCACTAACATCATCGGCGAGTTCATGGATTTACAGGCCGGCGCGTATTTCGATGAATCCTTGGATGTGGTGCAGATCGGTGAACGGCTGGTAGACCGATACGAATCGCTGTGGACGGAGCTAACTGCCGAGGAATCTTTCGACCGGGAGGAACGCTGGCGCGTGGAAGGGCGCATTTCGCGTTTGAATGACCTTGGCTTTGACGTTGGGGAACTGTCCATGACTCGAAGCGTGGACGGGCAGAAGCTGACGATCCAACCAAAGGTGGTGGACGCAGGCCACTATCACCGCCAAGTTATGCGTCTTACCGGGATGGACGTAGGGGAGCGGCAAGGTCAACGGATCTTGAACGACATGAAGACGTTCCGGGCGATGAATGACATGGAGGATCAGCCTCCAGAACTGGTAGCCCACGTATGGATAGACAAGGTGTTCAACCCTGTCATCAACGCTATCCCGCCCGAATACAGGTCGAAGCTGGAACCGGCGGAAATATTCCACGAGGTGCTGGAGCACCGGTGGTTCATGTCCGAACGCGTAGGCCATGACGTTCCCATGGACGAGGTCGTGGATTCCTACATTTCCGAGGTGCTAGCTAATCGCCCGGACGAAAAGGCGGTCATGGGCTTTGTGGTAGATGGCAGCGAAACTCTAGATGAACCGGATGCGGACAGACGCGACGTGACAGACATCCACGCCCTCGCTAGTGACGAGGACGATTACGAAGAGGAGTTCGTGCCCACCTACCGCCTATTTGGGCCGCCCCCAGAAGAGGAAGAGGAATGATGCGAAAGTTCGCAATGCGGGGAAGGAGCGCTCTGGCTCCCGAGAATACGATTGCAGCCTTTGATGCAGCGGTAACTAGAGGGGAAGGATTCAGCTTTGATCTGCGCATGCTTGCAGACGGCACCCTGGTTGCCATGGCTGATAACACCTTCGACCGCACTACCAATATTTCCGGACCACTCAGTAGCGGATCCTACGCAGACGTGCGCAGGGCGGACGCGGGGGCCTGGTTTGCGCCTACTTTCCGTTTCGAACGCATCCCCGAACTGGCCGACATTATCGCTTTTATGAACAGGTGCTCTGGGAACGGGCTTGCCTTGGTGCATCCCGATGGGGACAAGATTGTCCCTGCCATTGCCGCCGCAGTTGAAGAATTGAAGGCAGGTCGGCTTGTACTGTCGAGCTATTCGCCCTCGCTAATTGCCGAAATTGATCGGGCGCATCTTTCCATTCCGCTCGCTCTTTGGGCCGGTCCTGATTGGAAAGAGGGCGTGGCCGAGTGCGGGGGAGTGCTACAGAGTGGAGGCGCCCTATCTGCCGTGATCTTGCCCGCGGAGGTGCTACGGGAAGAAGACGCCCATGAAATCGAGGCAATGGGATTAGAGCTGTACCTGGTCGGGGATGACACACAAAAAGCGGAAAAACTTGGCGCAAAGGGAATAGTAAGCGAGTAGAAAAAGCATCTACTAAATAGGATAAGGCAGAGTTTTTAAATATCGTTTAGGAACTAAAATCCGCGCATCTGCCACTTAACTTAGGCTTGCATTAGTGAGGAAAACCTATTCAGCCTACAAAATAAAAGCCCAGGTCAGAGGCGTAAAAATGGCGATGGATTGCTCCGAAAAGCATTCGCTTGTGCAGAAAAAATAATTGTCGCATTTGTGGGCATACTGAAGGCGTCAAGAACTTCTGAAAGGAAATTGAAATGTCCGCTCCTACAATTGCTTCCTGCGCCGCCACTGACTGCTCCTTTAACCGCGGTGGTTGCGCTGCCCCTATGGTCACCATGGGAACCAAGGCCTGCGTTACTTTCATCGACCTGGACAAGAAGGGTGGGCTTCCCACCATGAGCTCCACAGTCGGTGCATGTAAGCGCGCCGACTGTGTGCATAACCAGGATCTTGTTTGTGACGCCTCTGGCGTAAAGGTTTCTTCTGATGAAACTTGTCTAACCTTCGAGGCTCGCTAAAACCTCCCTCGAATTTCCGCCCTCCCTGGCCGGCTGGCTGGGGAGGGCGTTTTTGTGTCCTGACTAGCCATGTTAGCCTCTGGGCAGGATTTGTTGCCGCATAAAAAATGCGGATTTAGCGGCGGCAGAGCTGTGAGCAGCGCGAGTGAATCCTTCAGGGTTGGCTAAAGGGTGGCAAATACGTTAGGGTTGCCTTGCCTAATTGATCTGAGGAAGGATTGAGATGCGTAAAATCGCAACCGCGGTAGTTGCCTTTGCAGCTGCAGCCGCAATGATGACGGGCTGCTCCAGCAATAACTCCGCAGAAGAGGCAAAGGACGCCTCGCCTAGTACGCACAGTGCTTTCCCCACCACGGTGAAGCATTCTTCGGGAGAAACAAAGATCGAGAAGCAGCCTGAGCGCATTATCGCCCTCGACATGGCTGCCCTGGACACTGTTGACGCTTTGGGAGCGGGGGACAAGGTAGTAGGTACCGTAACCAAGTCTGTGCCTAGCTGGTTGAAGGATAAGTACAAGGATGTTGCCTCGGTAGGTTCATTGAAGGAACCAGATGTGGAGGCTATTGCCAAGCTCAAGCCGGATCTGCTGTTGATCGGTGCGCGTACTGCTTCCATGTACGGCGACTTGTCGAAGAACTTCACCACGGTGAACGCGGATGTGGACTGGGAAAAGCCGAACTACTCGAAGCAGGTTGAGGACCAGGTCCGCCAGATCGGGCAGGCCGTTGGCAAGACAGATCAGGCCGAAAAACTGGTTCAGCAGATCCAGAAGAAGGTAGATGACTACAAGGACACTGCAAAAGATAAGGGTACCGCGCTCGTCCTGATGGCTAACGAGGGCGAATTGTCCGTGCACGGGCCACAGTCACGCTGGGCCCCGATCTACGACGTGTTTGGTTTCAAGGAAGCCACTACTGACTACAAGCCCGACGAAGGGCACAAGTCCAAGAAGATTTCCTTCGAGGCCGTAAAGCAACTCGATCCCGATTACATCTTTGTTGTCGACCGTGCGAAGGCCATCGGTAAAACCGAAGGATCGACGCCTGCCGAACAGTTGATGGACAACGAACTAATCAACTCGACCAAGGCCGCAAAGAACAAGCACATTGTCTACTTGACGCCAGAACGCTGGTACATCGTCATGTACGGTGCCACTAACTACCCGGCGGAACTGGACGAGATTGCAGACGTGATCAAATAGTGGCTGTATTGCAAGATAGAAACCCCACCGAGCCGCATTACGCATTGTGGCTCGGTGGAGCCGTCTTAGCTGTACTAATACTGACGGGCGTTTCGGTAATTACCGGTGCTGCGGACATGTCCATAGCAGACGTGCTTACTGGGCAGGCCGACGTTGACGAACTGATGGTCCTTACCGTCTCGCGTCTGCCGCGCACCCTCGCACTGCTGCTTGCTGGCTCGGCAATGTCTGTTGCCGGCCTGGTGATGCAACTGATGGTGCAAAACCGATACGTTGAACCGGCAACCACAGGGGTTACTGAATCAGCCGGCCTGGGCATCCTTGTTGCCGTACTGTTCTTCCCCGGACTGCCACTTTGGGCCAGAATGCTGGTAGCCGTTGGGTTCGCTCTACTTGGCACCGTACTACTCATGTGGCTCGTATCGTCATTGCGGTACCGCGACCCCATTGTGGTTCCTCTCTTGGGCATCGTCTTGTCGGGGATAATCGGAGCGGCTTCCACCTTCTTGGCATGGCAATTCGAAATGCAAGGAATGCTGAACCTGTGGTTGACCGGCGACTTCTCTGGAATTATCAAGGGTCGATACGAGCTCTTATGGCTAGTGCTTGCCATGTGCGCCCTCGCCTATATCTTTGCCGATACCTTTACGGTGGTGGGACTTGGAAAGTACTTTTCGAAATCCCTAGGCGTGAACCACCGCCTAATAACCGCCCTCGGACTAGCGATCGTAGCAACCGTTGCAGGCGTGTGTACCGTAGTTTCTGGCACGCTGCCGTTCCTGGGCCTGATAGTGCCCAACCTGACCTCACTAATACTTGGTGACTACATGCGCCGCTGTCTGCCCCTGGTTGCACTTGGGGGAGCCTTCTTCGTGCTAATTTCCGACATCATCGGCCGCACCCTCATTGCCCCAGCAGAGATCCCCGTCGGCGTAGTCATGGGTGTAATAGGGGCCGCGATCTTCATCGCCTTCCTTCTGAAAACGGTGAAACGGTGAATAAACGCTACGAGAAAACAAAAAAGCGCATCGCGATCTCCTGCGTCGGCGCGGTAGCTGCCTGCATCTTTTTCGCCCTCTACGGGGCCATTGGCTTCTGGAGCATTATCGGGCCGCTCCGCCTAGTGCGCCTTGGAGCGCTTCTGACGGTTGCGGTAGCGCTGGCAACCTCTACTGTTGTATTCCAGGCGATCACCCAAAATCGCATTCTTTCGCCAGGTGTAATGGGCTTTGATTCAATGTACGCACTGACGCTAACTGCGGGGACCCTTGCGCTCGGGGCAGCGACACTAAACCGGATCCCCGCACCTGCTTTATTTGTCGGGAACGCCTTCATCATGATGGTGGCAGCAACAGCCATGTTCATGGCACTGATATCGAAACAATCACGGTCACTACACCTACTAGTTCTTGTGGGCATCGTGATGGGCACCCTGTTCCGCTCCCTGTCAGCCATGATCGGATTCATCATGGACCCGAACGAACTGCTCTCGGTGCAGGTTCGCACCACCGCGTCGTTTGCGTTGGTAAACCAAGAATCCTTGGCGCTGGCGGCCCCCATTACCGCCCTCACATGCATATACATCTGGCGCAAGAGCCCCACCTGGGATGTGCTTGCCTTGGGCCGCGACATTGCCGTGGAACTAGGCGTGCCCTACCAGGCAGAAATGCGGAAGGCGCTCGCGGCCTCCGCTCTGCTGGTTGCCTGTGCTACCGCCTTAGTTGGGCCGCTGATGTTCTTTGGACTGCTGGTCGTAAATATCGCCGTGTTCCTGGTGCGCTCGGACAAGATCAAGCACCTGATTATTGCCTCCTCCGCCCTCGGAATCGTGATTCTGGTGGGTGGGCAGGCACTCCTTGAACACGTGCTCAATTACGGTACAGTGCTGCCGGTGCTCATCGAGCTGGTTGGCGGCCTAGTCCTGCTAACTCTTATATATAAGGAGAGCCAATGATCGAAATCGATTCGCTCACCCTCTCGTACGGGGCCAAACCGGTAGTGGAAGACCTAACACTTACGCTTGCCGAGGGCGGCATCACGGCCCTCATAGGCCCAAACGGAGCAGGAAAATCCACTCTGCTAGCGGCCGTTGGACGCCTGCACCCCATAGAGAAGGGGACCGTCGCCATTGATGGGCGAGAGCTGGGGCAGTGGCCCACCGGGCAGCTGGCCAAAGTGCTCGCCATATTGCGGCAAGAAAACCATCTTGCAGTGCGCTTGACCGTGGAAGAGCTGGTCATGCTGGGGCGGCATCCGCACAACGGCGGCAGGCCCCGGCCAGAGGACCACGATAAGGTGGCGCAGGCTCTGCAAACAGTGCAAATGACCGATTTGGCGAATAGGTTCCTCGACGAACTATCTGGCGGCCAACGCCAGCGATCCTTCGTAGCCATGGCCCTAGCCCAAGAAACCAAATATCTACTTCTAGATGAGCCCCTATCGGCGCTAGATATGCACTACAGCCGGGAAATGATGCGACACCTGCAACGTGTGTGCAAGGCTCGCGACCTGGCCGTTGTTGTCGTAATTCACGACATAAACACGGCCGCTACCTACGCGGACCAAATGGTCGCCCTCAAAGAGGGAAAAGTATGCGCACAGGGGACCCCAACGCAGGTCATGACCGCCTCAACCCTAGAAGACATCTACGACGTGCAGGTAGAAGTGACAACCATGTCGGGAAGACCCGTGGCAATGCCCATACCATAAGAATTCCTTATTGCATGCTCCTTTCGCTAATATGGCTGGGTAGAAAAAGCAGTAGAAGGAATGGCGATGGCTGAGAGAACCCAACTGGAACGCCGTCTCACCAGCCCGCAAGTGGCAATGATTGGCCTCTCGGGTGCACTTGGTACCGGCTTATTCCTGGGATCAGGATCCACTATTGCGCTCGCGGGCCCCGCCACTGTTATCAGCTATGTGATCGCTGGAGCATTGGCGTTAGAGATCGTGTGGGCGCTGGCCGAGATGGTATCTGTCCACCCGGTCCCCGGCGGGCATGGAGCGGTAGCTGGTGCCTATCTGGGGCGTATGGGTGGGTATATCGCGCGGTGGAACTTCGCCATCCAGTCCTTCATTGCGGTGGGGGCCGAGGTCGTAGCCACCGCAACGTATCTGCAGCACTGGTTTCCGGGGCTAAACCTAGGGGTAGCTACCGTGTGCTGTTCGGCCTTTGTGGTCGGGTTGAACTTGGCCACCGTGCGATTGTATGGGGCTAGCGAATACTGGTTCTCGATGATCAAAGTGGTGGCAATCAGCGTATTTATCCTGCTTGGGCTTTCGCTAATCCTATTTGGGTGGCCCTCGCACAATCCGCCCACCGGCCTGTCCCACCTAACCCAGCACGGTGGTTTTGCGCCCGCAGGCATTAGTGGCATTCTTCTTGCGGCCTCCACTGCCGTCTTTAGTTTCGGGGGAATCGAAAACGTATCTACCTCGGCGGCAGAGTCGGAACATCCGGAAAAGGACATTCCTAGAGCAGCTGGGACAATGATATGGCGGTTACTGCTGTTCTACGTGCTGGCCGTAGGAGTCGTTGTGGCGCTGCAACCGTGGACGGCCACGGCAGCCAGCGACGGCACAGTGGAATCCTCCCCGTTCGTACATGCTCTGGATAATGCTGGCGTGGCCGCTGCCGGACACATCATGAACGGCGTTCTGATCGTGGCGGCGCTGTCCGCTGCAAACGGGTGCCTGTATGCGTCCTCGCGCATGTTCCACTCGTTGGCCTTGGATGGGATGGCCCCCGCCTTCGCAAAGAAGACTTCGCCCTCTGGATCGCCGCGCGGAGCCGTATTGCTGGCTTCCACCGGCATGGTGCTTGCCTCCTTGCTGGCCATTTTCGCCTCTGCTGAGGCCTTCAACTACCTTATGGGATGCGCAATCCTAGCAATCTTGGTCACCTGGGTGATTATCCTGGCAACCCACCTCAAGTTCCGCAAGAAGAGGGCGGGGAAGCCGTCCGGTCCGGCGCGGCTGTGGGGCGCGCCGTACACGAATTGGATTGGCATCGCCACCTGCGTAGCGATCTTCATTGCCTTGCACTGGCAGATGCCGGTGGTGTGGATTGCCGGTATTCCGTATCTGGCCCTGCTGTGCGGGTCCTACTTTGTGCTGCGATCTTTCCGCTATATTCCCAAGCCTGCCAAATTGCCGGAGGGACACTAGCGAAGAAGGCGAAGGCTAGCCTGCGCAAATAGGTCGTCCAGGGCCTGTGGCTGTCCATGGCCCATGCCTTCTACAAGCTGCAGATTCGCGGTGGGAATAAGGTGGTGCAGACGTTTCCCCTCTGCCGGGGAAACCACCACGTCGGCAGTGCCGTGAATGATTTCGGTGGGCACCCCAATCTTGGAAAGATCCTGCGCCCAGGGTGCCTGGACTGCCATGGCTTGGCGTTGGCGTTCCATCCCTTGCCAGCTAACGCCGCGCCGCCAGTTTTCCCTTGTGAGGGCGTCGAGCTCGCCCTCGTCCCACGGATAGGCGCTGCCCGCGATTGCCCGCAGGTTCGGTTTGTACCAGGCGCGGTAAGTGGCTTCGTCGGAAAAAGGGGCCGGAAGTGGGGCGCCCAAAGGGCGGGGTGAACTGAAAGTGTAGAACAGCCCCAGGCCGCTAACATCGGCGGGGTAGTGCAGGGCCAGCAGTTGGGAGATGGCTCCCCCCATAGAACGGCCGGTAACTACCGCGGGCGAACCGAAATAGTTGATGAGGGCGTGCACGTCGCGCACCATATCCATCAGCGGGTAGTTTTTGCTCATCCGAGTAGACCGGCCCACGTCGCGGTTGTCGAATCGCACGACGTGGGTACCCGCCTTCGCGAGCCTTGCGCAGTAGCTGGCTGGGGTAGAGATGAGCTGGGCTCCATGGCCCTCAATATTTACTATGAGCGGATCCCCGGGAGTTCCGAAGCTATCCACGCATAGGGTGACCTCACCCAGCGGCAGCAACTGCTCCATTTAGTCACCTAGGCAGGTGCCGACGTGCCTTGCGGCACTAACCCACGGGTGATCCTTTGGAACTGTCTTCAGATTTCCGGCCACGTCCTTCAGCGGCACCGCCTTGGCAGACTGACCCTTCGCGGCAACGGTAATGCCGTACTTGCCCTCAGCCACAAAGTCAGCGCCAGCGCCACCCAGAAGTGTGCCCAGCAGCCGATCCTCTGCATTTGGCGTACCGCCGCGCTGTACGTAGCCGAGGACGGTGACTCGAGCTTCCAAGCCGGTAGCTGCCTCCAGCTGCTCGGCGAGCTTCAGCGCATTGCCGCGGTGGGCCGCCTCCAACATCGAGCGGTGCTTCTTGGCAGCCGCCTTAGCATCCGCATTGGAGGCGCCGTCGATCAGTGCTTGCGCTGCAGCGTAGTCCGCCGCATCGGAAATTTCGCGGGCGCCCTCGGCAATGGCTACTACCGAGAACGGGTGTCCGCCCTTTGCGCGCTTCGAGATGGAAGCTGCCACGGAGTCAATGGAGTAGGGAATCTCGGGCAACAAAATAATATCGGCTCCGCCCGCAATACCCGATCCGAGTGCAAGCCAGCCTGCCTTGTGACCCATAATCTCGACAACAATGATGCGGTGGTGGCTGTGCGCGGTGGAGTGCAGTCGGTCGATGGCGTCAGTGGCAATGCCCAGCGCGGTAGAAAAACCAAACGACGTGTCTGTGTGAGCGATGTCGTTATCAATAGTCTTGGGCAGGTGAATTACGTTTAGACCCGCCTTCGACAGGCGGTTGGCGTTCTTCGCTGTGCCGCCGCCGCCAATCATGACCACACCATCGAGTCCGTTCGCCTCGCAGTTTTTCAAAATGGTGGGAATCATGTCCTCTTTGCCGTTGCCCACGTCCATCTTGTGCGGCTTGTCCCTAGAGGTGCCGAGGATTGTGCCTCCGACAGTCAAAATTCCAGAAAGTGTTGCCGAATCGATTGGAACCGTCTGATTCAGCGCCATGCCGCGAATGCCTTCGCGAAAGCCCACCAGTTCCATGTTGTGGTGCCCGATGGCTGCTTTGCCAAAACCGCGGATTGCCGCGTTTAGTCCCGGCGAGTCCCCACCGGCAGTAAGAATTCCGATGCGCTTTTTCTTGGACATGCTCTTCCCCTTCGATGGACCAGGTTAACCCTACCGTACGGAAAAGATTGGTGGTGGGCGCAAAAGTGGCCCGAGAAAGCAAAGTTGCGTCCTTCTCAGGCAGGAAAAAACGGTCTTGTTCTGCCCAAATGGTACTCAAGATTCGCTCCTGACTGAAGGTAAGGTTTAGAGTGCAAGAGTGATGACTAATACTGTTCCCGCATGGATGCTCATCCCCTTCGTGGCGATGCTGCTATCCATCGCTATATTGCCCCTTATCCCAGCTACAGCAAAACTCTGGGAAGACTGGCGGTTCCAGCTAGCCATCGCCCTAGTACTAGGTGTTCCAGTTGCGATCTACATGGCCATCCACTTTGGCATGGTGGCGGTCGCCGACACTGCTTTCGAGTACTTCCAATTTATTGCGCTGCTGTTCGCCCTCTTCGTGGTGTCCGGCAGTATCTTCTTGGAGGGCGATATTCGTGCTACGCCAAAGAACAACTCCATCTTCTTAGCTGTTGGCGGCGTGATCGCTTCCTTCATTGGCACTACCGGTGCAGCAATGCTGCTGATTCGGCCGTTGCTGAACGTGAACTCGGAGCGCAAGCACAAAGCACAAACCGTAATTTTTACAATTCTGATCGTTGCGAACAACGGTGGGTTACTGACCCCA
Organism: Winkia sp. UMB3158; assembly: GCF_030217145.1. Classification (NCBI taxonomy): domain Bacteria; kingdom Bacillati; phylum Actinomycetota; class Actinomycetes; order Actinomycetales; family Actinomycetaceae; genus Winkia; species Winkia sp. UMB3158. The sequence continues at coordinate 261,196 of NZ_JASONH010000001.1, read as the reverse complement.
CTCGGTGATCCGCCACTATTCTTGGGATTCCTGCGTGGGGTGCCCTTTACTTGGACCTTCCACCTGATTCCCGAATGGTTCTGCATCAACGCACTGCTGCTGATCACCTACTTTGCGCTAGACACCCGGGCTTACGCTAAAGAATCCCCCGAAGACCTGCGGATGGACGATACGAACATCACGCCTATTAGGCTTCGTGGTGCCATCAACTTCATTTTCTTTGCCATGATCATTGTGGCCGTTGCGGTTGTGCCTTCCATGAATCTGGAAGCTATCCAGGACGGAAGCGCCGCCTGGCACGAATATCTGCCGCTCCGAGAAATCGTCTTCTTGATAGCGGTTATTGGTTCGTTTGTATTCGGCACTAAAGAGATCCGGTACAAGCTCAACGAATTCACATGGGCCCCGATTGTCGAGGTCGCAGTCCTGTTCATTGGCATCTTCCTAACCATGATGCCGGCACTAAAGTACCTGGCACAGATTGCACCTAAGCTACCGTTGAACGAGATCACCTTCTACGTATTTACCGGCGGGCTGTCCTCGTTCCTAGACAATGCTCCTACCTACCTAACCTTCTTCGAGATGGCATCCCAGCTCGATGGAGGAGCCAAGGTAGCGGGCGTACCAGAGGCTTACTTGGTTGCTATTTCACTAGGCGCCGTAACTTGTGGGGCTATGACCTACATTGGCAACGGGCCGAACTTTATGGTCAAGTCCGTGGCTGAAGAGCAGGGCGTGAAGATGCCTTCCTTCGGCGGCTACATCGGTTGGTCACTGCGCTACCTGGCACCGGTCCTGGCAGCAATGGTGCTCGTGTCCATTGCCGAGGGAGTCGTAACTACAATCATCGGCTTGCTATTAGTTATAGCCGTGCTAGGAGAAGCCACGTGGATTATTGCCCACTCGCGCAAGAGTGAAAATCACCAGTTGCTGCGTGAAGGCAAATTGTAAACAGAAAATAATAGTTGTGGGATCTGCCCTCCGGCAGATCCCACAACTATTTAAAGGTGCGCAGTTAGCTGTCCTTGCGTCGCCGCAAAGCGAAGCCGGCGCCTATCGACACCAATGCGCCCGTCACCAGGGCGGCGGGGGCCACGCCTGTACGAGCTAGAACTCCCGGTTGGCTCACCAGGGCATGCCGTGCTGGAGTAGCAGAAGCGGAGGAAACAGCTTTTGTCTTGGCAGTTGCCTTTACCGTGGCACGCTTCCCGCTCTTGTCAATGGCCTTGCTCTTACTCGGGGTAGTGACGATGTTGCCACCGGTCTTGCCCGGGTTGGTGCCGGCTTTGTATCCAGCGGAGTGACGGGGCCTCTCAGACTTCTTCGTATTGCCTTCAGGTGCCTTGGGGAAGTTCTTCCCGTTTTCTTCGTCCTGCGGAGCTGAGGGCGCGGGTGCAGGCGTGGGCGTGGTTGAGGAAGCCAGTTGAAACCGTAGTTTCAGATACTGCAGGTGGGCCTGGGCTCTTTCAATCTTTGCCGGCAGCTCTTCTTTGATGGAGGCCAGTGAGGCTACCTTCTCTTGGATCACTGTAAGCGCCTCTTCAGCTGCTTTCAGCTTGGCCTGAGCTGCCTGTGGGGTGTTGGCTGCCAGGCCCGTCAGCTTCTGTTTGGCGGAGACTACTGCCAGGAGAGTCTTTTCCAGCTTGGTTTGGGCTTCCTTTAGCTTCTGGGTGTTTTGCGCCAGATCTACTGCCGCCTTGTTTGCTTCTCCGATTGCTGCTTCGGCGACCGAACTGGCCTGGGCCAACGCTGCCTCAGCTCGCCCCTTGGCTTCGCTGGCTCGCGCAAAAGCTTCTTGCGCGCGGGCAAGTTCTGCCTGGGCCTGCTCGTAGTCTTTCAGTGCTTGGAGGCTTTCAGCTAGCTTTGCTTTGGCATCCTGGAGCTCTTGTTGGGCGCTATCGACCCCTTGGGAGGCAAATGCTGCAGCTTGGTCCTTCTGCGCCTTGCCGGCTTTAGCTGTTTCGAGCTTTTCCTGCGCGGCAGTTGCTGCAGTAGCTGCTCCAGTCTGGGTTGCGCGTGTGTCGGCTAGATCTGCTTCCTTCTTTTGCAGGTCAATGGCTGCCTCTTTGGCTCGCACATCCGCTTCAGTTGCCGCATGAGTCAGGGCCTCGACCTCCTTGGCCTTTGCGGCGAACGCATCCTGACTGGTCTTTAGTGCCTCTGCAGCCTTTAGAGCTTCCTGATGTGCGGACTCGTAGAGCGATTCAGCTTCTGTGGGGGTGTTCGCCCTGTCTGCCTCGGCCTGGGCCTGCTCGACCTCTGCGGCGGCATCGTTGAAGTCCTTGCAGTCCTTCTTATACTTCTGGTCTGCCTGTTCCGCGCTTTGTACAGCTTTAGTGTGGGCGGCAGAAGCAGCACTATCGGCAGCCTGCAGCCTGGCCAAAGACTCGGTCGCCTTCCCATAGGCAGGCTGAAGGGCAGCAAGGCGTGCTGCTAGAGCATCTGCCGCCTTCGCAGCTTCGATTTGGGTAGCGGCAGCGGCTTCGACCTCGCGGTGTTTAGCATCGGCTGCGGCTGCTGCCTCATTGAACTTGCGCTGTGCGTCAGCTAGCGCTTCTTTGTCGGTCGGGTTAGTCGCGTCCAAGCGTGCCTTTGCGTCGGCCTGTTTGGCGTTTAGCTCATTCGCTTCGTCTTCGAGTGCGCTAACGTGAGAGAGTTGCGTTGCCGCATTCTGCTTCGCCTGCTCGTGCTGGGACTTTAGCGAGTCGTGACTGGCAATAGTATCCTGTATTTCTGCCAGAGCCTGCGCCGCGGACTCCTTTTGCGCGCTAGTAGATGTAAGCTCTTTGCGGGCTTCTTCGAGGCGGCTGCGGGAGGCCATTTCAGCCTGGCGTGCTGCTTCTAGGTTCTGCTGCTTTTCCTTCAAATTTGCGGTAGCTAGCTCCACCGCCTTCTCGCGGGCTTTGCGAGCTGCGTCGGCCCCAGCGCTTGCCGCCTCTTCCTTCTGCTTGGCTTCCTTGGCTGTCTTCTCTAGCTGCGCAGTCTTACCTTCTTCTGTCTGCGCTTCAGCCTTGCCCTGCGCTAGAGCTGCCTCTTTTTCAGCCTTATCGGCCTTGGCTGCCTTATCCTCGGCGGCGGCTGCCGTCTTGCGGGCTTCGGCACGGGCTAGTTCTTCGTTCTGCTTTTCCAACTCGGCTTTCGTCGTGGAAACGGCCGCTTCTGCATCTTTGAGGGCGGTTGCCGCCTTGTCTGCCTCAGCTTTGGCACGATCATTTGCCTTGGTAGCTTCAGCGAGGGCATTGTCCTTCTTGGCTACTTCGCTGCTGGCCGCTGCCTTGTCGCCTTCGAACTTTGCCAAGTCCTTGTCCGCGAGCTTCCCTTCTGCCTGCTTTAGCGAGTCGGAAGCCTGCGACTGCGCGCGGTCGGCTTCGTCTCGGTCGTTCACAGCTTTGGCAACGTTAGTGGCCGCCGCAGCTACCTTCTTCTGGCTATCGGCTGCCGCATCCTTATAGGCCTTGGCTGCCTGTTTGAGGGCCTCTACTTGCAAGTTGGCCTGGTGAGCCTCTTGCATTGCCTGCTGTAGGGCTGCCTGCGCCTGCTGCAGGTCCTTTTCGGTGGCAGCGGGCTTATCTAGTTCTTGCTTTGCGAGGGCGACCGCCTGGTTGCGCTGTTCGAGTTCTTTCTGTGCATCCTTTAGCTGGGCTTCGTTGTCTTCCTGAGCTTTGCGCAAGGAGGCCAGGTTTGCTTCGGCCTTTTCAACTTGTTCGCGCAGTTCTGTTGCGGTGTTTGCGTCCTCGGATGCAGTATCTGCCTTTGGTGGGGCCGGCTGCGGTGAGGGATCCGCCAGGGCAGTGGGGCTAAGGAGCGATAAAGATGCTCCCACTGCCAGGGCGGGCACCACGAGTTTCGAGGGGTTCATTATGAGCCTTCCGGTTAAAACCTGCTATTACAAGATAAAAAGATTACAAGGATCGCGTTTGACAGGTAACCCCTTTTAGCTGCAAATACAGTTTTCATGGAAAAGTCATAGGAAACTGACCTGCAACTGACGAAAAGCCGTTAAAACAGCTGTGACCAGCAATAATAGAAGAAAAGAAAAATACGCGCAAAATTCACATAAGAATGATGCGCGTATTTTCTATATTTGGCCACTATTTTTCATGCATTGCCAAATGTTGTCTAGGGGTTATATTCCCAGCGGTATTGCTATTAGGAGTACGCATAGCAAACCGACCACTGACAAGATGGTCTCCATAAGCGACCAGGTCTTGAAGGTTTCACCCACGGTCATCCCGAAGTATTCCTTTACCAACCAGAAGCCCGCATCGTTTACGTGCGAGAGGAAGACCGAGCCTGCACCGATAGCCAACACTAGGAGGGCGGTGCCGGCGGGGGAGAGGTGGGCGGCCATCGGGGCCATGATTCCGCTGGCGGTAATGGTGGCAACCGTTGCCGACCCGGTAGCGAGTCGGACTGCAACCGCCACGATCCACCCGGCGACCAGCACGGGCATGCCGATGTTTTGGATCCACTGGGCAATCACTTCGGCGATGCCGGATTCAACCAGGGTCTCCTTGAAACCGCCGCCTGCACCCACGATCAATAGGATCGATGCGATGGGGGCCAGGGACGAGCCGACGATGGAATTGACCTGACCAGCGCTGCGCCCGGTAGCTCTGCCCAGCACGAGCATTGCATATAGAACGGTCACTAGCAGGGCAACCACGGGTTCGCCCAAGAATTCGAACACTTTGTAGAAAATAGAGCCATCGGCGTTGGGCATTACCATTTCCACTACGGTCCTTGCCAGCATCAACACGACTGGCAGTAGCACGACTGAGAGGGCGACCCCGAAGGAGGGACGGTCGTGCTCAGTTTCCGTTTTCTGCCCGTCGCCTAAGAGCGCGCCAGCCTGCCGGGGTACCCAGCGAACCATGAGCCGGGCGGCTAGCGGACCCGAGATGATGACGGTAGGAACTGCCACTAGCAGTCCCAAGCCCAGTGTCAGGCCGATGTTTGCTTTGAAAGCGTCGATCGCAATTAGCGGCCCGGGGTGTGGGGGAACCAGGCCGTGCAGGGCGGATAGGCCTGCCAGTGCGGGGATGCCTACGGCGATCACAGGCATCCTCGCCCTGCGCGCCACCAGCATGACTACCGGGATCAGCAGTACGATACCGACCTCGAAGAAGAGAGGGATACCGATCACGAATGCCACAAAAGCCATCGCCCACGGCAAGGCATTAGTGGACGTGCGGTCCAATACCGTGTCGACGATCTGGTCAGCGCCGCCGGAATCTATCAGTAGCTTCCCAATAATTGCGCCGAACGCAATCAGTACGCCCACCCCGCCCACAGTAGAGCCAAGCCCCTTAGTGAAGGCAGTAAACGTATCAGTGAGCGGAATCGCTGCGATCAGCGCAAGAACAACGCTTCCGAGCGTCAGTGCCAGGAAGGGGTGCATCTTCCGCCAAACAATCAACACTACGATCGTGGCGATACCCGCCAATGCCGCGATGATCAGCTGGGGAACATTGCTAGTATGTGCAACCGTGTCGCCAGCGGCAAAGAGTAACGTATTCATTTGTAAAACTTTCTAATTCAGCTAGATTAAGCCGCGCTCGCTTAGCCCGTCTTCAACGGCCTGCAAGGTTTCTTCTTTTGTACCGAGGGCGGACACGGTAAAGCCATCTTCGCCCTCTTCAAGGTCTTCAAGCGTGTCGAACTGGGAGCCGAGCATGCCCGGCCTCATGAAGTGGTCCCGCTTTGCCATGCGTTCTTCGATGACCTCCGCCGGGGCCTGCATGTGCACAAAGCAGACCCTTCCGGGGCCATTGCGGAGCAGATCGCGGTAGGAGCGCTTCAACGCGGAGCAAGTAACGATGGTGGAAGAATTCTGCTCAGAATTCTTGTCCATCCAGGCGCGCAGCTTACGCAACCACGGCCACCTATCCTCGTCAGTGAGTGGATGACCAGAGCTCATCTTCTCGATATTTGCGGCTGGGTGAAAATCGTCGGCCTCAGCCTCGGGCCACCCCAGTTTTGCCGCAAGGCCTTCGGCGGCAGTTGTTTTCCCAGAGCCTGCTACGCCCATAAAAACTAGATGGATAGGATCCATGTATTCCTCCTCGAATAGTTAGCCCTGCAGCACAATTTACTATCTTCTGCCCAAAAGATTAAAAAAGCGTGGCTTCTACCGCGGTATCAATCCGGGCAATAACGCTCTCTGCCGCAGCCGCCATCACCTCTGGCTGCAGCAAAAGCGAAATGCTTAAAAACCCGGCCGTGGGCATGTCAAAGAAATACCCCGGTTGGGCACTAATAGCCGCGTCCCTAATCAAAGAAGTGACTAGTTCGTCCTCGTCAATCCACGCTGGGAAACGCAACAGCGCACTCCAGCCTCCCTCCGGCTCATAAAGATCCATAACCCCAGTACGCGAAGCCGCAACACAACTGCGCAACCGCTGCAAATTCTTGCGAAGACGATCCCGCACCGTCTCAATCTGGGAGCCGATAGCATCCAACAAACTAGGCAGCTGAGCCGTAATCAGGTCACTCATAGGCAGATAGGCGTCGGCTATCTGATCCAACTTCTCCTGCGCCTGCCGAACCAGCTCATCCGGGCCAGATACCTCCAGCCAAGCAACCTTCGCATGGGGTGCCGCAAGATTCTTCGACAACCCGTCGAGGGCGAAAGTGAGCACGCGCTCTTCGCCGGCCAAACGCTCGCGGAAAACATTCGAGAGGGCGTAGTCAAAAAAGACCTCGTCGGCAATTAGCGGCACGGAGAAGTCGTGGCACAGTTGGACCATGCCCGCCCGTTCGTCGGGGCGAAGATAGGAGCCAGTAGGGTTATTCGGATTGATCACTACCAGTGCGCTTGGGGTGCTGGTCTGGAGGTGTTGGCGCAGTTGCCCCACGTCAGTCAGCCAGGCGCCGTCCCAAGACAAAAAGTAGTTGTCCACTTCGACCGCTTCTAACATAGCCAATTGGTCGACCATGGGGTAGCCGGGGCGAGGCGTCAGCACGTAGTCGCCCGGATCGCAGAAGAGCTTGAGCAGCCACGCGTAGCCCTGGGAGGTGGAACTGAGCAGGTAGAGGCGATCGGGATCGACCTCGCGACCGTCGCGTTTGGACAAAAAATCGGCAAGCTGTTGGCGCGCCTGCGCGCTTCCGCGCGGATCTGCTTGGTAGGTGGTTGGCAGAAGCGCGGGAGCTAGCCCGTGGCGGGTGGGGTTGGAGTCAGAGAGGTTAGTGACGGGTCCGGTTGCCGCTCGCAGTGCCAAGGTGATCAAATTCGGTTGCGATGCGCCTACCCGCGTGGAAAACTTCATGAGCCAATATTAGACGCGACTTAGATACAATCCTGAATCGCCTTGGCTAGGACATGCGCGTGAGAGGTCGCCACGTTCCGAGTTGCAACCAGCAGTGTAAGGGCGCCGCGGGAGGCTTTCTGCGCGAGCTCCGCAAGCTTTGGGTTGCCATCTAATTCGGCGTGGTAATTGGCGGCAAAGCCGGTGTCAGTGATGCGGCCCGAATGCCAATCCTTGCGCAGGGAGGACGTGGGCGTTACATCCTTAGCCCACTCATCCATTTTGAGAGCGTCTTTGCGTACCCCGCGCGGCCAAAGCCTATCTACTAAGACTCGGTATCCGTCCTCGGGGGAGGCGTCTTCGTAGACGCGTTTTATCCGAATACTCACCGATTTTCTTCCTAACTGGTTTGCTTGCCCTCGCCGCAATACCTCATATACAGCAGTGGGAATGGGCGGCCGTCCTCGTCTAATTCGCTACGCTTGTAAACGCGAAATCCGTGGTGGCAGTAGAATCTGCTCGCATCTGGGTTCTGCTCATTCACCGTCAACTCGGTGACGCCAAAGTCCGCCATTGCCAGTTTCAGTAGCCTCGTGCCTATTCCCTTGCCGCGCGCAGGAGCCGCAAGGAAAAGCATCTCCAGGCGGTTGCCCTGTACGCCCATGAAGCCGACTACTCTTCCGTCAAGGGAAGTAGCAAGCACTAAGTGTTCTAGAGCAGTAAACGCCTGCGGCAGAACAAGCCTGATTTGGGTGATGTCGGCCTCGGTAAGGAACAGGTGGCTAGCGCGAACAGAGGATTCCCACACCTCGGTTAGCTCGGCGATAAGTTCCTCGGTTCTTTCTGCCGCTGGCACTTGGACCACTGCTACTTCTTCCATGCCCTCAGCGTAGTGGGGCAGGTCCGGTGGGACAATTGCGGCAGCTGCCCTATAGAGAGGGCGAGCAAGGTCCGGAAATGGCTGGCGCGGATTAGCCTCTCTTTCTTTGGAGGAGCACTAGGCCACCTGTGCTGAGAGCGGTTGCCAACGTAGCAGCTGCGAACAGGGAGATGCCTGTACCAGCGAGTTCTTTTGCGCCTGCATCCCTCTTCTTAGCTTTCCTATGCTGGGTCGGCCTACTGGAGACAGATGCAGGTTGATCGGCGTGGTCGGCGGGGGAAGGCGGCGTTGGCTTCGAAGCTGCCTGCACGTAGAGAGGGTAGGTGACTTTATTGACACCAAATTGCAGCTCCAGCGGGTAGTAGCCGCTCTTTTTCACCTGGGGCACAGTGAAGCTCACCCGCGAGCGCCCTGTTTCGTCCAGGCTTTGCACAACCCGGTTGTCGATCGGGGCAGCGGCCACCTGCTTGCCCTGAAATTGGACAGTAACCGTGTCCGCGTTTGGTTCGTCAGTAGTCCACGAGAGCGAGGAGAGGCCCAGCGTAACTTTCTGGCCGGCTTTGAGGTTGCGCGGCCCAGTAATGCCAACCGAGCCTTGCGACTGGGAGACGGCGTAACCGGGGTGGGCAGCCAGGAAGTGATTGAAAGCGCCCAGGTCATTGATGCCGGGCAATTGGGCGAAGTTAGTGCCTTCTTTCATGACCGTGTAGCCGTCCCCGCCGTTGAGCAGGAACGTTCCACCTGCTACCCGCAGCTTCGAGGTGGTGTCGCCTCGGTCAAGTTTCTTCTTGTCTATATAAATATCGATTACTTTGGACCCTAAGTTTGGGCTTGGGTCGTAGGTGTAGAAGAAGTTGTTAGAGAAGGCCAGTTTCAGCATTGGGCGGGAGGCGCCCTCGGGCTTCCACTGCTGTTCTACGAGCTTGTAGACTTGTGCTGGAGTTAGGTCGATGGTGCCCATGTCCCCGTTGAATGGCTGTACGTTGTAGGACTCTTCGACCGTTACGATGCCGTCGGAATTCGCATCTAATGAGGGCGTGCGTAGGCCGCCCGCATTCATGATCGCGAACGAGGGAGTGGCGCCCTCGCCTTTGGCGTACTGATAGAAACCCTCTGCGATTAGATTGCCCAGGGTGGACTCGGCGCCGCGATTTTCAGTTCCTTCCGGATCACCTTGGACACCACGTTTCGCGGCGTTGGCTATGGTTCCAACCTTTTCTTTGCCTAGTTCTTTTGCCTGCGCGGTGGCCTGCTGCACCATGGGCAGAATTGTCGCGTCGGAAGGGACAGAGGGATCCTTCGTGGCATCTTTGATGGTGCGCATCTTTGAATTGGCAGCGATGACCTTCCTGGTGCTGGCATCTACAGACAGCTCAATGTCTGCAAGGAGTCGTCCGAAGCAATCGGGCTGCACAACGGGGGCCCCGGAGGCTGTTTGCGTGGTCTTATTGGTGTGAGTATGTCCTGCTACCGCTGCGTCCACGTTGGCGCCCAATCGGGCTGCAGCGGTGTAGTCCTCGTGTAGTAGTGCAACTACAACGTCTGCCTCGCCATTGGCATCATCGCCATCCTTCAAGGCCGCAGCGGAATTGTTGAGGGCGGTGACCGGGTCGCTAATTGCAAGCCCCTCTAGTCCTGCTGGGTTAACCAGGTTCGGCAGATCGGCGGTGGTCGCGCCGATGAAGCCTACTCGGATGCCTTCCTTGGTTGTTTTGATCTTGTAGGGGAGGACCTTTGAGGTATCGACCCCGGAAATATTGGAGCCAACGAAGTCCCAGCCCACCTGACCTAACTGCCGACTTACTATGTCTGAATACCCGGCATCGAATTCGTGGTTGCCGAGCGCAGAAACTTCCAATCCCAGCTTCGTCAGGATTTTCATGGTCGGTTCGTCCTTAGCAATAGAGGAAACGTAGGTAGATCCTCCAACTGAGTCGCCGGTGGAGACAAGGAACGTGTTGGGGTTCTGAGCGCGCATACGTGTGACCTGCTCGGACAGGTTAGGAGCCATCTCGATGTGACCGTGAAAATCGGTGATAGCTGCAATGCTAATTTCTACTTGGGCTGCCGCACGAGCCTGCGGGGCAGAGAGTGTAAACAGCGAGACCGCCATTGCGAACAGTATTGGTAGGTAGGATGCCCTGTGCTTTGGCCGAAGCATAGCCCTCTCCTATGACGTTGATGGAAGCAATAAAGACTGCTGCCAATGTAATGAGAGAACGTAAATAGGCGGTGAAGTAAGGTTTATCTGTGGGCTAAGCAGGCACAAATTTTTGCATTGCTGCAGACCGCATTGTTGGATGAAAACTGCATCAAGTGGGCCAACCTGAAAGCCGCCTAGCGATTTTGTCAGAGGAAGCCGCAGCCCAGTTTTCCCGTGCTGCGCAACCCGCCACCAAGGACGGTGGCACGACCAAAGGAGTAGAAACACCGAAGTTTCAAAAGATTGTAAAAATGACGACTGCCAGCTTATGTGTGCTATGCGTACCACTGTCGGCAGCAGGGGTGGCGTGCGCAGAAGATCTTAGCGACTTGCGTTCAGCATCAGCCGCTCCCTCACAGTTAACTCTCCGCACTTCTAATTTCAATACCACAAGGCGGGACGATTCACTTACGGAAGCTGAAATTGAGGAATTCGCCGGTGCCGCAGCGGATAGTTTTGTGGTTCTATTTCGTGATGTCATCAAACATGATGGAGCGAAGTTCGTTGTAGATGAAAGACTGGCTGCTGAATATGGTTTCGGAGGAAGTTCTGAGCAGCTTGCTCTTATCGTTAACTCACTAAATGGAGCTGCCGACAATCCGTATGTTGATGCGCAGTCGGATCGTAGCTGGGGCTCTTTCGGGTCATGCGTAGTGACGGGAGTCCTTGGTTTTTCGCCCTTCCAAATCGACTACAACCTATTGGGAAAATACATTTACGAAAAGTCTTGGAAAAAAGTTGCTGATTTACTTAAGCGGTACGCCAAGAAAGAAATCGCCAAAAAGAGTGGCAATATTGTTCTTAAACAAATCATTAAGTCAACTCCAGCGGGGTTTGCTGCATGGTTAGGTGTTTACGCTGTTGGATGCGCCGCAAAAGAGGCGTGGAATTGGTGGGAAGTATAATGCCGCGTACTATGCGCGAACTGGGGGTCAGCTTACTAATTTTTACGCTGGTGGTTTGCCTATTTTCTTTGTCGATGCTAATGTTTTTCCCTTTACGTACGGTACTGAGTATAGTTGTTCCATCACTGTTGCTTGGTGTGTCAGTTTTAGGTGTTGGGTATTTTCGTCGGAAAAAAGGAATTGATGAATAACTCCATTTCGGAGCGGCTCAGCCGTGACTAAGATCGGAAACGCTGCAAGTTTCGGCAGGTGACGCAACTCCTGTAATAAACATCCCTTCACCGTCTTCTACATACGCGGCAGAAGGTTAAATCCTTAGTGCTCTAGGGGGCGCGATGCCGAATGAGCCTAGATTTGCCTGGGCGCAGTAATTAGAATTCTAACACATAAGCCGGTATGTGAGGTGGCGGAGGCATTTTTATAACACCACGTTCCCAAATTGTTTGAAACTTAAGCGCAGGAAAGCTGGAAAGGGGTGGCTTTTAACTAGATCAACGACATTACTGCTATAGCTGGAGAGGCTGAGGAGTTTATATCCTCTGGTCGTTTTGTAGATAGAATTACTGAAATAATTGAGGATGATCCATGGTCACAACCCACGCTGGATAGACGCGAATCTTTTTCCTTAAACACGTCAATGATTTTGACGATCAGTTAAAGTTTGAGTACGTACTGTTTATAGGTGACGGCTTGCATCGTTGTTTTAATAGGTAGTGGAAGCCACAAACGTTTCCTACAGGCGGTAGCAGCCCCCGTAGTCGGATGTTTACCGAGCAGCTCGAATTTGGAGATGGCTTGCTCGCACTGCACATAACGAGCGAAGGCCTGCGCATAAGCCTCAATCAGCCGTTTGGAGACAAAGCGGGTGCAACCGCGTTTATCAAGCCACCGCCAGGTCTCCCGGTAAACGATGTCCGCACCCAGCGGTTTACCATCACGCTGAACCGCAGATAGATACTCAGAAGGTTCCGGCATGACCTCGCCGGCAAGTACCGCACCCTCACCGATATCAGAGCCGTCGAAATCAAAAGGAGTCGCTAGTTGGTGCTCCGGGCGCGTGGCAGGCAGGCCTTTCGCCAGTTTTTCGTTGAGTGGGTCGGGTTTCGCGCCAGCCCGCACCCGGCGGCCACCGCGATTGGTGCCATCTTTCGCCATGCTTTACTCCTGATTGTTGTGGCCAAATAGGAATGTGGAACGGGCGAAATTATTGCTGCAAGAGGCCTTAACTTCGCTGGAGAGGTGTTTGTCTCCTAGCGGCTTCCAGTTGCTGAAACTTGGGCTACTTTTCTCCACGCTGGCGACTATAAACGCGTGGATAAACGCAAACCATCAAGAGATTTTTATTGAGTCTGGCAACGACATTGGGGCATTGAGAACATATATGTGGTTCTTCCTAGTCCTGCTATCCCTTGCGGGAGTGTTTAATTTGGTGGACTAGGCCGTACTTGCGAACCTCAAGTTTTTCACCACACTTAAATTGCCCGTCGTCCTGTTCTTGACTGTGCTAACTACAGGGGCAAGCACAGGTCCTGTCTTGGATGGTCGTATCATGTATTACCTTCATGAAGGCAGCATCATTTACTTGCTGTATCCCATTGTCGTGTCAGTCGCAGCTGTCCTCTTGAGATATTTCTTGCTAAGGAGGAAGGGGCAGTTGGATGTGGCAGAAGAATAGCTCCTCGACCACACCCGACTATGCCTTGTGCTTAGCGCGAGTGAGCCAGTAGGTAGCCTGCCAAGGCATTGCAACAGGCTCGGCGATCTTCATCGCTCGAATCCCCAGCAAGTTCGGCTAATCCAACGCACCACAGGCCTGTGCCGATGCTGTTCATGGTATTCCAAATGCTTGCCGCTAACGCCTTTTGGGAGGAGTAATCCAAGCCATCTGCTTCAAAGGCTGTATAGCGATTCTGAACAATAATCTCGGCGTAAAGCGAGTTCATCGTGGCAGAAAGGGCATGCAGATTATTTGGTGGATTATCCTGCAGTATCTTACTTAGCAAGATTGCGTCAGCATCATCACACATATCTGTGAGGTTGCATCTTACCTGCAATTTCTTCGCGTTAACTCCGTGGCTCGTGAGGTACTTATCGACAACACTTAGCTCAGACCCGATCAGCGCATTAGCAGTATGTTGATGCTTTCCTGTTCCAGCGCTGGTAGAACGACTCATACAACCCGCCCAGCTGATTCCACTTAAAACCAGGTGCCGGAGTAATTACTTCTTTGTCTGCTTGCTCGTCTTTTTCCCAGCCGAGCAGTAGCTCCATCCAGCCCACCTGGTAGGCGATCATCTGCCGGGGTGTGCGGTCAACACCATCAATCAGCCGATCCCACCCATCGTCGGGAACATCAGTGAACTCGCCAATAAACAGACTCCCACGTTTAGTGATCTCTGCCTGAAACTCGGTGCCAGATTCATACGATCTCATCACACACCTCCTTGTGTAACGGCCTTGAAATTATTGTCCGTTAGCGGGTTCAATGAAAAAACAGCATTTTACAAGGGGAAACACGATACGCGCTAACGCAAAATCCCAACCCGCTAACGCAGCCGAAAATTCACGCCCCTTTGGGGGATACTCGCTAACGCAAACGCCTACTTATCAAATCCAGCGTCTATGTGGAGCCACCTGTCAGACTCGAACTGACGACCGTCCGCTTACAAGGCGGGTGCTCTACCAACTGAGCTAAGGTGGCTGGGCAAGGACTAGTTTTACACAGAACTTGCCGCGATGTGAAACTAGCTTTCTGTTGGCTCCATCACTTAGTCGCTTGCGTCAACATGTCATCAAACGATTTTGCCTGAATTAGCTTGCCGTTTCGCACAATCATAGGAGTGCCGTAGGATTTCTTGTCAGTTAGACCAGAATTTACCCACTGCTTAGTCCAGGTCTGCAGCGTTTCCTTTGTCTTGTCAGTATCGAAGGAATCAATGATCTTCTGGTCTATGCCAAGATCTTTAGCTACCTTTGCAACCTCCTTCTTGCCTTCGTCCACGCTGGTTAGGGACGTTTCAGCTTTACCTTCCTTGGCATCTTTCAGTACCTGGTTGGTTAGAGCGAAATGCATGTCAATGAACTTTTCTGGCGCTTTGGAAGCCACTTGCAGCGCGCCTGCAGCAGCGGGGAAACCCCACGAGTAGTGGGAAGACATAGTGACAACTGGTTTGAAAGTTAGGTTGATCTTGCCATCTTTGGCGGCCTGTACAAGATCATGGCCAATGGCCTGTTCAAGCTCCAGACAGTGCACGCAGACATAATCGGAATAAAGATCCACATTGGGCAAGCCTTTGACGCGTTTGCCAACCCCGTCCTTTGAAATGACGATGCCTTTGTTCTCTTTGACAGACTGGCTGTAGGAGGCGCTGGCTCCCTTTGAAGAAGACTTCTTGGACCACAGCACGCCGCCGATCAAGCCGATTGCGACTAGAGCCGCGATGACCACCACCGCGATCGTTATGTTGCGGGTGGTCTTAGCCTTCTGCTGCTGTTGCCGTTTCGCCTGCAAGTTCTGCTTAGCCTGCGCCAAACGTTCCTGTTCTTCTGGGCTCATGTGCGCAGCAGCGGAGTTCTTCTTGGAAGGCTTTTTGGCCATGTGTACTCCTTTGCAAATTAATTGCTGGGATCAAATTACTGATGTTGGTAATAACGGTACAACTAGTAACGCTGAAGCGCCTAAGGCTAGCAAGCCTACAATGACGCGGGCGGGAAATGGAGCAAGGAAACGATCTGTGATTGCGCGCCCTCCCTGCCTCACCTTTCCCATGCCGGGCAGGATCCACCATACAAACATGCTAGCTGCTGGAAAAACCCAAAAGTTGGGCTCTGCTTGGAGCGCCTCCGCCAGTGCTTGAATGTCGAAGGGATTTGCTATGGAGGGCGAAAAGGTGGCACTAGCGCACACAAGGGCTACGGTCAAAGAGATAAGCCCGGCGACCGTCACAGCTATGGCGCTGCGCAGTAAATGCCAGGGTAGGCGGGCTAAAGCTCTGGCCCCATCAGAGGCAGCAGGCCCGCCCCTGGGCAGACGGACCGAGTGGTAAAAGGCCTGTTGGGAACCAACAACGCCCTCAAGAAGGAAAAGGACCGCCACCACAGGGATCGCAGCCAGCCCCGCATACGCCACTATCCCAGCAGCGGTAGCCAGTAAACACAGTCCAAAGAACGGGTGCATCTTGGCTGTGGAGGGACGGTAGGGGGCCGGCAGGGCGGTACCGTCAGCCTGCTCTAGCAACTGCGGTCTTTGCCCGTCTTCAAGCCCTGGCGTTGCCACCACCCCTGCAGAACCGTAGGCGGGAGCCTGGGCAACAGTCTGTTGGAAAGCCTGCACCGGGTAGGCCAAAGTGGGTGCTACCGGAACGTCCAGCGCCTGCGTTGGGGCGCCCTCGGAAAGAGGCTGCGTAGGGGCAGTAAGCAGTTCTGTTTCCGCCGGAGCCGGTTCATTTTGCCCCTCACGTAACTGGGCAAGAACCTGCTCCGGATCAACCTGCCCGCGCGTAGGGGAGAGCGCCTGAGTGAGCGCCCGTTGCAATCCCATAGGAAGCCCGCGCACATCCGGGGCGCCAGTGCGCACCCGCGCGATTACCGCTTCTAGTGGTCCCGATCCAAAAGGAGGGCGGCCGGTTGCGGCATGTACTAGGACTGCAGCCCAAGACCACCAATCAGATTCGGCGTCTGGGGCAGCACCATCTAACACCCACGGCGCTAAATATCCTGGAGTGCCGGTGACTAGTCCCGTAGAAGTTAACCTTTCGTCTCCGGCTAACTGTGCAATCCCAAAATCGATAAGGACCGGGCCGCGGGCGGACACCATGATGTTGCCCGGCTTAATGTCGCGGTGGATGACTCCCGACTGGTGCAGCTGACGCAACGCGGCTGCCAAGCGATCCGCCAGGTCAACTAGATCATCACCGCTCCACGGCCCGGCTTCGCGAATATCCTGGGCCAAGGTAGGTCCAGAGATGAACTCTGTGACTATGAACGCGTCCGCGCCCTCTGTCTCTAAATCTAAGACGCGAGCCACCGCGTCCGAGCGCACTTTATTGATCGTGGCCGCTTCCCTAGAAAGCCGCTTTCTGGCAGACGAATCCGACCCTAAAAAGGAATGCAAAAGCTTAAAAGCGACAAAGTTCCCGGCAGGATCCTGCGCCAGGTATACGGTGCCCATGCCACCGCTGCCTAGTTGCCGTACCAACTTGTATCCGGCGATCTGTTGCGAAACTTCCACGCCCCAATGGTAATGGAGTGCTCTGACAAATTACTGTAAGTCCAGCTCAGCCCGGAAAGGGGAGCGGGGCAGAAAATTCTGGGCCGAAAGGTTATTGCGCTCGCGAGAAAATATGCGAAAATAGCGTCAACGCCCCTGCGAAATCGCAGAGCGTGTGTCAGCGAAGACACCTGACACTCCACTCGGATCGTCCGGCACGTACCTGCCGGTGGAGGGAATAAAAGAAGAAATGGCAACTGTAACCTTCGACAAGGCTACCCGCGTCTACCCCGGGGCAACAGAACCGGCGGTTAGCGAACTAGATCTACACATTGAAGACGGGGAATTCCTTGTCCTGGTAGGTCCTTCTGGCTGTGGTAAGTCCACATCACTGCGTATGCTCGCAGGACTTGAAGACGTAAACGGAGGGCGCATTTTCATTGGTGACCAGGATGTCACCGACGTGCAGCCCAAGGATCGCGACATTGCGATGGTTTTCCAGAACTACGCTCTGTACCCGCACATGACCGTTCGCGAAAATATGGGCTTTGCGCTGAAGATCGCGAAGGTCGACAAAGAAGAGATTCGTCGTCGCGTTGACGAGGCGGCGCAGATTCTTGACTTGACCGAATACCTTGACCGCAAGCCGAAAGCACTCTCTGGCGGCCAGCGCCAGCGTGTAGCAATGGGCCGCGCGATCGTCCGTAAGCCCAAGGTATTCCTAATGGATGAGCCGCTGTCCAACTTGGATGCGAAGCTGCGTGTACAGACTCGTACTCAGATCGCTACTCTGCAGCGCAACCTGGGCGTCACCACCGTATACGTGACCCACGATCAGACCGAGGCGCTGACCATGGGCGACCGCATCGCGGTTCTAAAGGATGGCATCTTGCAGCAGGTTGGTACCCCGCGCGACATGTATGAGCGCCCCGCCAACGCCTTCGTGGCAGGATTCATCGGCTCGCCCGCAATGAACATTGGAACCTTCGAAGTGCAGGGCGACCACGCCGTGCACGGGCCGGCGCATGTGAAGCTTTCGCGTGAAGCAATCGACGCGCTGACCCCTGAAGATGGCGGCAAGATCCAGATTGGCTTCCGCCCCGAGGCCATGGAAGTTGTTGATTCGACAGACGAAGCAACCATTCCGCTGACTATCGACATGGTTGAAGAACTCGGTTCTGACGCCTACATCTACGGTCATGTCGAGGGCGCAGAAGGTCTGGGCTCGGGCAATGACTCCGATGCCAACACCATGATCGTGCGTGTTCCCCCGCGTACCGCGCCGGGAATCGGCAAGACCATCCACGTGCGTCCGCGTCCGGGTATGCAGCATAACTTCTCTGTTGCCACCGGCAAGCGCCTGCCTGATTAATCGGCAGTAAGACTTTGGGGGTGAAGCCAGGTGCTTCACCCCCAAATTTTTATGTGTTGTTATGCGCAGCCCCCCTACGGGAGCTGCCAGTTAATTGGTGCGATGCCCAGTTTTTCCAGTTCGGCATTCGCCCTCGAGAAGGGGCGGGAACCAAAGAAACCCCGCGATGCCGACAAAGGTGAGGGGTGAGGCGATTCAATCCGCGGATTATTGCCTAGCTTCGGGCCGAGCTTACGCGCATCGGCTCCCCAAAGGATCGCGACGAATGGTGTGGGACGGCGCACCAGCGCATCTATTGCGCATTCGGTGACTTCTTCCCAGCCCCGTCCTCGGTGGGAAGCTGGTGCTCCCGGGCGTACTGTCAGCACCCGATTTAGCAGGCAAACGCCCTGCTCGCACCAGGGAGTCAGATCGCCACTGGTTGGAGTGGGTACGTGCAGATCTTCGGTCAACTCTTTAAAAATGTTGACAAGCGAACGCGGCGGGCGCACTCCCGGTTTTACCGAGAAGCTCAATCCCATGGCGTGTCCTGGCGTGGGGTAGGGGTCCTGACCTACAATCAGACATTTCACTTTGTCGAACGGATAGGTGAAGGCGCGCAGTACATCAGTCCCAGCCGGAAGATAACCGTTGCCGGCACTGTTCTCCTGCCGCAACATGTCGCCCAATTCGTGCACTTTTTGTTCCACCGGGGCGAGGGCCTTCGCCCACCCTGGGTCTATGAGTTCAGAAAGCGGTTTAGCTTCATTCATACCTACTTCTGTCCCCTCACAAGTAGATTCTTGGTAATAGTCCGCGCCATTGCGCGCGGATTAATCTATACCAGGTAGTCTGAGCGCGTGAGCGAGAATAGCTATCCAGAAGACGAATTCGATCAGATCGGCCGGGACCTGCCCGCTGGGGTGCACCGCGCCTCCAAGTCCACTTTCTCGAAAGTGCTGCCCTTCTTGATTGTGTTGATTGTTATGCCGTTGCTCGCCTGGGGAGTGGTGGGCCTGGTGAAACACAACTCGGGTGTGCAAACCCCCAAAGCGCAGTCGACTAGCCAAGCGCCAAAGGCCAGCCCTAAGAAACAAACCCCTTCGCCCTCGCCATCTACGGAAGCGAAGGAAGAAAAGACGGAAGAAGCAAAGAAGGAATTCGATCCCTCTCAGGCTGCTTCCATCCCAGTTTCGGTATTCAACGTGGACGCCGGAAACGGGGTAGCTGGTGAGGCCGCGCAGAAGCTGATCAACTACGGGTTCACCGATTCGGCTGCATCGAACAGGCCCGACGCAGTGCTGGATCAAACTACCGTCTACTACGGTTCTGAAGATCTTGCAGAAGCTGCCAAGGCCGTTGGTGAGCAGCTAGGTATTTCGGCTGTCCAACTGTCGCCTGACATTGCGACAGAGCAGGGCCGAATCTACGTCTATATAAAGTCTGACTACCAGCAATAGCTAAGCGTATCGAAGGCGCATCCACCCGTAAGGTGGGTGCGCCTTTTCGCTAGTGGGCGAACCGGGCGGACTAAACTTACGCCGTCTTGCACTCTGAGGCTGAGAGTGCCAAACTTTGAGTTAGCACTCCACCGGGGTGAGTGATAACTGACTGCTTATCCCCGCGGAGCAAAAACCAATACAGGTGCTGCATGAGGGTAGAGCCTACCGGATGGTCCGGGCAGTTCTATCCGTCCGTCGCGGGCATGCACACCGCCAACCGTAGGTAGGAATAAACCACAATGGCAAAGATCATTAAGTTTGACGAGGAAGCTCGTCGTTCTATTGAAGCTGGCCTGAACCAGCTTGCCGACACTGTCAAGGTCACCCTCGGTCCCAAGGGCCGTAACGTTGTCCTAGACAAGAAGTGGGGCGCCCCCACCATCACTAACGACGGCGTGTCCATCGCGAAGGAAATTGACCTGGAAGAACCGTTTGAGCGCATTGGCGCCGAACTGGTCAAGGAAGTTGCCAAGAAGACTGACGATGTCGCTGGCGACGGCACCACCACTGCAACCGTGCTAGCACAGGCAATGGTTCGCGAAGGCCTGCGCAACGTAGTTGCAGGTGCTAACCCGATCGCTCTGCGTCGCGGTATCGACAAGGGCGTAGAGGCCGTTGTCAAGCACCTGCTCGATTCCGCAAAGGAAATCGAGACCACCGAAGAAATCGCCGCCACCGCTTCGATTTCTGCTGCTGATCCCAAGATTGGCAAGCTGATCGCACAGGCTATGGAGATTGTTGGCGCCGAGGGCGTCATCACCGTCGAAGAATCTAACGCATTCGGTATTCAGCTTGAAACCACCGAAGGCATGCGTTTCGACAAGGGCTACCTGTCCGGCTACTTCGTAACCGATGCCGACCGTCAGGAAGCAGTCCTAGAGGACGCCTACGTCCTGCTGGTTGAGTCCAAGGTTTCCAACATCAAGGACCTGCTGCCGATTCTTGAGAAGGTCATGCAGTCCGGCAAGCCGCTGCTGATCGTTGCTGAGGATGTCGAGGGCGAGGCGCTGACCACCCTAGTCGTAAACAAGATTCGTGGCACCTTCAAGTCCGTTGCTGTGAAGGCCCCGGGCTTCGGCGATCGTCGCAAGGCCATGCTGCAGGATATGGCTATCCTCACCGGTGGCCAGGTTGTCTCCGAGACCGTCGGCCTCTCGCTCGAAAGCGTCGAGCTGGACATGCTGGGCAAGGCCCGCAAGGTTGTTGTCACCAAGGACGACACCACCATCGTCGACGGCGCAGGCTCCAAGGAGCAGATCGACGGCCGCGTTGCCCAGATCCGCCAGGAGATCGAGAACTCTGACTCCGAATACGACCGCGAGAAGCTGCAGGAACGCCTTGCAAAGCTGTCTGGCGGCGTTGCAGTGATCAAGTCCGGTGCAGCCACCGAGGTCGAGGCCAAGGAACGCAAGCACCGCATCGAGGACGCAGTACGCAACGCGCGTGCAGCCTCCGAAGAAGGCATTGTTTCCGGTGGCGGCGTAGCTCTGCTGCAGGCAGCAGCCAAGGTCCTAGACAACAACGACTTCGAAGGCGACGAAGCCACTGGCGCACAGATCGTGCGTGTAGCGGCAGAAGCGCCCCTGGCCCAGATTGCAAACAACGCAGGCCTGAACGGCGGCGTTGTAGTTGACAAGGTCCTCTCGCTGAAGGAAGGCGAAGGCCTGAACGCAGCAACTGGCGAATACCAGGACCTAATGGCAGCAGGCATTGCTGACCCGGTCAAGGTAACTCGTTCCGCGCTGCAGAACGCAGCCTCCATTGCCGGCCTGTTCCTGACTACCGAAGCCGTGGTCGCCGACAAGCCGGAACCGCCAGCAGTCCCGGCCGCCGGTGGCGACGACATGGGCGGAATGTACTAAAAAGTACTCCAACCGGAAAGCCCGCGTTATCCCGCAAATAGCGAGGTAGCGCGGGCTTCCGCGTCTTCATAGGTAGTAGAAGCGGCAGTGAGCGCCTGAGAAATGGAATCGAGCGCAGATTCCACTTGGGCCTGGGCCCCGCGCCACTGGGTCGTAGCGGAACTAAAAGCGGCAGAAGCGGCACCCTGCCATTCGCCCTCGAGCGCACCAAGCTGAGACATCATCTGCGCCACATCGGAACGAATCTGCCCAGCGATCGTAGAGACCTGGCCGGCAGCCAAAGAAATAGAACCCGAATTCGCTGTAAAACGTGCCATGATTTTCCCTTTCTGATTTTCCCTCACTGGCACGATCAGAATAGAAAAACCCCAACTAGTGTTTAGGTAGAAATGAACAGGCGCCGTGGGCATAACGCGCACAGGACACCTGTGGAAAAAGATTTACTGCTAAATAGCTAGCCTAGTCAGTCCCCGCCGCGGATTCCTTTGGCTTCTCTTCGCGTTTGGGTAGGGAATCCAAGACGTCAATGGCAAGCTCTAACGAAGAGGAAAGATCTTCTTGCTCCGCCTGCTCCTCTTCTAAATCCTGGTCCTGGTTGGCCTTCTCTTCCAAGGCGCCCTCGTCTGGAGCCATCTGCGGCTGCTCCTCCGAATCTTCCTCGGCTTTGATCACCGGCAGTTCCGCAGTAATTACCTGAGGCTCCGATGCAGACTTAAGCGGTGCCATGCCCTTGATTACCCCAGTTGAGGGGTCATCAGAGCGATGCTGATAGCGCTCAATGGCCTCATCGTGTTCCTCCGCCGCATCATTAGCCTCTCGACGGACATCAGATTCCAGACTAGAAAGCTCCGTATCCAGCCGGGCCTTCTCGGCCTCCAAATTATTGCGCGCCACCGAATCCCAATCCTCCGCCATCGGAGAATTGAAAATGGCATTGCGCCCCAGCAGCTTGCGCACAATACGCCGCCGGAAACGACAGTACGCGGCCTCAGGAACATGCGCGTACTCCTCGCGCACCGCAGCCACATAGTCGCGATAATCCTGCGGATCAGCGGCAAGCATCGACATGTCAGCGTCCAACAACACCTGCTGGTCCACATCGTCCGGGTAAGACCGGTGCGACTTCATAGAAATAATCAGCCCGCAGATGCGCTCAACCACCGACTCGTCCAAACCGGTCGCCTTCAAAATCTTGGCCGCCGCAGAAGCCGAAGCTACCTCGTCCTCGCCAACGGCACGTGCATCGTCGCCGTCCTCATAATCCACGAAAACAATGCCATGTAGCCACGCAGCAACACGCAACAAATCAGGATCGTGGGTGCACCCCTGCAACTCGTCGATACCGGATAGAACAGCAACCAGGTGCTGCACATTATGGTAGTGACGATTCGGGGAATCCCACTTCGCCAATAGCTGCCCCGCCAGCTCTTCGAGCTGTGCGCGATCCAAATCCACGCCAATGTTCGACATGGAACGAGCGAACGCGCCCGGAAGCCATTGCGGAGTTTCACTGGAAGTCATAAACAACCTCAAACGACTACGATGACACCGGCTAGCTTATGCCCCAAACGGCAATTTAGCCCAACTTTTGCCATCCGTAGTGGCAAATATTGCAGTTACGGCACCGTAGGCAAGTACAACCTAACCGTGAGCCCCCCGCCCTCGGTAGTGCGCAATTCGGCACTGCCGTTGTGCGCTTTAGCAATAGCGCTAACAATGGCAAGCCCCAGACCAGAGCCACCCGTGTTCCGAGTTCTAGAAGTATCAGACCTGTAGAAACGCTTGAATACTTGGGCCCTTTCGTCTTTGGCAATGCCGGGTCCGTGGTCGCGAACCTCCAACAAAGTCATGCTAGAGCGCGTGCCCACCGCAAATTCGACGGGACTGCCAGGTGGGGTGTACCGCACGGCGTTGCCCACCAGATTAGCGAGTACCTGCATGATCTGATTGCGATCCACGTGGGCGAAGACAGGTTCGCGCGCAGGATTACCCTCCAAATCAACGATCTCTACTTTTCGTTTGCGGTCGAGCGCCCCAAGGTCCGAAGCAGCCAGTTGGACGAGCTCCGTTAGGTCCACGTCCTCGAACTTCAACTTTCGGCCCTCATCTAAGCGGGCAAGTTTCAGCAGGTCCTCGACTAATTCGCTCATCCTAGAGGCCTCTGACTCGATCCGTCCCATAACGTCCGGCACGCCCTCGGGCGGAACCCCGCCCATCCGGTACAGCTCGCCGTAACCGCGGATCGCCGCCAAAGGCGTGCGCAGCTCATGGGAAGCGTCAGACACAAACTGGTGCATCTTCTTCTCGGAGGCCTTCCTGGCAGTGAAAGACTCCTCTAGGTAGGTGAGCATCTTGTTTAGCGACTGCGAAAGGGAACCGACCTCGGTAGTGGGCGGTTCATTGTCAACCCTTTGCGTCATGTCGCCACCCGCGATCTTGCCCGCCACTGATTCAATTTCGCGCAGAGGACGAAGCGAACGACGCACCAGGTAAAAGGCGGCAAGTGCCCCAGCTGCTGCGATCAAAAGCGAAGAAAACAGCAGGTACAGGGAAGTGCGGTAAATAGTCTGTGACACGCCCGCCAAAGGGAGGGCGACCGTTGCCACCCCCACCGGAATATCCGCCCGGTAAAGCGGTACGGCCACAGCGCGCCAGGCGATTCCAATTTTTGAAGACGGAACCGTGATCGGCTGAGTCATATGCGCATCATCTAATTCGTTGAACGAAAGCAGCTCGCCGGTTTCGGGGACGCCGAACTGCTGCCGCGTGGCAGAAGTGATGATGACCTGGCCTTTGGCCTGCTGTTTGCCGTGCCGTTCGCCATATTCCAGACGCACGTAGTAATTCGACGGCAATTCCGGATCCGTCCTCATATCGAGCGTAGGGGATATGGCCGTCACCTGGCGTTGCGCCGTAGAGATCAATTCGTGGTCGACCTGTCCGACCAAGTGAGATTGCAAAATGCCCAGCATCGAGGCACCAGCGAGTACCAGCCCAACCGTGATCAGCGAGGTAGTAACTGTGACGAGGCGGAAAGTAAGGGGAGTGGAGTGCCAGCGCAAGCGAAGATTTCGCAGGAGGGCGACGTCAGCGTTTTCTCTCTTGGTCCGCCGTTTCCGGGCGTTTCTCATTCTTCCCGCATGATGTAGCCGACACCGCGCCGGGTGTGGATAATTTCGCCGGAAGAGCCAGCTACATCCAGTTTGCGGCGGAGGTAACTGATGTAGGATTCAACGATCGCGGCTTCTCCGTCCCAGTCGTATTCCCAAACGTGGTCCAAGATCTGCATTTTCGAGACGACCCGGCCTTCGTTGAGCATCAGGTAGCGGAGCAGCTTGAATTCTGTGGGGGACAGGTCGACTAGCGTTCCGGCACGGTGAACTTCGTGTGCGTCCTCGTCTAAAGTAATGTCCCCAACGCGCATTTTGGGTTCGTCCGCGACGGTGGTCTTGGTGCGGCGTAGTATCGCCCGGATGCGGGCGACGACCTCTTCGAGGCCGAAGGGCTTGGTCACGTAGTCGTCTCCGCCAACGGTGAGGCCCTGGATTTTGTCTTGCATGTCATCGCGGGCGGTCAAGAACAGGACCGGCATCTGTAGCCCTGCTTCGCGCAGGTGCCGGGTGACGGCGAAGCCGTCCATGTCGGGCATCATGACGTCGAGGACGATCAGGTCTGGCTTATATTCCTTGGCAGCGCGGAGTCCTGTGGCGCCGTCGGCTGCAATTTCGACGTCGAATCCGGCGAAACGCAGTGAGGAGGCGAGCAGGTCGCGGATATTGGGCTCGTCGTCGACTACTAACAGTTTGGCTTCGGACTGGTTTTGATCCATAAAACCAATTTTACCCATGCAGCTGAACGATCGCTGGATGGGGCCTGTAAGAGCGCGAAGTATAGTCCCAGGTGGGCTGCCCCTCCGCCGCAAATTGGAGTGAACGTACACTTAAATCCGGGCTGGTTTTTCGGGTCAGCGGAGTGAACGTACACTCCAAAAGCTAGGTTGCGGCTGCCCCGCGTCTCGCCAATACTTTAACTATGACTGATGCACCTCAAAGCCGTATTGAACAGCCGATGCGAGCGGCCGGGGCCAACGGCGACCCCTTCACTCCTGCGGGAGCGCAGTTCCATCCAGTATCCATGAAGCTGTGGAAGGCAAGGCTGGCAGGAGCCCTCATGGTGCCCGTCCCCCTGCTAATAGCGCTGATTGCTATCACCATCTTGGCTCACCAGCCACTACTGTGGATCGGCGTAGCCGCGCTGGTTGCCTTCATCGCATGGCTGACATGGCTGATCCCAAGGCAGGTACGTGCCATAGGTTGGGCAGCTACTAATGACGAACTCCTGATCCGCCGTGGCATCATGTTCAAATCCATGTGCGCAGTACCGTACGGGCGCATGCAATTCGTCGACCTAAACGAAGGCCCACTAGACCGATGGATGGGCATTGCTTCCGTCAAACTGCACACCGCTGCAGCCACCACCGACGCGAACATTCCTGGCCTCCCCAAAGAAGACGCAATCCTGCTGCGTGACCGCCTGTCCGCCCTCGGCAATGCGGAGATGGCCGGTCTATGAGCGTCCAGGAAGAAGTACGCGCCGACCAATGGCGTAAAGTCCACCCGCTCTCTCCATTACTAAATGGAGGAGCCGCCCTCACCACTTTCCTCGGGGTCGTCCTGTTCGGAAACTTACAGGTGCTTTCGGAAGCCGCCCAGTACTTAGATGGAAAATTTAGCGTCGGCTTGGTCATTCTGATTGTCTCGGGGGCAGTAGTAGCCCTTATTTTAGCGCTACTTTGCTTCACGTACTTGCAGTGGCGAAACACCTTCTACGCAGTAACTGACGAAGCTGTGCACTTTCGCCACGGCGTCATTTTCAAAGCCCACAGGCGCGCCCCACTCGACCGCGTGCAGTCGGTAGACATTTCGCGCTCACTACTGTCGCGCGTGCTAGGACTTGCCGAAATAAGAGTGGAGTCTGCTGGCGGCCCGGGGTCATCGGTGAAAATCCAGTATCTTTCTGTGGGGAAAGCCGAGGACGTACGACGCGAAATACTGCACCGAGAAGAGATACAGAACGAAGAGGTGTTAGAGAGCGAGGAGAATGCGGGCTCAGCAACCGAAGATTCGGGGATTGCCCATTCAGGAGTAATTGGCGCGGAGTATAAGGGGCCTAACTTCCAGCCATGGGAACTATACAAACTGGACTTACCCATCTTCCTTGGGGGCATGGTGCGCTCGGTAGGGATCATTATTGCCGTGGTCACCATATTGGGGTTCGTAGTTGGGGCGATCGTGCTGGTGAGTATCCTCGGCGCCTCAGAATTTGCGATTGCTCTTGGAGGCATCCAGTTCATAATCTCCATCGTCGTTGCTATTGCGGGTATAGGCTCTGCGGTATGGGGGCGAGTGAATTCTGAATACGGTTTCACTGCCGCAGTAACGAGTGCGGGCATCCGCATTACCCGAGGTCTAACGAAGCAGATTTCCCAAACTATACCGCCGGGGCGCATACACGCCGTGCGGTTGCAGCAGCCACTGCTGTGGCGGTCCAAGGACTGGTGGCGAGTATCCGCAGTGCAAGCAGGCGTAGGCCAAACTGCTCAAGCGGCAAAAGAGGCTTCAAGCGAGGGCGGTCGTGGTAAGGTCACCATGTTGCCAACGGGGACCCGGGACCAGGCGCTTAGGGCGCTCTGGCTTGTAGTCCGTGACCTTGGAATAGACGATCCTGACGCGTTCTTGGAAGAAGCTCTAACGGGTAGTGGGGAAGGAAAATACTTCACTCCTGTGGGGAGGAAAGTACGCCTACTAGATCCGCTCACGTACAACCGCAAGTCCGTGTTCATCACCGACACGGTAGTAGCGGTTCGCGACGGCCGGATTACTAGAACACTCGACATCATCCCGCATGAGCACGCCCAATCTGTCACTGCGAAGCAGGGCCCGTTAGAACGCTGGCTCAACGTGGGCAACATGCGTTTGGACCTAGTTTTCAACTCAACGGGGATGGGCGAAGTAAAACATCTCTCCGAGGAGGTACTATCCGCCGCCGTCATGCAACAGGCAGAGCTAGCCAGGCTGCGGCGCGGTGAAGAACCGATGGAGGAGTGGCAAAAGCGCATGGCGAGGTCCTCCGCATGAGCGCCCAGTCTCGCCTCCGGATAGCCGTGGTGGGGGCGGGGAAGGCAGGATGCGTCCTCGGCTCAGCCCTGCGTGCCAGTGGACACGAAATCGTTGGGGTTACGCCCGCCTCTGACACAGACCGGGTAGAAGCAATGCTGCCGGGGGTACCTATCCTAGATGCAGATAAGTTGGTACCTCAGGCAGACCTGGTGTTGCTCACCGTGCCCGACTCGCTCATTGCGGAGGTGTGCCAAGGATTGACGGAACTAGGAGTGATCAGATCTGGGCAGATCGTGGTGCATGCCGCCATGGCAGGCCTCCGCGTCCTGCAGAGCGCTTCCGCTGTGGGAGTGTTACCGCTATCTATCCACCCGGTAATATCTTTGACCGGCACCTCCATCGACCTCTCGCGGATGCAGGATCGGCCCATAATCGTAACCGCTCCGGCGCCGCTGCTGCCGATCGCGCAGGCGCTCGCGGTGGAACTTGGCGGCAGCCCAATTCCCGTTGCCGAGGACGACCGCCCTCTTGTGGCCGCGGCTCTGACGCATGCTAGCGCACACGTTGCTACCGTATTAGAGCAAGCCAAAGCTTTACTGTCCATGGCTGGTTTGGACAATCCTGAAGCGATGCTAGAGGGAATTGATGAGGTGCCTCAGGTAGAACGGATCGGCACTCCTGCGGCGCTTGCAGCTATTACTCGCGCTGAACAGGCCGCCCTCGCGCTGGGAGCAGACCCGGATAATAGGGATCTTACTCCGAATATTAACGGCGTTGCGGAAGCGTATAAGCTGCTTTCTGAACAAACTAAGGAAAGGCAATGATGGATCCTCAGCTCGTGTACACGGGATCAGAGCTACGTCAGGCGTTACAGGATAAGCATGGCCAGGTTGGGCTGGTCATGACTATGGGCGCGTTGCACGAGGGGCACCTGGATTTGGTTCGTGCAGCTCGTAAAGCCAATGACGTGGTGGTGGTTTCGATCTTTGTGAACCCGATACAGTTCGCGCCAGAGGAGGACTACGGGGCCTATCCACGTGACCTGCAGCAGGATGTGCAGGCCCTTTCCAAAGTGGGGGCGGACGTGGTGTTTGCGCCCTCGCCGGAAACGATGTACCCCAATGGGCAGCCGCAAATTTCTTTCCAGGTTGGTCAGGTTGGGGCTAACTACGAGGGCGCTGCCCGGCCCACCCACTTCGCTGGGGTAGTGCAGATCGTGTCTAAGGTGTTCAACTTGGTGCGCCCGCATCGGGCCTATTTTGGGCAGAAGGATGCGCAGCAGTTGGCGGTTGTAAGGCAGCTCGTACGGGATTTGGACTATCCCATTCGGATTGAGGCAATCCCTATCCGGCGGGAACCTAGCGGATTGGCGCTTTCTTCCAGAAATGCCTATCTCAGCCCCGAAGAACACGAGCAGGCCACTGCGCTAAATAAGGCCTTGACAGCTGGGCTTCAGGCAGCGGCCGCGACGGGATCTGCGACCAGCGTGTTGGAAACGACCAAGGCAGTCCTTGAGCAGGCGCCGGGAGTGCAGACCGAATATGTGGCTCTGGTTGACCCCAATACTATGGAAGAGGTGCGGGAAGGCCAGAAGGTGACTGCAACGCTAATGTTGGCAGCGCGGGTAGGCTCGACCAGACTAATCGACAACACGTTAGTGGTGTTGGGCCCGCGCTAGCTCGCACAACGAACGAATTCCCAGAGCACGGAAGGAATGGGACATGCCTTTGAAGACCAACGCTCTTTATTACGGCGGCGATTACAACCCGGAACAGTGGGATCGCCAGACCATCGAGCAGGACATTCCCCTAATGCGGGAAGCCGGAGTGAATATGGCAACCGTGAACGTGTTCGCTTGGGGAGAGCTAGAAGCAGACGAGGGGTGCTGGGACGAGGAGGCGTTCTCTAGGCTGGCAGAACGCATTGATGCGCTTGGGAAAGCGGGTATTAGTGTCGATTTAGCAACGGGAACTGCCGCCCCACCAGCATGGATGGCACATAAGTACCCGGATTCACTGCCGGTAGATCGGCAGGGGGTAAGGCTAGGATTCGGGTCTAGACAGGGGTACTGCCTGTCCTCTCCGGAATATCGGGCGGGCGTGGTCCGGCTTTCCCGCGAGATAGCCACGCGTTTCGGCAGTCACGAGGCCGTCGCCCTCTTCCACATAAACAACGAGTATGGCTGCCATATTCACGAATGCTTCTGTGAACGTTGCGCCGGCGAATTCCGGCAATGGCTGCAGCAGAAATACGGGTCGATCGAGGAACTGAACCACGCTTGGGGCTGTGCTTTCTGGTCACAGCGCCGCCGCAATTTTGAGCAGGTGGAGCCGCCGCGAGCAACGCCTACCTTCCACAATCCCGCGCATCTGGCCGACTGGCGGCGCTTCAGCAATGAGCAGATGCTAAAACTGTTTCGCCTAGAGAAGGAACAGCTGCAGGCGCGCGCTCCACAAATTCCGATTACCACTAATTTCATGGGATATTTCCCGCCAGTCGATTACCGGCAGTGGGCGCGCGAGGTGGACGTAGTCTCTAATGATGAATACCCAGATCCGGCAGACCCGGCTGCCATTGCAGAACAGGCGTGGTCGGCTGACATGCAGCGCGGCTACAAGGGCCAGCCTTGGCTAATCATGGAACAGGCGCCAGGCGTCGTGCAGTGGCGCGCCGCGAATGCCTCGAAGAGGCCGGGGCAGTGGGCTCTGTGGTCCCTATCCCAGATTGCTAGGGGAGCTGACGGGGCACTCTGCTTCCAGTGGCGCCAAAGTGAGGCAGGGGCAGAGACTTGGCATGGCGCCATGGTGCCGCACTACGGTACTGCAGGGTCCCACTGGAAAGAAATGGTCGACCTCGGAACCAAATTGGCGAATCTTTCACCCGTGGCCGGCACGCAGGTTCAGGCCGAGGTGGCGGTCATGGTGGACTGGGAGAGCGAGATTATCCGCTCAACCTCTATTGGGCCGGTTCCACATTCGTGGATGGGCCAGGCGCGAGTGTGGCATAGGAGCCTATTTGAGGCAGGAATAACCGCCGACGTCGTTGGTGTCGACGCCGACCTAAGCCAATACCGCATGGTGATCGTGGCGGACCTAGCCGCTCCTGATGCCATCCTTGGAAAGAAATTGGAGGAATTTGTCGAGGGCGGAGGCCAGCTAATTGGCACTACCGGCACGGGACGGTTCACTCCGGAAGGCAAGGCTGCCTTAGGGGGATACCTGGGAGTGTTGTCGTCCCTCTTTGGGGTGAATGTCGAGGGGACCGTGTACGGAGTAAACGCTGCGGAAACGGCAGTGGTGGCCGAGGGCGTGAATGAACACCTGGGTGGCTCTACTCCGCAAGGCGCCCCAGACGGAAATCCGGACCCGCGCGTTTGCCGTATTACGGCTGCAGTAGGCGCGCCTGCTGCGGCGCGATACGTAGGCATCGAGCCGGTCGATCCAGCCCTAGAGCGAGCCATGGACAGTCTGTGCGAAGTACGCCCGGCACTGCGCGGCAAGACCAGGGCGGACTCCATAGAGGTCGAAGATGCCACCCCAATCGCGTTCTTCACAGACGGCATTGCCACCGACCTGAACGGAAAGGCTGCCATCACGCGCCGGAAAGTTGGGAAGGGGCAGGCGTGGTATGTAGGTACAGACCTAGACCTAGCAGGTAGGGCCGGAGTGCTCGCCCTCGTCGGCGCGCATGCCCGGGTGCGGCCCGTCCTCCCCGGAGCCCCCGCGGGCGTGGAAGCGGTAAAGCGAGGCAAAGTGCTCTTCGTGCTGAATCACGCGGACAAGGCTGCAGAGCTGAGTGGAATGGTGGGAACAGATCTGCTGAGCGCCACCCAACTAAGCGGGCACGTGGTGGTTCCCCCACGCTCTGCCATCGCACTCTGGCAGTGAGTTATTAGCCACACCGCTTTGAAACGAGAGGGCAGGCCAGTTACTATTATCTAGTTGTGCGTTACGTAGGCACGCAGGCGCTTCCCACTCGCCCGCACTGCCCGAACGCAATAACCATTAGCATTTGACCGAAGTTGGTCGCCTCAGGGCACCAATCAACTACGACGAACGAAGGCTACGCCGTGCGCACCTATACACCGAAGGCTGCCGATGTAACCAACAAGAAGTGGTACATCGTTGACGCCGAGAACGTCGTCCTCGGACGACTAGCGACCACTGTCGCAAACCTGCTCCGTGGGAAGCATAAGCCGACTTACGCGCCCCACATTGACACTGGCGACTACGTCATCGTGATCAACTCTGACAAAGTCGTTCTGACGGGCAACAAGCTGGACACAAAGCGGGCATACCGCCACTCGGGTTACCCGGGCGGGCTGCGCTCGCTGACCTACCGTGAGCTCCTCGAAAAGAGCCCCGAAAAGGCGGTAGAGAAGGCTGTCCGGGGTATGGTCCCCCACACCAAGCTTGGTCGCGCCCAGATGAAGAAGCTGCGCGTGTTCGTTGGTTCTGAACACCCACACACTGCTCAGCAGCCCGAAACTGTCGAGATCAAGAAGATCGCTCAGTGACCGGGTCGCTGGCTATAGAAGTTTGAGGAAAACCGTGGCTGAGAACACTGCAACTGTAGAAGAAAACGAAGAGCTGGAGAACGCTCCGGCTGAATACACTTCCGAGACCGAGGCTCCTGCCGCCGGTGCCGGCCAGTCCGTCACCGCTCCCGGTTCGGGGCTGGGCCGCCGCAAGTCCGCCGTCGCCCGCGTTCGCCTGATCCCAGGCGAGGGCAAGTGGACCATCAACGGCCGCACCTTGGAAGACTACTTCCCGAACAAGCTGCACCAGCAGCTTGTCAACGACCCGTTCACCCTGCTAGATCTGGCCGGTCGCTTCGATGTGATCGCCCGCATCAACGGTGGCGGCATCTCCGGGCAGGCTGGCGCTCTGCGTCTAGGCGTTGCCCGCGCGTTGAACGAGATCGATCGCGATGCGAACCGTCCTGCTTTGAAGAAGGCCGGCTTCCTGACCCGCGATGCTCGCGCAACTGAGCGTAAGAAGGCTGGTTTGAAGAAGGCCCGTAAGGCCCCCCAGTACTCCAAGCGCTGATTTCACTTTTCGGAAGGCCCGTCCCACTTGGGGCGGGTCTTCTGCTTTTAATATCCTTCGCGTTTCCGGCGATCCCGGCATTTCCATCCTCCGGGCCCATCCATCGGGGCGTGGATGGGCGGAGGCTCGCGGCACAACGCCAAAGCGGGCAAATCCTTTCAAGGCGGTATGCTTGGTAAGAATTGTAATTTCCCGGAAGGAAGCGAAATGCCCAGACTGTTTGGCACAGACGGCGTACGAGGCCTTGCAAATAAGAAACTAACTCCCGAGCTAGCTACCAACCTTGGTATCGCAGCGGCTCGGCTTTTTTCTGAGAGCGCGCAGACCAAGAACGGTCAGAAGCCTCGCGCCGTAGTCGGGCGCGATACCAGGATCTCCGGCGAGTTTTTGGACCACGCAATAGTGGCAGGCCTGGCCTCGGCCGGGATGGACGTAGATAGGGCCCGAGTCGTCACCACCCCAACCGTCGCCTTCCTGACGGCAGAGGGGGACTACGACCTCGGCGTGATGATCTCGGCTTCCCACAACCCAATGCCCGACAATGGCATTAAATTCTTTGCTCGCGGCGGCTTCAAGTTACCTGACACGGTAGAAGACAAGATTGAGGCCATTCTTGGTGAAGAGTGGGAGCGCCCGTTGGGCGGCGATGTTGGCGAGGTCGAAGAGGAATCGAAGGCAGTAGACCGTTCTTACATCGATCACCTGGTATCTGCGGTGGGTACGGATCTGTCTGGGCTGCGCATTGCTGTCGACTGTGCGAACGGGGCTGCCTCGTTCTTGGGGCCGGAAGCGTTGCGTGAGGCCGGAGCCGACGCTGTAGTGATCAATGCTTCCCCGGATGGACGCAATATCAACTATGAGTGCGGATCCACCCATCCGGAGGCCCTGCAGGCGGCCGTGGTAAGTCAGCACTGCGACTTCGGTGTGGCATATGACGGGGATGCCGATCGTTGTCTGGCTGTTGACGCCGAGGGGAACCTGGTAGACGGCGACAAGATCATGGGCATGCTCGCAGTCGGCCTGAAGGAAGAAGGCAAGCTGGCAGGGAACACCCTTGTCGTGACTGTAATGTCCAACCTTGGCCTGCTGCTAGCTATGAAGGAAGTCGGCATTGACACTGTGCAGACTGCCGTGGGGGACCGCTACGTCCTCGAAAAGATGCGTGAGGGCGGCTTCGCCATTGGTGGGGAGCAGTCGGGGCATGTCATCATCTCTGACTATGCGACTACTGGTGACGGTGTTTTGACTTCGCTGATGATTGCCAAGCGGGTCAAGCAGACCGGCAAGTCGCTGGCGGAGCTGACGGATTTCGTCAAGCGGCTGCCGCAGACGCTGATCAACGTACCTAATGTGGACAAGGCGGCGGCTTCTTCGAACGAGGCCGTGGCTAAGTCTGTCATGCAGGCTGAAGATTACCTAGGCGAGAATGGTCGTGTCCTGTTGCGGCCGTCCGGTACTGAGCCGGTGGTGCGCGTGATGGTTGAGGCGGCTACTCAGGAAGAATCCGACCGCGTGTGCAAGGAGCTGGCGAGCGTGGTGAAGGAAGAGCTGTCGCTCTAGAGCCTAAAAGAGAGGGGCGGGGAGTCTGGTGGGCTCTCTGCCCCGCTACTTTTTTGCCGAAAAATAGTGAACGTACACTCCGTTCATCGGGCTGTGGGGAGTGAACGTACACTTCGTTTATCGGGCGGTGGGGAGTGAACGTACACTCCGCCAAATTAGAGTTTGCGCAGACGAAGCCGGTTTACCCGGTGCTCTTCGTTCTTGGTAATGACCAGTGTTGCCCTGCCGCGAGTTGGGCGAATATTCTCGATCAGATTGACCAGGTTAATGTCGTTCCAAATCCGGTCGGCAGTCTGCACCGCTTCCTCGTCCGACAAATTAGCGTAGGACCGGAAATAAGAATTCGGCTGCTTGAATGCGAATTCGCGGAGCCTCAAGAAACGCTCGATGTACCAATTCTTAATGTCCTCATGACGGGCATCAACGTAAATCGAGAAATCGAAAAAGTCTGACACGCCAAGGGCCGTCGACGCTTCTGAAGACCGCACCGGCGGCTGAAGCACATTCAGCCCCTCGACAATCAGAACATCCGGCTGCTCAACTACGTTCCGCTCATCGGGCACAATATCGTAGCTAACATGCGAATAAACCGGGGCGGAAACCTGCCGGGCCCCAGATTTAATCGCCGCAAGGAAACGTAGCAGAGCGCGCCTATCGTAAGATTCCGGGAATCCCTTCCGGTCCATCAGACCCAGACGTTTCAACTCCGCATTCGGCTTCAAGAACCCATCGGTTGCAAGCAACTCCACCTTCGGAGTCTGAGGCCACCGTCGCATCAACTCGGTCAGCAACCTAGCAACGGTAGATTTCCCGACCGCCACAGATCCCGCAATACCAATCACGAAGGGTGTGGTCCGCCCGTGCGGTTCGCGCAGGAAAGCGGCCCGCGCATCAGCCAAAGAGCGCTGCTCATTCACGTAAAGTTGGAGCAATGCTGAAAGAGGGCGGTAGATTGCGTCTACTTCTCGCATGTCAATTGGATCGTTCAGACCGGCCAACCTGCGAATATCTGATTCAGTGAGCGGCAGCGGGGTGGCAGATGCCAACGAGGCCCAGCTGCGCCTGTCGAATTCCTGATAGGGGCTGCGATCTGAAGTCTGTGGCCCCCTAGCTGGGGCAAGTTGGCTGCCAGTTTCGCCCTCGAAAAAACTGGAAGGCATACCCCAAGGGTTGTTCTGTAGAGCGTTCACGCTTCATTATGCCCTCAAGCGGGGGTAATGACGCAAAGTTGAATGGCGTATTCCACTTATTTTTACGGTGTATTTACTGTTTTGTTTGCTGAAAATGTCACCGGTACGTGGTTTGATTTACGTATGTGCGGAATTGTTGGACATATTGGTTGTAAGCTCGGCGCTCGTAGCGCGCAGGTAGTAATGGGCGGGTTGGCTCGCCTTGAATATCGCGGATACGACTCTGCTGGTGTTGCTGTGGCCGCGCCGCAGCTCCTGCAGGTGCGCAAATCTGTGGGTAAGTTGGCGAATTTGCGTCAGCTTCTACAGGATGAGCCGTTGGATGATGCGATTGCAGGGATCGGGCATACGCGGTGGGCGACCCACGGCATTCCGACCACCGAAAACGCGCATCCTCACATTGCTGACGAGGGGCGGCTGGCTCTGGTCCACAATGGCATTATTGAGAATGCGGACGCGCTGCGGGGGGAACTTACCGCTGCCGGGGTCGAGTTCGTCTCGGACACTGATACCGAGGTCGTAGCCCACCTGGTTGCCCATTATTACCGCGCTGATCAGGGCGATTCTGAGCAGGTAGCGGATCAGGGAGCCGTAGTTCCTGATGCTTCCAACAAGGCAGCTTTTGCGCGTCTAGCACGGGCGATGCGGAAGACGACTGCGCGCTTGGAAGGCACTTTCACCTTGCTGGTGCTGCATCAGGACTGTCCGGACGCGATAGTTGCAGCTCGCCGCTCTTCTCCGCTCGTCGTGGGAATTGGCGAGGGCGAGAACTTCCTTGGCTCTGACGTGTTGGCGTTTGCTGAGCACACCGACCAGGTGGTCGAGGTCGGCCAAGACGAAATGGTTCTTCTGACCGCCACCGAGGTCGTGATTGTGGACGTCGAGGGCAAGGCAACTGAACCGTCTACTTACAAGATTGACTTCGAGACCGAGACTGCTGAAAAGGGCGGTTGGCCCACCTTCATGGAGAAGGAAATTTCTGAGCAGCCAAAGGCGATCAAGGCTACTTTGGAGGATCGTTTCGATTCCACAGGGCACCTGGCATTGGATGAGCTGCGCATTCCTACCGAGGTACTCCGCACTATTGACAAGATGATCGTTGTCGGGTGTGGTACGGCCGCGTACGCCGGACAGGTCGCCCGCTATGCGATTGAGCACTGGTGTCGCATCCCAGTCGAGGTCGAATTGGCTCACGAATTCTCTTACCGAGACCCCGTGGTAACCGAGAAGACGCTGGTAGTGGCCATCTCTCAGTCTGGTGAGACGATGGACACGATCATGGCTATTAGGCACGCTCGGGAGCAGGGGGCACGCGTATTGGCGATTGTGAACACCCCCGGTTCGACTATTTCGCGTGAATCGGATGCGGTGCTGCTGACACATGCCGGCCGCGAGATCGCGGTTGCCTCTACTAAGGCCTTCACGGCGCAGCTTTCCGCCTGCTATCTGCTGGGATTGTTCTTGGCGCAGGTACGTGGGAACAAGTACATTGACGAGATCGAAGACTACATGGAGAAGCTCGAGAAGCTTCCCCAGAAGGTGCAGCGCGTCCTCGACAATGCCGAGACGGTGCGCCAGGTGGCCCGCACTTTGGCTTCTGAAGAATCCGTGTACTTCCTTGGCAGGCACGTGGGCTTCCCAGTTGCTATGGAGGGCGCCCTCAAGCTGAAAGAAATTGCCTACATTCACGCTGAGGGGTTTGCTGCGGGCGAGCTGAAGCACGGGCCGATCGCCCTTGTCGAGGACGGGGTTGCTGTCGTCTTTATCGTTCCCACTCCGCGTCGGCCTGAGCTGCACCGCAAGGTGCTGTCGAACATCCAAGAGGTGCGTACTAGGGGCGCGCGCGTGTTCTGTGTAGCAGAAGAGGGCGATTCTTCGGTGGACAATTTCGCCGAAGCTGTCTTCCGCGTGCCGGCCGCCCCAACCTTGTATCTGCCGCTACTTACGGTTGTTCCTCTTCAGATTCTGGCTTGCGAGGTTGCGAAGACTCGTGGCCTAGATGTGGACCAGCCTAGGAACCTAGCTAAGTCGGTGACCGTCGAATAATGCTGCGCGCCTACGCCTCCAGTGATGTTCGGCGTGCCGAGGGCGAGCTGGTTGCTGCCGCTCCCCAGGACGCCTTGATGAAGCAAGCCGCCGATGGGGTGGCTGCGGCTGTGTCGGATCAGCTGACCCTGCTTGGGGCTACGGTGCATGGTTCTACCGTCCTAGCTCTTGTCGGGGGTGGCGATAACGGTGGTGACGCCCTCTATGCGGCTAAATACCTGGCTGATTCGGGGGCGAAGGTGCAGGCCTTACTTGTTTCGACTAAGGCCCATCCGCGCGCGTTGGCTGCTGCCAAGAAGGCAGGGGTGGACATTTTGGACGCGGCCAGGCTGACTAAGCGGTCGCAGCTGCGAGCCCTCGTTGCCGAGGCAGCAAACAAAGCCGGGGTGTGGGTAGATGGCATTGTCGGTACCGGCGGTAGTGGGCCACTCCGAGGAACTGCCGCCACCGTCGTGGGGCAACTGGTGTCACTACGAGATTCCAGTCCTGACGAACCAGTGGTGGTAGCAGTCGACGTTCCTTCCGGGCTAGGTGGCGAGGACGGAAAGGTAGCCGGCCCTCACCTTACTGCTGACGTCACGGTAACCATGGGCGCAATGAAGAATCCTGCCCTTTTGCCGCCTGCATGCAACTCTTTCGGCTCTATCGAGGTAGTGGAACTGGGGCCGGTCGAAGCTCCCGTGTCCGCATGCCGACTGACCGCGGCTGACGTGGCCGACCTCTGGAAGGTACCAGGGAGGGCGGATCACAAGTACACCCGCGGGGTGGTGGAAGTGGTGGCCGGCTCCGACTCGTATCCGGCTACGGGGATTATTTGTGCTCGAGCGGCCGCGCGCACTGGGGCCGGCATGGTTCGCGTGAATATTCCCGCGGCTGCTTCGGCCTCGCTTTTTGCGGTACTGCCGGAAGCGGTGCCGGTAAGCGGGAGGTCGCAGGCCGTGGTGGTTGGTCCCGGCCTCGATCCGAAAGATGAGGGCAGGGTAGACGAGATGGTTCGTGCTGCCACTAAGGCGATTTTGCGGTCCCTGCCGGTGGTTGTGGATGCTGGTGGCATTTCGATTATTGATCGTATTTTGGCGCGGCTACCTGAGCGGGCAGAGTCCATGGGGTCTTCGCCCGTGCGACGAGTGCGGAAATTCGCCCCGAATGTGGTTCTTACTCCGCACGCGGGTGAGGCTGCGCAACTAGCTACCCGTTTGGGTTTTAGCGAGGCTTCTGGTGGGGTGGCCAGGTCGGATATTGAGGCGGCACCCGCAAAATGGGCAGGTCTGTTAGCGGAGAAGACGGGTGCGACCGTTCTGCTAAAGGGGGCCGTGAGCGTTGTGTGTGGTCCCGAGGGCGATACCTTCACCCAAGCGGAAGCGCCAGGGTGGACTGCTACTGCGGGGGCTGGTGATGCGCTTGCGGGGATCCTTGGGGCGGTGCTCGCGATGGAGCAGGCGCAGGCTGAGGCTGATGGGCATTCGCTTTCTGCGTCGGAGACGGCTGCTGGTGCTGCAGCGGGCACATGGGTGCATTCGATTGCGGCGCGGCTAGCGGCGGGATTGGGCGCAGGCCCGGAGCTGGGACGCAAGAAGAAGGTGGGGCATCCAATTCTTGCTTCAGATATCGTGCAGCAGATTCCGGCTGCGATAGAACTAGCCCTGCGCTAGTGGAGTGTACGTTCACTTAGTTTGCGGTTTCGTGTGGAGTGTACGTTCACTAAACAGATTGGAAGTAACTGGGCAATTTCTTGGTAATAAATGCCTCTAACCTGCGCGAAAAGAGAATGTGTGCAGGAAGGTCAGGAAGAGCGCCTAGACAGTGGCACAATGGGAGTCATGACTCAGCACCTTTACGACACCTATGGCGGAGTAGCTCTGATCGATACTGCGGCGATTGCCGCCAACGTGCGCCAGCTACGGGCAGCTGCGCCAGATAGTGAGCACATGGTAATCGTGAAGGCGAACGCGTACGGCCACGGGTTGGCCTTAGTGGCGCGCGCGGCAATCCAGGCGGGGACAACCTGGTTTGGTGCGGCACAGCTAACCGAGGCGATGCAGATACGAAAAATTGTGGGCAAGCGGCCGCGCATATTTTCGTGGATTTTCCTACCAGGATCCCCGATTGAAGAGGCCGTAGAAGCAGACATTGATTTGTCAGTTTCTGATTTTTGGGCATTAGATCGGCTAGAAGAGGCAGCCGAAAAAACCTCGAAGATAGTGAACGTACACTTAAAAATCGATACGGGAATGTCCCGTGCCGGAGCCACCGCCCGCACCTGGCCCGCCCTCTGCGAAGCTGCGTTCTGCCTAGAAAAGGCGGGGAAAATCCGGGTCGTGGCAGTCTGGTCGCACCTCTCGCGGGCCGACGAGGTTTCAGCGGAAGGCAAGGCGCAGACGAAACGTGCGGGCCAAGAGTTTGCCGCCGCCCTCGCCGTGGCGAAAGAGGCCGGCTTGAATCCCGAGCTTTCCCATCTGTCTGCAACTGCGGCTACGCTGTGGCACCCGGAGCTACATACGCCGATGGTGCGTGACGGGATTGGGGTTTATGGGCTCAGCCCAGATGAGCGCGTGCAAACCAACTCTGACCTGGCGTTGCGGCCAGCCATGCGCCTGCAGGCAGGCTTGACGGTGGTTAAAAAAGTCGAGGCGGGGCGCCCGGTTTCTTACGGGGGGACGTGGGTTACGCCTTCGCAGCGGTGGCTCGCCGTCGCCCCGCTTGGGTACGGTGACGGGATTGCGCGTGCCTGCGATGGGGCGCGGGTGCGGATTAAGACAAAGGATAGGGCATTCGACGCGCCGATTGTGGGCCGAATCTGCATGGATCAGGTCGTTCTTGATTTGGGCGAGGGCGAACACGCCCCAGCGGAAGTCGGCGACGATGCCATCTTCTTCGGCGACGGTTCGGATGGGGAGCCAACAGCGCGGGACTGGGCTAATTGGACTAACACAATAAACTATGAGGTGGTGACGCGGGTTGGCGCCCGTGTACCCCGTATTGACGTCAAAGGTAGGCAAGATGGTGACGAATAATTTGCAGATAGAGGTCGCAGAACCCGACGAGACCAGGCGCGTTGGCGAACGGTTGGCGAAGTTGCTTGGGCCTGGTGATTTGGTGATGCTCTCTGGGGAATTGGGCGCTGGTAAGACCACGTTTACGCAGGGTATTGGCAAGGGGATGGGCGTGCACGGCAACGTTTCGTCTCCCACTTTCATCGTGGCTCGGGTGCATCCTCCCGAGGGCGGTAGCGTTCCTTTGATTCATGCGGACGCCTACCGTATCGAGGACGCAGAGGATCTAGAGACTCTTGACTTGGAGTCGTCGCTGAGTGAGTCCGTGACCGTTATCGAATGGGGCAAGGGGAAGACCGAGGGGCTTTCCGAGGACCGGCTTGAGGTCGACATTATTCGGCCAACTGGCGGGACGGCGCAGGTTGACGCTGATGGCACGGTGGATCTGACACAGATGGACGATGGTAAGCGGACGCTGCGTCTGACAGGACACGGCCAGCGGTGGGCGAATATTGACCTGCGGCAGCTGGGGGAGGACCTGTCTAGGGTATTCCCAGCTACCGGTGAGATCCCGGTTGGCCAGGCAGATTGTCACAATGGAGTAGTGAAGGACTAGGGTTGACCCGTGCGGTTTTTGTGTATTGACACCTCGGCTGGAGCCGGTGTCGGACTAGTAGATATTGATCAGTCTGTCGAGGTCTTGGCGAAGGAGGTCATTGCCGATCAGCGGCGACACGCGGAAGCTCTGAATGAGCTGATTCGACGTGTCGTGAAGCAGGGCAGTGGCAAGGAATTGGCCGAGGCTGGAATCGAGACTATTGCCGTTGGAACTGGTCCCGCACCATTTACTGGGTTACGTGCAGGTTTGGTGTCGGCGCGAGTAATCGGCGAGGTGCTTGACGCTCGGGTGCTCGGCATTTGCAGCTTGGACGTATTAGCTAGGCAGGCGTTGGATCAGGTGCGCGATCGGAAGGTTCTGGTGGCCACCGATGGCAAGCGCAAAGAGGTCTACGCCGGACTTTACGAAGCTGCTGGCCCAGATGATGTGACAGCGTTGTGGGGGCCTGAGGTTGGTCCAGCTGAATCGTTCTTCAACAAGTCCCGTGGTGAAGATCCTTTCATCGTTGGTGCGGGTGCTGAACTATACCCTGAGGCGTTGCCCCCGTCCGCACAGCTGGCTGACACGTTGGACCCGGTAGTTATGGCCCGCATCGGCGCGGCAAGGCTGGCACGTGAGGCCGGTGGCGAGGAGGTCGACTTCTCTTCTGAGCCGCTTTACCTGCGTAGGCCGGATATTCACCCGGGCGTAGCGGCTAAGGTGGCTGCTGCACAGAAGGGCCGCCTCGGCCTCTTAAATGAGTGAACGTACACTCCACGCCGAAGCGCCGGCGGGCGAGTTTCACCTGGTAAAGCTCGGCCCGCAGTGGGTCGAGCAGATTGCCTCGCTGGAGTCTGCCTTATTTGGGGGAGAGGCGTGGAATAAGCAGACCCTGGTTGCGGAACTAAGCCGTCCCGATCGTGAATATGTGGGGGCGCTGGCCGGGCAGGACTCTAGCGTCCTGTTGGGGTATGGGGGCGCCCGCTACGCTGGAGACCAGGCCGATGTGATGACGGTTGCCACGATTCCGGAGGCTAGAAGACGCGGAATTGCTTCAGCGATTGTGGCGTGGATAGATGAGGCGTCGCGGCGGCGGTCGGCAAGTTCGATTTTCCTGGAAGTACGTTCGAAGAACTTAGCTGCACAACGAATTTATAAGAGGGCGGGCTATGAAGCCCTCGGCAGGATCAAGCGCTACTACCGGCTCCCACCGGACGATGCGGTGCGGATGGGTAAAAAGTTGTAACTTTGCCGGGCAAGTTCAAGGTGTCGGCCGGGCGGAGTATGGGTCCGCCCTCGAGAAAGCCTGGTAGCGCAAAATAGCTAAAAAGTAGTTTACGTAACACTTTCGTTGTCAAAAGGTTCACATGTGGAGGTCGAGCAAGGGCTCCGCTGACTGCTTGTGTCAGAAAAATGGGTCGACTTTGTTTCGGTAAAACTCCCTAAAATCCGTGGTTATAGCCCTAATGAAGGTTTTTAGAGAGCGTGAGAGAAAAGTTTAGGACCTAGATCTACTCTCCGTGTCAGGTCGTGAGACTAGGCTAAAAAACGTGGCGAATTCAAATGTGACGACCAAGAAGAGACATGCGTGGAACACCACCGTCTTCATGAAGCAGGCGATGGCGATTTCCGGCCTCTTCTTTGTCTTTTTTCTGGTATTTCATTCATACGGGAACCTAAAGGCGTTTGGCGGTGCGGCCGCGTACAACGGTTACGCTCATCACCTGCGGGAATTCCTGGTCCCGATCCTGCCTCACGAAGGTCTCCTCTGGATCTTGCGCGTGATCATGGTTGTGCTCATTGTTGTGCACATGGTGTCCGCGCTCTATCTGTGGCACCGCGGCGGCGCAGCTCGGGGAACCCGTTACGACGTGAAGAAGGCGGTGACAAACTCTTACGCGGCGCGCACAGTGCGAGTTGGCTCAATCCTGTTGATCTTCCTGATCATCTTCCACATCTTGCACTTCACAACAAAGACGTTCAAAGTGGGCAACAATGCGGCTTATGCCTCGCACACAATGGTGGTCGACGGTGAGAAGATTCCGGCTATGCCCTTTGACATGATGCTAACCACCTTCTCGAATTGGTGGATGGTGTTGGTATACATCGTGTTCGTCTCCATCATTGGCCTGCATATTGCACACGGCTTCTGGTCGGCTTTCCAAACTATGGGGTGGATGCGCGAAAACACTCGCAAGCCTATGACTGTGCTGTCTGGGCTTATTGGTTTTGCCATCTGGTTCATGTTTGTGCTGCCGCCCCTTGCAATCGCGCTGGGCGTTATTAAGTAGGGAATGATCATGAGCGAACTTATTTCAGGACTTTATTACGAGGGCGACAAGATCGCTGATACCAAGGCGCCGCTGGACGTTCCCATCGAGAAATGCTGGGAGACCCGCAAGTTTACGGCCAAGCTAGTGAACCCGGCGAACCGTCGTAAGCTGAAGATTATCGTCGTTGGTACCGGGCTGGCAGGCGGCGCAGCAGCTGCTTCGCTTGGCGAGATGGGCTATCACGTTGACGTGTTCTTCTACCAGGATTCGGCACGTCGAGCACACTCTATTGCTGCGC
Organism: Winkia sp. UMB3158; assembly: GCF_030217145.1. NCBI lineage: Bacteria > Bacillati > Actinomycetota > Actinomycetes > Actinomycetales > Actinomycetaceae > Winkia > Winkia sp. UMB3158. The sequence goes on along the minus strand of NZ_JASONH010000001.1, from coordinate 217,909 downwards.
AGGGCGGAATTAACGCGGCAAAGGATTACCGCAACGACAACGACTCGGTTTACCGCCTCTTTTACGACACCGTCAAGGGCGGGGATTACCGCGCTCGTGAAACTAACGTGTACAGGCTGGCCGAGGTTAGTGCGAACATCATTGACCAGTGTGTTGCGCAGGGCGTGCCGTTTGCGCGTGAGTATGGCGGACTGCTTGACAACCGTTCCTTCGGTGGTGTGCAGGTATCGCGTACGTTCTACGCTCGCGGGCAAACTGGCCAGCAGCTGCTGATTGGCGCATATCAGGCGTTGGAGCGGCAGGTGAAGGCCGGGACGGTTACCGAGCATTCGCGCCATGAGATGGTCGAGCTAATCCTGAAGGATGGCCACGCCAAAGGCATTATCGCCCGAGACATGACTACTGGGAAGCTCGAGGCACACACTGCCCACTGCGTGGTGCTTTGCACCGGCGGCTATGGCAACGTGTTCTTCCTGTCTACTAATGCCATGGGGTGCAACGCTACGGCGGCTTGGAGGGCCTACCGTAAGGGTGCGTACTTCGCTAATCCCTGCTACACGCAGATTCACCCGACTTGCATTCCGCAGCATGGCGATCAGCAGTCGAAGCTGACGTTGATGTCCGAGTCGCTCCGTAACGACGGCCGTATTTGGGTTCCGAAGAAGGCTGAAGACTGCGAAAAGGATCCGCGCGATATTCCCGAGGAAGATCGCGACTACTACCTGGAGCGCATCTATCCTTCCTTCGGTAACTTGGTGCCGCGTGACATTGCTTCGCGACAGGCCAAGAACATGTGTGACGAGGGTAGGGGAGTCGGTCCCGCGCTAGCCGAGGTCGGTCCCGACGGCGAAGAACGCATGGTGCGCCGTGGCGTGTACCTTGATTTCGCTGATGCAATCGAGCGCATGGGTAAGGACGCTGTTTCGGCCAAGTACGGCAACCTGTTCGAAATGTATGAGCGCATTACTGACGATGACCCGTACGAAGTGCCGATGCGTATTTACCCGGCCTCGCACTACACGATGGGTGGCTTGTGGGTTGACTACGATCTTCAGTCCACCATTCCCGGCCTCTACGTTGGTGGGGAAGCGAACTTCAGTGACCACGGCGCGAACCGGCTCGGTGCGTCTGCGCTAATGCAGGGGCTTTCCGACGGTTACTTCGTGCTGCCAAACACGGTCAATGACTACTTGGCTGACAAGTTGGCGGAGTCCGTGCTGGATCAGGACGACCCGGATGTGCAGGCCGCCCTCCAGAGTGCGCAGGAGCGGATAGACCGCTTCATGAGCATTGGCGGGTCGCGGTCAGTGGATTCCTTCCATAAGGAACTTGGCAGGATCATGTGGGACTACTGCGGCATGTACCGCACCCATGATGGTCTGTTGGGGGCAATCGAGAAGATTCGCGCTCTTAGGAAAGAGTTCTGGTCGAACGTGCGTGTGCCGGGTAAATCGATTGGCGAGATGAACCAGTCGCTTGAGCGTGCCGGCCGTGTCGCCGACTTCTTGGAACTGGGCGAGCTGATGTGTATTGATGCTTTGCACCGCAATGAGTCTTGTGGTGGCCACTTCCGTGGCGAATCTCAGACTGAAGAGGGCGAGGCGTTGCGTGACGACAAGAACTACCTGTATGTGGCTGCGTGGGAATACACGGGTGAGGACAAACCTCCGGTCTTGCATAAGGAAGATCTGATCTATAACAACATCGAGCTGAAGCAGCGGAGTTACAAGTGAAAATTAAACTGCGTATCTGGCGCCAGGCTGGCCCTGAGGCTGATGGCGTAATGAAGGAATACGAGCTCGTTGGGGTGCAAGAAGATACGAGCTTTCTAGAGATGCTGGACATCTTGAACGAGGAGTTGTTTGCCAAGGGCGAGGACCCGGTAGCGTTCGACTCTGATTGCCGCGAAGGCATTTGCGGTATGTGTGGTTTGGTCATCAATGGTGTGCCGCACGGCAATGATGGTGCCTCCCCGAAGGGGAATACTCCTACTTGTCAGTTGCACATGCGTTCGTTCAAGGATGGCGACACGATCACGATCGAGCCGTGGCGGTCTAAGGCTTTCCCGGTCATTAAGGACCTGGTGGTAAATAGGAGCGCTTTGGATCGTATTATTCAGGCTGGCGGCTACATTTCCGTCAATACTGGTGCTGCTCCTGACGCGCACGCTACTCCGGTTCCTAAAGAGGATGCGGATCGCGCGTTCGAGGCTGCGAATTGCATTGGTTGCGGTGCTTGTGTGGCTGCTTGCCCGAACGGGTCGGCAATGTTGTTTACCTCTGCGAAGGTGACACATTTGGGCCTGTTGCCGCAGGGCAAGCCCGAGAACTTGATGCGTGTGAAGAACATGTTGTTGCAGCATGACGCCGAGGGCTTTGGCGGGTGCACTAACTTTGGTGAATGCGCTGCGGTCTGCCCGAAGCAGATTCCTTTGGAGACGATTTCGGTGTTGAATCGTCAGCTTGGGAAGGCTGTTCTCAAGGGCATGTAGTTTCCTTGGATTAGGGCCCTGGGAGGGAAACCTCTCAGGGCCCTTTTTGCTGCTCCCCTCTGAGTAAAGGAGTGAACGTACACTCCGTTTTGGGGCATGGATTCGTCTGTGGGGGAGTGAACGTACACTCCGTTTTGGGGCATGGATTCGTCTGTGGGGGAGTGAACGTACACTTAACTTCGCGCACGCCCTCGGAGCGCGTAGGATGAAAAGGTGACTGCTCAACCACTAATTCTTGGTATTGAATCGACTTGTGACGAGACAGGCGTAGCCCTAGTACGAGGCCGGGAACTTCTTGCCGACGTGACCGCGACAAGCATGGACCAGCATGCCCGCTACGGTGGCATTATTCCTGAAATTGCCTCGCGCGCTCACTTGGAGTCCTTCCTCCCAACGATGAAGGCGGCTCTTGATAAGGCCGGTGTCAGCCTCAGTGAGGTTGACGCAATCGCGTGCGCTGCAGGGCCTGGGCTGGTTGGTTCTCTGACTGTTGGTATTTCAGCGGCTAAGGCACTCGCGGCAAGTCTAGATAAGCCGCTATACGGCGTGAACCACGTAATTGGGCACCTGGCGGTTGATGAGCTCGTAGACGGGCCTTTCCCAGATCACTTCGTTGGACTGATAGTTTCGGGCGGGCACTCAAACTTGCTCGATGTTCGCAATATTGCGACTGACGTCCGAGAGCTGGGCGGTACGCTCGACGATGCTGCTGGTGAGGCGTTTGACAAGGTCGGGCGCATGCTGGGGACTCCCTATCCAGGTGGGCCGCATGTTGATCGTATGTCGCAGGCTGGTGATCGCAAGGCGATCCGTTTCCCACGTGGCCTTGCTTCCGCGAAAGACAAGGATGCGCACCGATACGACTTCAGTTTTTCCGGTCTGAAGACGGCAGTGGCTAGATACGTTGAAGGCATAAAGCAGTCTGGTAAAGAGGTTCCCGCCGAGGACGTGTGCGCTGGCTTTTCTGAGGCTGTCAATGATTCGTTGACTGCTAAAGCAGTGAGGGCGGCCAAGGACTTGGGGTGCTCCACGATCGTTGTGGGGGGCGGCTACTCTGCAAATTCGCGGCTGCGTGAGCTCCTCGCGGCGCGAGCCCAGAGCGCTGGCATCGAGGTTCGCTTACCTCCGCTGCGCTTCTGTACTGATAATGGTGCGCAGATCGCTGCTATTGGTAGTGCGTTGGTTCGCGAGGGCGTCGCCCCGTCCGATCCGGAATTCGGTCCTGATTCAGGACTGTCGCTGTCTGTGGCGCGCGTGTAACTGAAGCTTTTGGGATGATGCCGGCCCTAGGCGGGGCTGGCATTTTCCGTTTAAGAGGCTGAATCCTCGCGCCCGTTAGCGGAGTGTACGTTCACTCGGCCGAAGTGTACGTTCACTAAGAGTTGGGTATGAAAACCCGTCCGGAATTGGAGTGTACGTTCACTCCGTCGCGACTATGGCAACGTGTTTAGACTTGCCGTTCACCTGTGCTCTCGTCAGGAAAAGAGTCGCTGCACCATCCCCGGTGGCGCCCTTGAGCACCGACTTCCTGAATGCTGCGGGATCGATCTGCACTCCGCGCTTCTTCACTTCTAATTTGCCGATCCCGAGCCTCGCTAACTCCTTCTTGACCTTCTTCGCATTCAAGGGCAGCACCGTCTGCACCTCCCAAAAGTGACCATATTTTGCGGCCTCAGGGGAAGGCGAAGTTTCAGACGTAACGTAGGCGATTCCATCATGGAGGATGCCAGCCCCGGGCCAGGAGTGCGCCCACTGTGCTAAGCCGCCCGCCCTCAATACGGCGCTATCAACTTCACCTATCCAATGCATGATTCCGTCCGCGACAGGTGCGGCGGCCGCGGGAGCGGTTGGACCTTCGCCCTCAACCTGGAAAAGATGCCGCTGATCGCCCCTAAAAATAATGGCTGAGCGGCCTGCGCGTTCTCGCAAATCCCCAAACCATAAGCTTGCTTCTACGAGGCTACCGTCGACGCTGGCCCAGATGGCTTCCGCATCTGCGGGAACATCGGAGTACCTGATGCCTGGCGCAACTTTTACCGCCACGTTCGGGATCAGGGTTCGCCACGCGTACACTGCCGGTAACGGCGGAGACCACATTGCAGGATTTGCGATGCGACCGCGTGGGCCTCTTCGGGCGGGGTCAGCAAAAAGCGCGTCTACTCCCTCGGCCTTGAGTTTCCCGATATCGATTTTTGTGACGTCTGCGATCTGAATGTCCGCATCAGGCCATCGGGAAACATTGTTCTTGGCATAGGCTGCTGTTTTGGGATCTAACTCGATGCCAAGAACTTTCAGTGCCCGTTTCGAAAAGGCGATTGCTTCGGTTGCCAGGCCGCAGCCTAGATCGGCAATGTAGTGTACGTTCGCCTCGGACATTTTTTCGGCGTGCCATGTCGCAACGGCGGCGCGTGTGGCCTGTTCCATACCGTCTCGAGTGAAGAGCATTTTGTCGGCGTCTTCGCCCAATTTTGTTGCAGCTTGGCGGCGCAGTTCGCACTGGAGTGCCACTTCTGCGGCTATATCGGCCGGTATGCCCATCTTACGGAGCTTCATTCCGACCTCATGAGATGAGCGGTCGCTTCGGAAGGCTTCCTCGAGTAGGTTGAAGTGCGTACCACCTTGGGAAAAGGAAGATTTTTGAGGGCGAAGGCCAACTTTGGGGTGCATGCCTGAAGTCTAATGGGAATGCGGACGCGTCGGAAAGTTGGGCTGACAGAGAATCTTTGGCACTCAGGTTGTCAGAGTGCTAAGAGGGGGCTAACCTATTCTTGTACGTGAGGCGAGTAGCTAAACGCAGGTCACCTATTCGACCACCCGCGACGGAGGGTAGGCGGCCATTAGCAATCCCATTCGATCTATAGAAAGGGAGGTCCGCAGTGTCGGTCTCCATTAAGCCGCTCGAGGACCGTGTTCTGGTCCAGCAGGTTGAAGCTGAGAAGAAGACGGCGTCTGGCCTAGTCATTCCGGATAACGCTAAGGAAAAGCCGCAAGAGGGAACTGTTTTGGCAGTAGGCCCGGGACGCGTTGATGACTCTGGTAAGCGGGTTCCGCTGGACGTTGCCGAGGGCGACGTAGTCATTTACTCAAAGTACGGCGGCACCGAGGTGAAGTATGACGGGCAGGAGTACCTGTTGCTGAATGCTCGCGATATTTTGGCCAAGGTTGATCGCTAATATAGCTTTCTGAGGTAGCGGCTGGCAGTTAATTGCCAGCCGCTATTTTTCTGCACGGATGTGTCATTGTGGGGGCGTATTCCGTCTAAGGGGAGTGAACGTACACTCGGTTCTGGCGTTGTCGAAAAGTGAACGTACACTCCAAAGAGGGCATGAAAAAGGGGAGTGTCCGCGCCGGATCACTCCCCTAGGAACTTGCTGTTCGCAGTCGCCTAAGCGCTCTTGCGAGCCTTGTGGATTTGCGCCCTGCGCTCTTCCTCAGTCATGCCGCCCCATACTCCGTAGGGCTCATGAGCCTTCAACGCATACTCGCGGCACTTGTCGATTACTGGGCAGGTTGCGCAAATGGCTTTTGCCGCTTCTGCTCGACGCCTGCGTGTTCCCCCGCGTTCGCCCTCGGGGTGAAAGAAAAGTTCAGTGTCTAGGTCGCGGCAGGCGCCTTCGTACTGCCATTCCCACAGGTCCATGCTGGGCCCGGGAAGTCGCGATACATCAGTCATCCGCATCTCCTTAGCAGTTGCGTAGGCTTCATGGGAAACCTAAAATCTGATTAGCCAGATGTCTTATACAGAAATGTTTCAGCTGAATCTTAGAGTTTCCTGAACGTAGTCCGAAGATAGGGCTAACAATTTGGCAACAGCGGGTAAACTGCGTAGTTACGAGGCGTTGACGCTGTGGCGAAACTCGCACAATCGTGAATTATTTTTGCAGCGCACAGATCTTACATGATAAAAATCCCACCCGCGGGACTTAATCCTCATCCAGATGGGCGATAACATTGCAATGTGAGCCACGATATGCAAAATCCAGTTGTTCTTACAGGTCTTACCTACGATGACGTTCTGCTTCTGCCGCGAACCACGAACGTCGTCCCCTCCGATGTGAATACGGAGGCGGTGTTAACTAAGAAAATCAAGCTGCGTATGCCTCTTATATCTGCGGCAATGGATACGGTGACTGAAGCTCGAATGGCGATCGCCATGGCTCGCCAAGGCGGCATTGGCATTTTGCACCGCAACCTTTCTATCGAGGAGCAGGCCCATCAGGTCCGGCAGGTAAAGCGGTCAGAGTCGGGAATGGTATCCGACCCGGTGACGGTCCACCCGACGGCCACTATCGATGAGCTCGACAAGCTCTGTGGGCACTACCGCGTGTCTGGATTGCCCGTAGTTGACGAGGACGACACCCTGCTCGGCATCATTACGAACCGCGACCTGCGTTTTATCCCCTCGTCGAAGTGGTCCCAGATGACGGTACAGGAAGCCATGACTCCGATGCCGCTGATCACTGGCAAGGTAGGTATCTCGCGTGAAGAAGCCAAGCAGTTGCTGGCGCAGCATCGTATTGAGAAGCTTCCCATCCTTGACGAGGACGGGCACCTGGCCGGTCTGATTACGGTCAAGGACTTTGTGAAAACCGAGAAGTATCCGAATGCCACTAAGGATTCGGAAGGGCGCCTGCTAGTTGGTGCCGCTCTAGGCTATTGGGGAGACACCTGGGAGCGCGCTGAGGCGCTAGCTGAAGCCGGTGTTGACGTGCTCGTTGTCGATACTGCCAATGGTGCTGCGGATCTGGCATGCAAGATGATCTCGCGACTGAAGTCCGACGAGCGCTTTGCGAACATTGAGATTATTGGCGGAAATGTTGCTACTGAAGAGGGCGCACAGGCGCTCATTGATGCTGGCGTTGACGCGGTCAAGGTCGGCGTTGGGCCGGGGTCGATTTGTACCACCCGCGTTGTTGCCGGTGTGGGTGTTCCTCAGGTGACGGCGATTATTGAGGCTGCGAAGGCTTGTAGGCCTGCTGGCGTTCCGCTAATTGCTGATGGCGGTTTGCAATACTCTGGTGATATTGCGAAGGCGCTGGCTGCGGGTGCGGACACGGTCATGCTGGGTTCCTTGCTGGCTGGCTGTGAGGAATCGCCGGGTGAGCTCGTGTTCATGAACGGTAAGCAGTACAAGCACTACCGCGGCATGGGTTCGCTTGGTGCGATGAGTTCGCGTGGGCGGAAGTCCTACTCTAAGGATCGCTACTTCCAGGCCGATGTCACATCTGATGACAAGATCGTTCCTGAGGGCATTGAGGGGCAGGTGCCATATTCCGGTTCCTTGGCAGCGGTTGTTTACCAGTTGCTGGGCGGTTTGCACCAGTCGATGTTCTACGTCGGCGCTCCTGATCTACCTACTTTGAAGGACCGTGGGCAGTTTGTGCAGATTACTGCTGCTGGTCTTCGTGAGTCCCATCCACACGACGTGCAGATGACTGTTGAGGCACCGAACTACCACGGCCAGTCGCACAAGTAAGGGCTGCCATAGTGGCGGTTCGAGGGCGAAGATAGGCGAGCCCGGCTGCCGCTACGGGAGTGCCCACTAGTAGAGAAGTGGTGCACGCCCACAAAATTCATTAAGTGTACGTTCACTCCTAACGCCCGTTAGGAGTGAACGTACACTTAATCTTGTACTTGGAAAGGGAGCAGGAGTGGACTCACAGCAGGTTTGGCAGCAAACCCCGTTAGTTGGTTTTGACACGGAGACGACTGGAACTGATCCGCGCAGCGAACGCATAATAAGCGCCTCTTTGGTGCTCCGGAATTCGCCCTCGGCAGGGGAAGACCAGCATGTGCGATCCTGGCTGATCGACCCTGGGGTGGAAATCCCCGCTGCCTCGACCGCCGTACATGGGATGAGCACGGAGTATGTTCGTGTAAACGGAACTGATCCTGTAGACACGTTGCCGCAGATAGCGAATGCGTTGGTGCAGGCAGTGAATGATGGTGCTGTGATCGTCATCTTCAACGCCTCATATGATCTGACTATTTTGGAGAGCGAGCTTGCTCGCCACGGGCTGGCAACGCTGCGGGATCTGCTTGAAGGTAAGGCCGCACCCGTTTTCGACCCCCTTGTTTTGGATCGGGCTTTTGTGCCGCGGCGGCGTGGTAAGCGGCGGTTGTCGGACCTGTTATCCCATTACGGCGTGGAGTTGCCGGAAGGCTTGCACGATGCGTTTGTGGACGCGAGCGCAACCCTTGATCTGGTTGCGGCTATGCTGCAAAAACATGCGCAGTTCGATGAGCTATTGCCCAATCAGATAAATGAGTTGCAAAGGCGAGCGCACGCTATCTGGGCGGAGGATTTCGAAGGGTTCTTGCGAGGCCGACGCGGTTCGGATGTGCACATTGACCGTGCTTGGCCACTAGTAGAGGGAATGGGCCAGTGGTAAGAAGAATTGGTTGGACGTTGTGGTCTGTTGTGCTCATTGTCGTGTTGGTTGGGCTGAGCTACTACGTTTATGGGATTTCTACGGGTCAGTTCGACGGAGGTCACCAGGGCAAGTCAGCGAGCGGGAGTGCTCAGGCCGATGCGTCGGATCCCGATGACGTGAAGGTGCCTGAGGGGGCAGATACTTCTGTCGGGGCCTTGTTGGGGATGCCTCGTTCTGAGCCTGCGGATTTCGCCGTGGGGAAGTCGTTGGTTTTCCGCACCGAATCAGGTAATGCGGTATGCGCTTTTTCTGATGAGAAGGGGGCGTTGGGTACGGATCTGATCCTGCCTTTCAAGGGCGAGGACGGATCGGGTGCGGCGGCTCCGAGCGTGCAGTGTGGGCTTGTGCGAGCCGTGGATTTACATCCGGAGGATCAGAAGACCTGTAAGGCGGGTTATCGCAGCGGAGATACTTTGGCAGTCTGGCCGGGGGGTCGTGGTGCCGGTGCTTGCGTCGAGGACGGACAGCCGCTTCGTTTCGACGCTGAGGTTGAGGACAATCCGAATCCGGACCAGCGGATGAAGCTGCAGCCGCTTGAATATGGCAAGCGCATTCAGCGCAATGGTTGGGCTTGTGGTGACGATGGGGAAACGTTGACGTGTGCGGAGTTGACGACTGGGCGTGGCTTCCAGGTCGAGACTGACACATACAGGTTGTTAGACGCAGTGAAGTAGCCTCTGCCGACCCACATTGTTTAGTGAACGTACACTCCGCGCCAGACGCGGAGTGTACGTTCACTATTTTAGGTTTCCACAGTTCGATTGGCGGCGTTTATCCACAGCAACTCAAAAAGAAGGCTGCTCTTCGCCCTCATTAGCGCCACACTTCGAATATGTTCGCTCAACCCAGACGATATAGATACAAGATTCGCGAGAGGGCCTGGTTAAGCTTGCACCCGCGTACAAGTGCGCAAAAGACAAGTCCCGCCCTCGTTAGAGTTAGTCCAAACGCTTCCATAAGAGTCCAAGAAGTAGGTGCCAGAGCCTCAGACGTTGAGTTTCTCCGTTTCGCTCGGATACTGGCCAGCACTGACCGATGTGGCGGGGGAGTAGCATGCATGGAATCGGCTGCGGCACTCCACAATATTCCATGTAAGGCAACATCCCCGGACGTTCACCTATTGATCGACAGAGGCTGTAGGAAGCGGCTTGCCCTTCCCAGGATTGATGTGGGAAATACCCACTTACCTGCAGCTCAGATCATTAGACACGAATGGGTCGTGGCTCCTGAAGTGGAAGATGTCGAGGGCGTCCTGGTCACCTCTGTACGTCAAACCATTCTGGATATGCTCCGTCTTGCTCCCCCTGCCGATGGCGTCACGTTCGGCTGTATGGCGCTGCGTAAGCTGGTTGGATTTGATCGGAATAATCCTGAGGTAGCGATGGAGCGAGCAAAATCTATAAAAGCTGGAATCTTGAAGCGGCTGAAAGATGAATACCCGCATGACAGGAGATTTCGGCAAGCAATAAGGCTGCTTGCACTTCTTACTCCGGCTGTCGATTCTGTGTTCGAAGCGACAATGGTGTGGGTGTGCCATTTGGCCGGCCTACCTGCTGCTACGTTGCAGTACAAGCTTCGGACCGCTAGAACAACACGGTATCTAGATGCCTATTATCCTGCGGTGGGGTTGGTGCTGGAATTTGATGGTCTCTGCAAATTAGGGTTTTCGTTCGAGCAAGAACTGCGTGAACGAAGGCGACAACAGGTGCGTGACCTTGAATTAGAGGCCTGTGGTTTGCGCGTTGTGCACGTTCAGTGGGCGGAACTCGAAGAGTTGGGAGAGCTCGTTAGCAGGCTGAAACAGATGTTTGTGCGGCTTGGCGGAATGCTCCTACGCGCGCGGGAGTGGATAACCTACAGGATGAAATCCTGGGAACCACGCGGGTCGACGGGTTGGTATTAATCGTCGCAGGAAAACGACAGTGCTAGTAGCGTTCTGGGCAGCGGCGCCCTCCTGCGGCAGTAGTGAACGTACACTCCAAAGTTGGTGGAATCATCCATACTGCCCAATTAGTGGTTCAATCAAGCCTTAGGCCTATTCGTCCTACCCCATAATGGAAAAATAGGAGACAATAGAGGCGCGAATCACAACAATGCGTGCAGTGCTTTTCGTCAATGGAGGATGAATGGATAGTGAACGTACACTTGCTGATCTTAGGGGCAAATTCCGGAACGAAGACGGTAGCCCCATAAAAGTTGGCGTTCTTACCTCGGGCGGTGATGCTCCAGGCATGAACGCGGCTGTACGTTCGGTGGCTCGAACTGCTATTGCTCTTGGTGCTCAACCATTCGCCATCCTGGACGGTTGGGCTGGTGCCGTAAAGGGCGGCTCCCAAATTCGCCCTCTTCAATGGGGTGATGTTTCCTCTATCCTGAATCGAGGCGGCACAGTCATAGGCACTGCACGTTCACCCGAATTCCGGGAACGGGCCGGCATGAAAAAAGCGGCGAAGCATATGCTCGAAAATGGGATCGACCGCCTGATCGTGATAGGCGGGGACGGCTCCCTGTCAGGCACTGACGAATTCCGCTCAGAGTGGCCTTCTATGGTCAAGGAGCTCGCCAATGAGGGCGAAATCGACCCTGAAGTGGCTAAACGCCATCCAAGCTTAGGTATAGCCGGCATTGTCGGTTCCATTGATAATGACCTTGTTGGCTCTGACATGACAGTCGGAACGGATTCCGCGCTGCACAGAATATTGTCCGCGATTGACGAGATTTCGTCGACGGCTGCCTCCCACCAACGCACCTTCGTGTTGGAAGTTATGGGCAGGCATTGCGGGTATCTTCCTCTCATGGCGGCGGTTGCGGGCGGATGCGATTACGTTTTTATCCCGGAACAGCCTCCTGCCCCGGGGTGGGAGCAGGAAATGATCGATGCTCTCGAGGCCGGTCGTGCCGCTGGTCGTCGCGAATCCATAATTCTTGTGGCAGAGGGCGCAGTAGATAGCGAAGGGCAGCAGATCACTGCGCGTAGAGTTGCCGATGCCGTTGAAAAGTACTCTGGCCAGCAGGCACGTATTACTATTCTGGGGCACACGCAGAGGGGCGGTACGCCCTCGGCTTATGATCGGTGGATGCCTACGGCCCTTGGGTATGCGGCTGCAGTGGAAGTATTAAAGGCTACGGCTGATTCGGAACCTTATATTTTGGGGACTCGCAAGAACCGTATTGCGCGTCTACCTTTGATGAAATCTGTCGCGGATACGAGGGCGGTCAAGAAGCTCACGGCGGACCACAATTACGATGAGGCGGTTCGAGCGCGCGGTCGTTCTTTCGTCAACATGCTGGCCTTGAATAGGGTACTTTCGTGCCCACCGAAGGTGGCTCCTTCGCAGAGGGCGGCTACTCCCCGTAAGCGGGTGGCGATCATGCACGTGGGGGGACTTGCGCCGGGTATGAACACGGCAGCCCGAGCGGCCGTTCGAATTGGCATTGACAAGGGTTTCGAGATGCTCGGCGTGCACGGCTCTTTCAAAGGCCTTATGGATTCAAAGATTTACCCTCTGGCCTGGAGTGATGTTGAAGGCTGGGGCTTCAATGGGGGAGCGGAGCTGGGTACCCGGCGCCATGTTCCCGAGGTCGACGAACTTTACGCCGTAGGACGTGCCATCGAGAACAACCACTTGGACGCCCTCGTGATAGTGGGTGGGCTTAACGCCTATCTAGCGGTCTACCGTATGGTCGAGGAGGCCAGTAGGTACCCTGCCTTCCGGATTCCAATTGTTCTTGTCCCGGCAACCATCGATAACAACTTGCCGGGGTCGGAACTGTCGATCGGCACTGACACTGCGTTGAACAATGCGGTGTGGGCGCTGGATAGGGTGAAGGAGTCTGCCGCGGCGTCTAAGCGGTGTTTTGTTGCCGAGACGATGGGTCGTTACTGCGGGTATTTGGCTCTTATGGCTGGTATTGCCACGGGGGCTGAGCGAGTTTATCTGAATGAGGAGACTGTTACCCTAGCTGACATTGAAGAGGACGCACAGTTGATGCGCCGCTCTTTTGAGGAGGGGCGGCGGCTGTTCCTAGCGGTCAGGAATGAGCAGGCTTCTGGCCTGTACAACTTGGAGTTCCTTGAGCGCGTGTTTGAGCAGGAAGGTCAGGGCCTTTATGACGTACGTGCCAGTGCTATCGGGCACCTCCAGCAGGGAGGATCACCGACGCCGTTTGACAGGTTGCTGGCTTCGCGGCTTACGGCTCGTGCCATGGCTGAGTTGGAAGACCAGTTCAGAGAGGGACGCGCAAAGGCTGTGTATGTTGGCGAATCTGAGGATGATGCTGTTATCTTCCCGGTGGAACGTATGATGGATCAACTCGATTTGGCCCATAGGCGCCCTTATGAGCAGTGGTGGCTCCAGTTCTTGCCAATGGTGCCCGTGGTGAGTTTAGAAGAGGACGAGTCTGCTGTTCCGCCGATGCCAGCAATCGGGCCTGAAGGCCTGGGGCAAGCAAAGTAAGGTAGCGTCGAAGAGGGAGGGGCGGTTGCTTGCAGCTGTGCCCCCTTCACCGTCGCGCAGGGTGAACGTACACTTAATTTCGTTGTCGCCTACTAGAACGTACACTTGGGTATGTAATGGAAAGGAACGGACATGAGTGACCATGTAAGACCGATTGATCCAACTCAACTTGCGTCCTGGGGCGAACTTCAGGAACTGAAGAATAATTTCCAGCCTGACCTGTGTGAATGGTTTGAAGAGGAACCTGATAGGGTCGCCGATTTGACGATTGATGCCGCTGATTTGCGTGTAGATCTGTCAAAAAACTTAGTGACGCGTCCGGTGTTCGAGGCGCTTCTGCAGCTTGCGGATGAAGTGAACGTACACTCCATCCGCGAGGCGATGTTCACTGGCGAGCATATTAACACCAGCGAAGACCGAGCGGTCCTACACACGGCGCTCCGTCGCCCGCCCTCGGACGAACTAAATGTGGACGGCCAAAACGTCAGTGAAGATGTGGCCGCCGTCCTCAAAAAGATTTACGCTTTCGCAGACAAAGTCCGATCCGGCGAATGGGTAGGCGTAACCGGAAAGCCTGTTCGCACTGTGGTGAACATTGGGATCGGCGGATCTGATCTTGGTCCGGTCATGGCGTATGAGACGCTGCGTCCCTACTGCCAGGACGGTCTGGAGTGCCGCTACATTTCTAATATCGATCCTACGGATGTTGGTGAGACAACCGCAGATCTCGACCCCGAGACCACCCTGTTCATCATTGCGTCTAAGACATTTACTACTTTGGAAACTCTCACTAATGCGAATGCCGCGAAGCGGTGGCTGCTCGCTTCACTAGTGGACGCTGGTGCGATTGAAGATACCGAGGACGGGCGTGCTCAAGCTGTTGCTAAGCACTTCGTCGCCGTGTCTACCGCCTTGGATAAGGTTGCGGACTTCGGCATCGATCCTGCGAATGCGTTTGGCTTCTGGAATTGGGTTGGAGGACGTTATTCGGTCGATTCTGCGGTGGGAACTTCTTTGGCAATCGCGATTGGCCCTGATGGGTTTGCTGATCTCTTGGAAGGCTTCCACGCGATGGATGAGCACTTTGCCACTGCTCCGGCTGGCAAGAATGTTCCGCTACTAATGGGGTTGTTGAACGTTTGGTACCGGAATTTCTTGGGTGCTTCGACGCACGCTGTTCTGCCGTATTCGCAGTATTTGCACCGTTTCCCTGCATATTTGCAGCAGTTGACTATGGAATCGAATGGGAAGAGTGTTCGTCGTGATGGTTCGGCGGTAACCACTCTGACTGGTGAAGTTTTCTGGGGGGAGCCTGGAACGAATGGCCAGCATGCGTTTTACCAGTTGATTCATCAGGGGACTGAGCTTATTCCTGCTGATTTTATTGCCTTTGCTAACCCGACTTGGCCGCTCAAAGCGGCAGATGGTACTGATCAGCATGAGTTGTTCTTGTCGAACTTTTTTGCGCAGACCAAAGCGTTAGCTTTTGGCAAGACGGCCGATGAGGTTAGGGCCGAGGGTACACCCGAGGACATTGTCCCAGCCAGGGTTTTTGAGGGGAATCGTCCCACTACTTCGATTATGGCCCCCGAACTGACTCCTCGCGTTTTGGGGGAGTTAATCGCTCTGTACGAGCACATTACTTTCGTCGAGGGCGTCGTGTGGGGAATTAACTCGTTCGATCAGTGGGGCGTCGAATTAGGCAAGGTGCTGGCAAAGCAGATTATGCCTGCGGTAGCCGGTGACGAGGCAGCCTTATCGGAACAGGATGCTTCTACTAAGTCTTTGGTGCAGTATTACTTGGATCAGAGGCGGTAGCTTCAATTCTTAGTACCTGAAACGAGGGCGGGGCAGGGGCTCTCGCCCTCGTTTCAGTGAACGTACACTCCAGAAATAGTGAACGTACACTCAAAATTCGTGAAAATATTGGGCTCGGCGCTCCTACTACGCCGAGCCCATACGCCTCTTCTAGACGGCTAGTCGATAGCTACTTCGTACTTCATAGTGTGCGATTTGCCTGGCTTCAGTCGGAGCGCATCATCAAGCGCGTTTGCTGCCTCCACACAAACAAAGTTCCTCCACTCGGAACCCTTAATGTCAGCAAACTCCTTTGCGCGTTTGCCGCCAGGATTCCAGATAACTATGTTCGAAGCACCATCAGTGCGAATTTGCAGTTGCGACGTGCCGTCTTTCACCGTCACCGGGCCGGAACCAAGGTAGATGCGATCCATTTCGCCCCCGAATCGAATCTCGGACTTGCTGGACCTAGTGCCTTCCTTCCCGGGAACCTTATCTACATATTTCACTTTCTGTAGGCCGTCGATACGAATCTTCTCAATATCGGACACCTTCAGGTATGTGTGCAGAGCATTCTCGAAATCCACCGCTTTCTTACCTTCATTGGTAACAGTCAGCTGTAGCCGCAACTTGTTTCCAAACGACACCTCATAGGTGGCAGAAAGGTCGGCCCAAAGGCCATTTTCGGTTGCCAACGCTCCCTTGGGAAGCGCCCACTTGGCAATCACCCTTCCTCCGTCTTGGTGCTGGCCCACAAACTGCCAGCTTTGGGATCGTGCAAGACCATGTTTAGGCGTCTGTTTGCCATCGACGCCATTACCGAACCAGGGCAGACAGATAGGCACGCCGCCGCGGGTAGGATCGCCGTGTTTAGGCGCCTTACTGGATAGCCAGAGCCGTTCAGTACCGTCCGGCTTCCAAGAAGTAACTTGTGCGCCGAAGTCGTAGGCGGCGCCGTGGGCATTCTTCCCATCAAATTTCCGCGTCACCGTCGCGGCGTCGGCATCGGGGTTTAGCTCAGCGACTTTCGCTTTGAAGTCGGCCTCTTCCCGCGACCTCTTCGGCTCTTTCTCTGCCTTTTCGTTCTCGTAGTCCTCGAGCTGCTCGGAGTCCATCGTCGCAAGAATCCTTGCTCGTTCGGCCTCGACATCGTAGGTGGGTTTGGGCCATTGCGGATTCATGTCGGCTAGAGTGCGCGAAATAATTTCGGTTATTGCATGCCGCGCATACCACTTGTGGTCTGCGGGGATGATGTACCAGGGCGCGTTGTCAGTGTCCGAGTTCTGCAGTATTTCCTCGTAGGCTGACTGGTATTCAAACCAATCGGCCCTGGTGTCAATGTCGCTAGGCGAGTATTTCCACTGTTTGTCGGGGCGGTCAACTCGTTCAAGAAGGCGTTCGGCCTGCTCTTTGTAGCTCACTAAGAGGGCGAACTTTACGACCGTAATGTTCTTCTCGCCTAGGGCTTTTTCCCACCTATTTATCTTGTCTAGGCGCTTTTCTAGGTTGCCTCCCTTGAGCTTGTTTTGCACGTAGGGGACCAGCACGTCCTCGTAGTGGGAGCGGTCAAAGAAGCCGATGTAACCCGGCTTTGGAAGTGCCTTTTCGATGCGCCAGAGAAAGTCATGTTTGGCTTCGGTTGGGGTAGGTTTCTTGAATGCTGTCATGGACACGCCTTGCGGGTCGACCATAGCCAGGACGTGGCGGGCGACCCCACCTTTTCCGGCGGTGTCCAGGCCCTGTACGACTACTAGCAGGCTCTGGTCTGATTCGCCCGCATTGGCCTGCGCCCAGAGTCGTTCCTGCAGCTCAGCCATGATTTCTCCGCGTTTGGCTGTTTGTTCTATTGCTGCTTCTTTGCCGAGGTCCCACCCGGGAGTTGAATCGCGTTCGAAACGGGCTATGGGTACGTTTGCCCGGGCTCGTAGTAACTTTCTGGGGTCGTCAGTCCATCCATCTAGTGCATTACCCTTGCCACCTTTGGCAGAGGGCGAAGTGTCGGTTTTAGTCATGGTTCCACCTTTCTGGTGATCCCACTCTACTTGGTGGCATACAGGGGCGCATCACTGGTGTATGTGGTGCGAGAGAGTCTGTTTTTAAGTGTACGTTCACTATCTGTCGGTTGGGGCGCAGATGCGTTGCGGGCGGGGGGAGGGAGAGAGAAGGAGGGGGTAGCGAGTGCGGAGTGTACGTTCACTATTTCGGGACAGAAAGTGAGCCAATTGGCAATTGTGGGACTTATGCCGAAGAAAAAAGATAGTGACGGATCTATCCTTTAACTACGGCGTAACGCCAGGGCGGATGCATCGCCCGATCCACGAAGGAGTTTGAGATATGGCACAGACGAAAAAACCGGTAGTTGTCACTGTTACGGGAGCGGCCGGCAATATTGGTTATGCAACCTTGTTCCGCATTGCCGCGGGTGACATGCTTGGCGCGGACCAGCCTGTAATCATCAACATGCTAGAGATTCCGCAGGCGGTCAAGGCTGCCGAGGGTACTGCAATGGAGCTACGTGACGCAGCGTTCCCGACCCTCGCCGGTTTGAATGTTTATGATGACGCGAACAAGGCATTTGAGGGATGTAACTACGCTCTGCTGATTGGTGCACGTCCTCGTTCTAAGGGTATGGAGCGCGCTGACCTACTCGAGGCCAACGGTGGAATCTTTGGCCCGCAGGGTAAAGCGATCAACGACCATGCCGCTGATGATGTGCGCGTGCTGGTCGTTGGTAACCCTGCAAATACGAATGCTTACATTGCTGCGGCATCAGCTCCGGACGTACCTGCGGAGCGCTTCACCGCCATGATGCGTCTCGACCACAATCGTGCAATTAGCCAGCTAGCCGAGAAGACGGAGGCGGCAGTTGCAGATATTAAGAAGGTAGTGGTTTGGGGTAACCACTCCGCTGACCAGTACCCGGATATTTCTTTTGCTACAGTCGGCGATAAGGCGGCTTCTGAACTGGTTGATGAAGAATGGTTGGATTCCTACTTCGTTCCGACTGTCGCCAAGCGCGGCGCTGCCATTATTGAGGCGCGGGGTGCCTCCTCTGCGGCCTCTGCCGGTTCTGCGGCTATTGACCACATGCGTTCGTGGGCTTTGGGTACTCCCGAGGGCGACTGGGTTTCTGTGGCGCTTCCTTCCAAGGGGCAGTACGACATTCCTGAGGGCCTTGTTTATGGCGTGCCTTGTACTTCTGATGGTGGCGACTGGAAGGTCGTTGAGGGACTTGATCTGAATGCGAAGCAGAAGGAGCAATTGAAGAAGAATGCTGAGGCTGCGCAGGCAGAAATCGAAACCGTGAAGAAGGCTGGAATTTTGTAGTCTGCTTTCTTAGTGACCCCGGCAGAGTAGCATCCGCCGGGGTTATTTTTATTTCCAACGGAGTGTACGTTCACTATTTGCGCGGAGTGTACGTTCACTACAGACGCCGGGAATGCCGGCGGCGGTACCCCTTCCAATAAGTAGGGGACTGTGAAGAGGGGCAGGTGTTTCTGCTGGTAGAACAGGGATTGATTGGAATCGCGCCCTCGCACGTGACATCCGGCACTGTGCTAATTCGGCGATATGCCCGAGTGGCACCATTCCTTTGGGATAAAATAGGCCCGCAAAGGGCAACTAGGAAAACGATGGCGTTTCCTCCCAGAAGCATGTGTGCAAAGGAGCATGAATGCGTAGATTAGTAGCGTTAGCCGGTGTGGCTGCACTTTCCCTAACCTTGTCTGCCTGTGGTGGCAGCGGTGGGGACGCGAAGTCGTCCGGCGGCAACAATAGTGACGCATCCCAGGTTGATGTTGTCAGTTGGTGGTCGGCTGGATCCGAAAAGGAAGGCCTAGCTGCTCTGCAGAAGGTTCTAGAGAAGCAACACCCTGAGACGAGTTTCCAAAATCAGGCAGTCTCTGGTGGCGGCGGCGATCAGGCAAAGCAGAAATTGCAGGCGGACCTTGCGGCAAAGAATCCGCCAGATTCATACCAGGCGCACGCGGGTGCTGAGCTCAGCGAGGACATTAAAGCTGGTTACCTAGAGGATTTGTCTGGCACCTACGACAAGCTAAAGCTTCGGGAGGCTTTCCCGAAGGACCTCATTGATCGTCTGTCGGTTGATGGCAAGATCTATTCCATCCCTTCAAATATTCACCGGGCGAATGTGACTTGGGTTTCTAAGGCCGCCTTGGATAAGGCTGGCATCGATCCGTCAAAGGCCCCGGCAGATATTGATGCGTGGATAGCCGACATGGAGAAGCTCCAGAAGGCCGGCGTGAAGTATCCGATGGCAGTAGGCAATTCGACCTGGCAGCTTCACCTGCTGGAAACCATCATGATCGCGGATCTGGGGGCTGACGGCTACCAGAATCTGATGGATGGCAAGGGAGACTGGCGGTCCGCCGAGGTTGCGAAGGCTTTCGAACATTACGCGAAGATTATGAAGTTCGCTGACCCATCGTTGCTCAACGAGGACTGGGAGCCGGCAATGAAGGGCGTAATCAACAATGATGGCACCCAGGCCTACACGGTTATGGGCGACTGGACTCCGCCTGCGTTCGAAGCGGCTGGAAAGAAGTTGAACCAGGACTACTTTGCTTGGCCGGTGCCGGGTACCCAGGGCGTCTTCGATTTCCTAGCCGATTCTTTCACTAAGCCGGTGGGCGCTAAGCATGCGGGCGGTACAGACGCGTGGTTGGATACGATTTCTTCAAAGGAAGGCCAGATCGCTTTCAACTCCGTAAAGGGCTCGATCCCGGCTCGTTCTGATTTGACCGAGGACGAGAAGGACAAGTTCAGCGAGTACCAGAAGACGGCGATGAAGTCGTTTAGCGAGGACAAGATTGTCTCTTCTGTTGCGCACGGCGCTGCATTGCCGCTGAAGGTAACTGAATCTATGAAGAAGGAAGCTTTGGGCAAGTTCACTGCTGGGAACTTTGATGCCAAGCAGCTTCAGGAGCAGTTCGCAAAGTCAGCAGAAACTAAGTAATTTGCTGTCTCGGGTGGGGGCGGCAAGCCCCCACCCCAATTATTTCGAGGAATAGCCGTGTCATCTTCACAAGTGAAATTGCGTAAGCGGAAACGTTCTGTTGGAGGAATAAAGCAGTGGGGGCCGGCCCTGCTACTTATCAGCCCTTCGTTGGTGTTGGTTGGTTTCTTTGTTTACGGCCTTATTGGAACGAACATCTATACGTCCATGTTGGACAATCACACTGCCGGCCAGCTCAATGGGGCGGAACCTGTGCATTTTGTCGGGCTGGATAATTTTATTGCTCTATTCAAGAACCAGGATTTTTTGTGGTCATTTAGGAACCTGATAATTTTCACGGTAGTTTTCTTACTGGGCACGCTTATCTTGGGTTTCCTGTGGGCATGGCTGTTGGAGCGCCCTCTAAAGGGCGATGGCATTTTCCGATCTGTCTACATGTTCCCTATGGCCGTGTCGTTCATTGCTTCTGGCGTTGTGTGGCGGTGGCTGCTTAATTCGGGGCAGGGGGCTGATGCCTCTGGGCTGAATAGGCTATTCCAGTCGCTCGGGCTTGGATTTTTGCAGAATAGTTGGATCGCATCCCAAAAGTGGGCGATTATAGCTATTGCGGTTCCCGCGATTTGGCAGTTGTCGGGCTACATTATGGCGCTATTTTTAGCTGGCTTTCGTGGCATCCCAGACGAGCTCAGGGAGGCAGCCCGGATTGATGGAGCCAACGAGTGGCAACTGTATAAGAACATTATTTTCCCTCAGCTGACACCGGTCGCGTTGTCTGCGGTGATCATTATTGGGCACATGTCCCTCAAGTCGTTTGACCTGATTATGGCGATTGCTGACAAGAATTGGTATCAGACTTTCGTGCCCGCGATTGACATGTATAACGCGATGACGGTGAATGATCATTCGCGAGCCGCGGCTATCGGTACGGTCCTTCTCCTGGTGGTAGCTGCGCTGGTCATACCGTATTTGATCCATGATGCGAAGGGGCAGAACAAACGATGAGTGCCAAATTAGAGGCTAAGAGGGTTGTCAGCCACACGCCGAGGGCGAAGCATACTTCGGTGTTCGCTTCAGCTTTGCGGTATTTTTTGCTGCTAATGATCCTCTGCATAGTGCTATTGCCCGTCTATGTCTTGTTCATTACTTCGTTTAAGAGCGGTGCCGAAGTTAATCCTTCTACTGCTTGGTCGCTGCCTTCAGAGTGGAAGTTCGACAATTGGATCCGGGCGTGGGATGCGCTGAAGGGCGGTATCGTACGCTCTTTGATATTGGTGATTCCGTCTTCGATAATTTCTGCGATTTTAGGGTCAATGAACGGATTCGTGCTTAGCAGGTGGAAGTTTCCAGGCTCGAATATTGTTTTCACGCTAATTTTGTTTGGGATGTTCATCCCTTACCAAGCGGTGATGATCCCTCTGATGAAATTGGTAGTCAGTGCGGGGCAATCATTGGGGGTTACTCCATTTGGTATTCCGGCACTGATGCTGTTGCACATTGTTTACGGTATTCCGATTTGTACGCTCATATTCCGTAATTACTACGAATCCGTTCCAGAGGAATTAGTCGAGGCCGCGCGCGTCGACGGGGCGGGGATGCTGCGTACTTACGGGTCTGTAGTACTACCGATTTCAATCACCTCATTCGTTGTGGTGATTATTTGGCAGTTTACTCAGGCTTGGAATGACTTCCTGTTTGCGTTGTTCTTTGGTGGTTCCGCTCAGACGGGCCCTGTGACGTTAGCGTTGAACGAATTGGCGCACGGCTCAATTATGGCTGACTATGGAGGTTCGATGGCAGGCGCTTTGATAGCTTCTGCGCCGACGCTGATCGTTTATATTTTCTTGGGTAAGTATTTCGTTTCGGGAATGATGTCCGGATCGGTTAAGGGATAGGCAATAGCCCAAGTAGCTCGTGCCGCTAGCTCCTGTTTCCAATATTTGGTGTGGAAAAAGGTAGGCTAGCGGCATGATGCTTGAATCTGTCGGAAGCGAAGATTTCGTACTTACTATTTCTTGCCAAGATCGTCCTGGCATTGTGCATGAGGTTACTGGGGCCATTGCGCGCGCGGGTGGAAACGTAGTGCAGTCTCAGCAGTTTGGAGATCCGGATACCGGCTTATTTTTTATGCGGGTAGAAATCTGTTCTGATCAAGGCAAAGATGTATTGGAAGGCGAGGTTTCCAAGGTTGCCGGCGAGTTTTCTATGCAGTGGAACTTGTATCGTGCTGGGGAACGCGTTCGGACGATATTGATGGTCTCCAAAGAAGGGCATTGTTTGGCAGATCTACTGTATCGGCAGGATTTTCAGGGGCTGCCTATTGAGGTCGTGGCTGTGGTGGGTAACCATCCTGATTTGGCCCCGATTGCGCAGTTCCACTCTGTTCTCTTCATTTGCAAGCCTGTCACTAAGATAAATAAGGCCCAGGTTGAGGCCGAATTGCTCGACTTGATTGAGTCTGAGAATGTGCAGCTGCTGGTCCTTGCCAGGTATATGCAGATACTAAGTGACGATATTTGTCGGAAGTTGGCTGGGGCAGTAATTAATATTCACCACTCGTTCTTGCCGTCGTTCAAGGGGGCTCGTCCGTATGCGCAGGCTCATCATAGGGGAGTAAAGCTGATTGGGGCTACGGCGCACTATGTGACGGCGGATTTGGACGAGGGGCCAATTATTGAGCAAGATGTGACGCGCGTGGATCATGCGGATTCGACCAAGGACATGGTGGCTTTGGGACAAGATGTGGAGCGCAGGGTGCTGGCGCGTGCGGTGCAGTTCCATGCCGAGCATAGGGTGCTGCTCAATGGGGATAGAACGGTAGTCTTCTCCTAACTTTTTAAGTGTACGTTCACTCCGCCCAGCCTTGCGTGGAGTGAACGTACACTACCTTTTTGAGGGCGAGCCTGGTCTTGCGTGGAGTGAACGTACACTCCATTCCGGGGCGGCGGGGCGTGTGGCGCCGACGGGCCGACTTGATATACCCTTTACCTGTCGCAACTGGCGCCTAAGGTGGATACCACCGGGGAGCGGCATTGTAGAGGCCCACCAGTCGCTCGCCTGGGCTGGAGCCGGAAACATTCATACCGCCACTGGAGGAAAAATTGACTGATCCCCTACAGCAATCTTTAGCTGAACTGGACCCCCAAAT
Source organism: Winkia sp. UMB3158 (assembly GCF_030217145.1). NCBI lineage: Bacteria > Bacillati > Actinomycetota > Actinomycetes > Actinomycetales > Actinomycetaceae > Winkia > Winkia sp. UMB3158. Next base: position 194,610 of record NZ_JASONH010000001.1, on the reverse strand, counting down.
TAAAGAAGCGGTGGACGCCGAACTGGCCCGCCAGCGCTCGACCCTAGAAATGATCGCCTCGGAAAACTTTGTGCCCCAGGCGGTTTTGGAATGTCAGGGGTCGGTCCTAACTAACAAGTACGCTGAAGGATACCCGGGCCGTCGCTACTATGGCGGCTGCGAGCACGTCGACGTTGTGGAGCAGCTTGCCATTGATCGCGCCAAAGAGCTCTTCGGCGCCGAATACGTGAACGTTCAGCCCCACTCGGGCGCCCAAGCCAACGCCGCAGTGCTGCACGCGCTGGCAAAGCCCGGCGACACCATCATGGGCCTTGCTCTGGACCAGGGCGGGCACCTGACCCACGGCATGAAGATCAACTTCTCTGGCCGCCTGTACAACGTGGCCGCTTACGGCGTGGACAAGGAAACGCTCCGCATCGACATGGACCAGGTGCGCGAGCTCGCCCTCGAACACAAGCCGAAGGTAATCATCGCCGGCTGGTCGGCTTACCCCCGCCATATTGACTTTGCTGCCTTCCGCGCCATCGCAGACGAGGTCGGCGCCTACCTTTGGACCGACATGGCCCACTTCGCAGGCCTGGTAGCTGCGGGCTTGCACCCCTCGCCGGTGCCGTACTCGGACGTCGTGTCTACCACTGTGCACAAGACTTTGGGCGGCCCGCGTTCCGGCATGATTCTATCTCGCGACACTAAGCTCGCGAAGAAGCTCAACTCCGCAGTATTCCCCGGCCAGCAGGGTGGTCCCCTGATGCACGTGGTGGCTGCGAAGGCAGTAGCTATGAAGCTTGCTGCTTCTGATGACTTCAAGGATCGACAGCGCCGCACCCTGGAGGGCGCGAAGGCACTGGCTGAACGCCTAAGCCGTGAAGATGTTTCTGAGCAGGGCATCTCGCTGCTCACTGACGGCACTGATGTTCACCTGGTGCTTGTCGACCTACGTAACTCTTCTTTGAATGGGCAAGAAGGCGAAGATCTGCTTCACCGCGTTGGCATCACCGTAAACCGCAACACCGTACCGTTCGACCCACGGCCGGCTTCGGTGTCCTCTGGTTTGCGTATTGGTACCCCGGCTCTGGCCACGCGAGGCTTCGGCAAGGAAGATTTTGTCGAGGTAGCAGACATTATTGCTACCGCGTTGGTACAGGCATCCTCCGGGGCGGAAGTTGACGAGGCTGGTCTGCGTGCCAGGGTCGACAGGCTAACCGCGAAGTACCCGCTGTACCCCGAACTCGGCTAGTGCGTTTTCCGTGGGATGGTCCCGCCTCCCTGATGGACGGGACCGCCGCGGCTCGCCAGATAAAGGCTGAGCTTGCAGCGCGTGTGAAAGCCTTAAATGAAAAGGGAATTTACCCCGGCCTAGGAACGATCCTGGTTGGGGATGACCCGGGTTCAAAGAAATATGTTGCCGGCAAGCATCGCGATTGTGCAGAGGTGGGAGTCACCTCTCATCGCATTGAGCTTCCTGCCACGGCCAGCCAGCAGGAAGTGATGGCGGCGGTAGAACAGATGAACAACGACCCGGAGGTGACGGGGTTCATCGTGCAGTTGCCGCTACCTGATCACGTGGATACGAACGCGGTCTTGGAGGCGATCGATCCAGCTAAGGATGCTGATGGGCTTCATCCGGTAAACCTTGGCCGCCTGGTATTGCGGGTTGGTAGCCCGGTTGATTCGCCACTGCCGTGTACTCCGCGAGGGATCGTAGAGCTCGGCAGGCGCAATGGAATCAACTTTGATGGCGCAAATGTTTGCCTAGTTGGCCAGGGCCTTACCGTAGGCCGTCCGTTGGGATTGTTGCTTGGCCGTAAGGACACCAACTCCACTGTCACTTGCTGCCACATTGGCACGCGCAATTTGGCACAGCATGTGCGCGCAGCCGACATTGTGGTGTCTGCTGCGGGGGTGGCGAATCTTATTACCCCTGACATGGTTGCCCCGGGGGCAGCTGTGTTTGACGTCGGTGTTTCCAGAACCGTGGATCCCACTACCGGGAAGTCCAAGATCGCAGGTGACGTCGCCGATGGGGTAGACCAGGTAGCAGGAAAGATGTCTCCGAATCCTGGTGGTGTTGGCCCTATGACTCGTGTGTTCCTACTCGCAAACGTGGTGGAAGCAGCCGAGCGCAGTTAGCATTGGGGCTAGTTACTGTAAAGGAGCCCCAATGCGTAAAGCACTTGTACTGACCACTACTGCAGCACTTGCCTTCGGACTTGCTGCCTGCTCGAACGGGCAGAATGGCAGCGAACCCGCTTCTTTGGATAAGGCCTGCCTGGTGACTAACCAGGCAGGCCCCAAGGACAAGGGGTTAAACGAGGCATCTGTGAACGGGTTGGAGGCTGTCCGCACCGATAAGAAGGCCCCGAAAACCCAGGTCTACGAAACCAAGAACGCCTCTGAATATCAGGAAAAGTTGCAGAAGGCTGTTTCCGACAAGTGTTCGGTCATAGTCGCGGTAGGCGCCCAGATGGCCGAGTCGGTTGCAAAGGTCGCTAAGGAACACGAGGACGCTCGGTTCGCCCTCGTGGATGCCAAGCCCATCGTGGATGGGAAGGCAGTGGAGCTGGATAATGTCCGGCCGATCCTCTTTGATACCGCCCAGGGAACCTTTGTTGCCGGGTACCTGGCTGCGGGAACTACAACCACCGGTATTGTCGGCACGTATGTGGGCCGGCGTACCGAACTCACTGAGGCGGCTGCCTCTGGTCTTGCCGAGGGCATTGATCACTACAACAATGCGAAGGGCACCTCTGTAGCCCTGGAGGGCTGGGACGCCGATGGCAAGTCAGTCTTCGCGGTTGGCGATTTTGCTAATAAGGACAAGGCAGGCCAGCTGACCAAGGCGCTGCTGGACAAGAAGGCAGGGGTAATTGTTCCTATCGCGGGCGTTGCTTCTGAGGGAACCCTTTCCAAGATTGGCAATAACCAGGATTTGGGCTTGATCTGGGTTGGCGCGGACGGTGCGAAGGTGTTTAAGGATCAGAAGGACCACTTTGTCACCTCCATTTTGAAGCGCGTAGATCGCGGCGTGCAGGCCGTTGTCGAGGGCGCCTCTTCTTCTTCCGATTCGAATGCCTGGATCGGAACTTTGGAAAATGGGGGCATCCAGCTCGCCTCTTATGGATCCTACGATTCGAAACTTACGCCGCAGCTCAAGGATGAAGTAGAGGAGCTGGTCTCTCAACTGAAGAGTGGGCAGGTAAAGGTTCAGTCGTCGCTGGCACAGGAGGATTAATTTGCTGAAGGTCGCTTCTGTAAACGTAAACGGTATCCGGGCTGCTTTCCGCAAGGGCATGGAAGATTGGATCAATCAGGCTGATCCGGACGTGCTACTGCTTCAGGAGGTGCGTGCCCCGGAGGATATTGTGTCTTCGCTGTTGGGGTCGCAATGGGAGGTATTCGCCGTTCCTTGCCGGATTAAGGGGCGGGCCGGCGTTGCCATCGCGGTTAAGGCAGGGGCGGGCGTGCTCTCTCGGAGGGATTTCCTTTACGAGGACGACCTCGACGTAGATTCGGGCCGATGGGCCGAGGTCACCCTGGATACTGTGGGGCCGGACGGAAGCTCGCGCCCGTTTACGGTCGTATCTGCCTATCTGCATTCGGGGGAATTGGACAGCCCGAAGCAGGAGCAGAAGATGGCTTATTTGCAGAAGGTCTCTGAGCGCCTGCCGCAACTAGAGGGCGCGTGCGTGGTCGCCGGGGACTTTAATGTGGTGCGGTCGGAGTATGACATCAAGAACTGGAAACCGAACCACAACAAGCGCTCTGGTGTTTTAGACAGCGAGATTGCTTTCTTGGATTCTTGGATGAACGGGGAGCGGTGGACTGATCTGACTCGGCACCATTTGGGCGAGGGCGTGCAGGCCCCTTATACGTGGTGGTCCTTCCGAGGCCGTGCATTCGATAACGACGCGGGGTGGCGTATCGACTATCAGATGGTCACCGATACGGCGTTGCCCTTGGCGGGGCCCACGTGGGTGGACCGGGCCAGTCAGCACGATTCGCGCTGGTCGGATCACGCTCCGCTGGTTGCCGAATACAACCTGTCTTACAGGTAGTAGTTAGATTCTGCCCGCTGGAGTTTCCGGCGGAGGTGCCCTAGACGCCAGGTCTTGTATTTACCTACTAGTCCGCCCCAGCGGGGGATGCGTTGGCGCTTTTCGATTGCCATGGGATCATTTTGCGGATCCGGTTCGATTGCGCCGGTAAGTGACTGGTGCGGCCAGGTTAGTGTGTGCGGGTACGTGACCGTGATGTAGTTGGGGGTTTCGTCGGCGTGAATGTGCTCGCGGTTTGCCGGTAGGGCAGCTCTGGGCGGGTTTGCCATGAAGGCGCAGACCATCAGTGTGACGCGGGCTAGGAGGTTGACCCATAGCAGCAGCGTGGCTAGTGCCGCGGCCGAGGCGAGGATCGGGTTGTCGGAGACGGATGCCACTAGTGAGGTGCCGGCCCATCTTAGGATGCCTGACCCGACAGCGAAGGTGACTAGACCTTTGATGAGGTCTGGTTTGGGGACTCTGACGGCGGCTATGAAGCGCACCAGCATCCAGAAAACTCCGGCGTCGATTAGGGCCGCCCCTGCAAGCACGAGGATGCGCACCAGAAATGCGCCTACCCCGTCTGATAGGCCGAGGGCGGAAAAGATTGCGCCACCCGCGCTGGAGGCAAGTACGCCCACGCCTGCCGTTGCTAGCACCGACAGGGCGATGACAATGAATCCTGCTAGGTCGCGTAGTTTGTCGCTGACTGCAGAGACGGGCATGACGGTAATGCCGAACATGTCTCGGATTGACACTTTTAGTGCTTGCATTACGCGGGTTGCAGATAGCAGCAATGACACGAGGGCGATGATCCCCGGCAATGTGAAGGGGGAAGACAACACTAGTGAGCTCGGTTCCACTAGTCCTTCTTTGCCGTCCACCGTAATCAGCCCGGGCATTGCCGAGTTGATGGCCTTGAATACGGATTCGCGCAGCTCGTCGTTTGAGCCTAGTAGCGACATGAAGATGGTGATGCCTATGGCCAATGCAGCGAACAGGCTAAATAGTGCGGTGTAGGAAATGCCGCCTGCCAAGAGGGCGCCTCGCTGTACGCCGTACCTGCCAAGGAACCTGCCGATGCGGGAGTCTTTGTACCAGGAAGAGAGCGCCCCTACTTTTCCTTTTAGCCCCTTCTCCGTGAATGCGCTCTTTAGAGTGTGCGCTGATTCGGGATAGGTGTGGTCGTAGGGTTGAGCGGCAGTAGTCACTTGTGAATTTTTGGCCATGGCTCAAGGTTACAAGGTATTGCTTTGCGCCGTATTCACTCTAAGTTCTCCTGTACGATTACAGGGTGAGTAGAGTGTTGCAGGCGTGGGATCGTCAGGAGGCTTCTTCGCGGGTGAAGAAGCTATTTTTGAAGAATTTCGAGGCCGAAGCCGACGGCGTGTGGTTTGCCCCTGGCAGGGTAAATCTTATTGGCGAACATACTGATTACAACGGTGGCCTCTGCCTACCGATTGCGTTGCCGCACGGCACATATGTGGCGGCCTCGAAACGTGAAGATGGGCTGATGCGGCTAGTGTCGGCACAGATCCCGGGTGTGTTGCAGGTTGATCTTCAACAGGTCCTGCCCGGTAATCCGAATAAGATTCCTGGGTGGGCCACCTACGTTGCCGGGGTGGTGTGGGCACTGCGTCAGCAGGGCTTCATTCTGGGCGGGGCAGATATTGCGATTGATTCCTGCGTTCCGTTCGGAGCCGGGCTATCTTCGTCTGCAGCGTTGGAATGCGCCGTGGCAGTCGCAATGGTTGACCTCTATTCGCTGGCCATCTCGAAAGAACAGATAGTGGAGGCGGCCAGAGCTGCCGAAAATCAGATTGCTGGTGCTCCCACAGGTGGCTTGGATCAGTCTGCCTCGGTGCGGTGTGCCCGCGGGCATGCGCTGGAATTGAACTGTAGGGACATGTCCGCGACGAATGTGCCATTCGACCTCGCGAAAGCGCAGGCGCAGCTACTGGTTATTGATACCCGTGCGACCCACGAGCTGACGGATGGCCAGTACGGCAAACGCCGCACTTCCTGTGAACGAGCCGCGCAAATCCTGGGCGTGAGCTACCTAGCGGATATTCCTCCGGAAGGTTTAGCCGGCGCCTTGGAAAGGCTAGAAGATCCCATGTTGCGGCGGTGCACTAGGCACGTCGTGAGCGAGGTAGCGCGCGTTCGCCATAGCGTGCAGCTCCTGCGCGAAGAGCAGCTGGACGCTAGCACATTGGAACGCATTGGGAGCCTCTTCAATGAATCGCATGCTTCGTTGCGTGATGACTATGAGGTCTCCTGCGAAGAATTGGATGTGGCAGTGGAGGCAGCGCTCGCGGCGGGAGCCTATGGGGCGCGTATGACCGGAGGCGGTTTCGGCGGGTCAGCCATCGCTTTGGTTGATTCGGAGCAGAGCGAACCAGTGCGGGCGCAGATAATCGACGCCTATGCCGCGCATTCGTTTACCGAACCCGTCTTCTTAGAGGTCGAACCGGGGCCGGCAGCAGGAAGGATTTGCTAGTGAGGGCGATTATTCCAGCTGGGGGAGCGGGTACCCGCCTGTGGCCATTGTCGAAGCGGAATCGACCGAAGTTTCTTCTGGATTTAGCTGGCACCGGCCAGTCTCTGCTTGCCGACGCAGTTTCCCGGCTAGACGGTGCTGCTTCGGTCATGGTGGTAACGGGATCGATGCACGAGGACGCGGTGCGCGCCCAGCTGGATTCCAATGTCGAGGTGATTACCGAGCTTTCTCCGCGCGATTCTATGGCTGCGATTGGCCTAGCAGCGGCCATCGTCGAGGCTCGACACGGTCGGTCAGAAGTAGTCGGCTCTTTTGCAGCTGATCACGTGGTTGCTGACGTGAGCGAATTTCGACGCGCGGTGGAAGCGGCAGTGCGAGCTGCTCAGCAGGGCTGGATTTGCACCATTGGGATTGGTCCGAGGTTTGCTTCGACGGGTTTCGGCTACATTGCCCCGGGCGAGGAAACCGATTGCGAGGGAACTCGGAAGGTCCGGGAATTTGTAGAGAAGCCATCCCAACAAGTGGCCAGCGAATATGTGCGCAATGGGTACTTGTGGAATGGCGGGATGTTCGTCGCGCAGGCGGGTGTGCTGCTCGATACTCTAGCGCTAAACCATCCCCATCTTGCCCGGGGACTGCGGCAGATCGCTGCGGCGTGGGACGGTCCTGAACGCGATGACGTGCGCGAACGCGTTTGGCCTTGCCTAACTAAGATTGCTATCGATCATGCTGTTGCTGAGCCGGCAGCCGCCCTCGGCAAGGTGGCGGTGGCACCTACCGCCCCGTCGATGGGGTGGGATGATCTTGGCGATTTCAAGTCTCTCGCTAAAGTAGCCCCTGTCGTCCAGGTTGGCAGAAAAGCTGCCGAGGTCGAAGCCGACGAGGGCGTCTTCGTGGCGACTGACCTGGATTCGTCCGAAATGATTGCCGTGTTGGGACTGGAAGACGTCGTGGTAGTGCGAACTAAGGATGCAACTTTGGTCGCAAGCTCCGAAAAGGCCCAGGAGATCAAGAAATTGGTAGAAACTCTTCCCGCGGATTACCGATGAGACGTCTGCTAGCTATTTTATGCGTGGCCTTACTTGCCGCTGGGTGTCAGGCAAGTGATAAGCCGGCGCATATTGCCCAACCTCCTACTAAGGTGTGCGCGGTTCTGGAGGGTGCAGATAGGCCTGGCACAGAGGCAGCTAATGCAGCTAAGGGGATCGTTGCCAGGCGCGGAGCACAGGTGCGGTTTGTGCCTGATTCCGTTGCCGGCCAGCTGGCAATGGAAGGCTTTTTAGAAGATGGCTGTAACTTGCAGGTTGTTTTTGGTGCAAACCTGGAAGCTGCTGCTACCAAGCTTGCGATGGCCAACCCGAAAGTGCACTTTGTATTTGCATCGATGCCTCTGCGCAGCACCGAGTTACCCGAGAATGTAAAGCCTGTTCGGTTCAACTTGTCTACATCTGCTTTTCAGGCCGGTTATGCTGGAGCGCGGTACACGCGCACCAAGAAATTGGCGGTGGTGGCCGGAGACTACAGCAACGTCTCCGCCACGGTGCTTGCTAATTTCAGCGCCGGAATGTCCCATTTCGATCTAGCTCACCCGCACGCCCAGCCCTCACTATCGAATACTACCGATGAGGGCGAAGGCTTTTACTTAGGGGCAATGGCCGCCCCGGAGCAAGGAGAGGAGGCAGCAAAGCAACTTTACGAAACCGATGCAGATGTAATAGTTGCCGCTGCTTCGGAGCAGGCGAATAACGCCCTCATCCGCACACTGATCAAGGAACGGTCCGCCGATCGCGAAGGGGAAAAGAAGACCCTAGGAGTGATCTTGCTGGGCCCTCCTGACGTTGCTAAGGCGCTGGGAACTGAGCAGGCGAAGCAACTGGTTATTGGGGCGGTTGTGCGAAACTGGGAAGCCGCTCTTAGGACTGTCTTGGAGCAGGTTAGAAAGAAGGGCTTCAGCTCTGCTCCTTACATTGCCAGCGAGCCAGAAGAAGAAACAGAGTTTCAGATTTTGCCAGATGGTGCCGGGCCAGTCACCAAGGCCATTTGCGAGGCCGCCTCGGCTGCCCGAAAACAGTTCGCAAAAGATCCGCATTCCTTGGTAGAACCCAAGCCAGCACCCGGGCAGATTGATGCGACGACGTTCCGGCCTCCCACTGAAAAGAGCGAAGAATTAGCCAAGAAGCTGAAGAAGTAGCCTGAACGAAAGGTTAACTGCAGGTCGCAATACGGAAAAAGTGCAGGTGTCAGCACGCAAAACTTTCGTAAGTGAGGCATGCTGGGAAAATGAGTAGAAGTGAAACGTATAGACGCGGTCCGGTGATGCTGCGGGGACGGATGATCCCAAAAGAAACCACCGACACTAGGCTGCTCAAGAAAGGGCAGGAATCTGATTGGCTCCACATGGACCCCTGGCGGGTATTGCGAATCCAGGCAGAATTTGTCGAGGGATTCGGGGCGCTGGCAGAGCTGGGGCCTGCGGTCAGTGTATTTGGATCGGCAAGAACGAAGCCGGACAGTGACCACTACAAGTTCGGTTACGAAGTGGGCAAGCTGCTAGCCCAAAAGAACATCGCGACGATTACCGGGGGAGGCCCCGGCGTAATGGAAGCGGCGAACAAGGGTGCTCACGAACACGACGGCGCTTCCGTCGGGCTCGGAATTGAGCTGCCTCACGAACAGATGATGAACCAGTGGGTGAACCTGGGCGTGAATTTCCGGTACTTCTTTGTCCGCAAGACAATGTTTGTAAAGTATGCTTCTGGGTTCATCGTGATGCCCGGCGGATTTGGTACGTTGGACGAAATGTTCGAATCTGTGACGCTGGTGCAAACACGCAAAATCAAGCGGTTCCCGATCGTGCTGGTAGGCGCTGATTACTGGGGAGGCCTGCTGAAGTGGATGCGCGAGACCGTTCTAGAAGCGGGATACATCAGCGAGGAAGATCCGGATATGTTCTATGTCGCAGATACTCCCGAAGAGGCCGTAAAGCTCGCTACCGCTGAGTTGTAGGTTATCTCAGGCCCCTTTTATATCAATTTGGTAAAATGGCCCTATGCTACCGAAAAGTAGCTGGCAATCGTGCCAATACATGTAAGGACAGGTGCGCACATGGCAGCAATGAAGCCCAGGACTGGCGACGGCCCCCTCGAAGTTGTAAAAGAGGGCAGGGGAATTCTAATGCGGGTCCCTCTAGAGGGCGGCGGACGGCTGGTAGTTGAGCTTAGCGATGAAGAGGCTCAGGACCTAGCCAAGGCACTTGAGGAACTGTAAAAAATGGGGGGCGACCGCTTGGTCGCCCCCAACGCTATAACGGGTTACTTTCGAGCAATCCCAATGGCCATGCCGTCTCCGATTGGCAGCACGGAGCTGATCCAAGAATCTTTGTCTTGCAGGGACTTGATGGCCTCGCGCATCTGCACTGTTTCTGGATCGCGGCGAGCGGGGTCGGCCACCTGGTCGTGCCAGAGAGCATGCAGGAGCACCACTGCACCGCCAGGGCGCACTAGCTCCCATGCGTGCCTGAGGTAGGCGTCGACCTCGTTGACGTCACCGTCAATTACCACCATGTCGTAGGCGTTGTGCGCCATTCGGGGAAGCACTTCCAGTGCCCGTCCGGTGATTAGGCGAGTGTGCTGAGAGGGGATACCGGCGTCGCGGAAAAGCCCTCGAGCTGCCTTGTGGAATTCAGACTCGATGTCAATAGAGGTGATTACCCCGGAGGCAGCCATGCCTTCGAGCAAGTACAGGGCAGAAGTTCCAGTCCCGGTACCGATCTCGAGTACAGTCCTGGCTCCCATTGCGCCTGCCAACGTGCGCAGCATTGCCCCGGATGCGCGGGATACTGCTGGCGCTCCCAGCTCTTCTCCTAGGGCACGAGCCTTGGCAATAACATCGTCCTGGTCGGCAATCTCTTCTGTGTAGGTCCAGGAGAGGGCTTTCTCGCTCACGGTTACTCCTTTTTATTTACTAAGCCTACTAGGCTCACAGCGGGGACACGCCCAAGTTGCGCCCGGATAGGCCGCGGGAGCGTTTAGAGAGTTTCTTGGCAAGGCCTTGTAGCGCGCTGGCTGCGGGGCCGTCGGAAAGGGCAACCGGCGTGCCGTTGTCTCCACCGATTCGCAGATCTACGTCGAGCGGGATCTGGGCCAGTAGATCTACCGGGTAGCCAAGAACGGTTGCTAGACGCGCCGATACCATTTCTCCGCCGCCGGAGCCGAAGACCTCGATCTTTTGCCCGTCTGGCGTTTGCATGTAGGCCATGTTCTCGACGACCCCAATTACTCGCTGGTGAGTTTGGGCAGCGATGGAGCCGGAGCGTTCCGCCACTTCGGCAGCTGCAATCTGCGGGGTTGTCACCAACAAGATCTCGCTGCCGGGAAGTAGCTGGGCAATAGAGAGGGCGACGTCGCCTGTCCCGGGAGGAAGATCTAGTAGTAGTACGTCCAGATCGCCCCAGTACACGTCGGTGAGGAATTGTTGCAGGGCGCGGTGAAGCATTGGTCCGCGCCAGACCACCGGTTGCCCGTCTGGTACGAACATGCCAATAGACATTACTTTTACGTCGTGGGCGACAGGCGGCACGATCATGCCGTCGATCATCGTGGGCTCGTGCTCAACCCCCAGCATGCGGGGGATCGAGAAGCCGTAGATGTCAGCGTCGACAACTCCGACTTTGAGCCCTTCTTTAGCCATGGCCACGGCCAAATTAGCGGTGACTGAGGATTTGCCTACGCCGCCCTTGCCGGAAGCTACTGCGATAACGCGGGTCAGCGAGTTGGGTTGGGCGAAGGGAACCTGGCGGGTGGGGCCGCTTAGCTTTTCGCGTAGTCCTTTGCGCTGCTCCTCGTTCATCACGCCCAGGTGGATTTCGACGTCAGTGATGCCGTCTACTTCGAGGGCGGCTTTGGTAGCGTCGGCCTTGATCGTGTTTTGCAGGGGACAGCCTGCAACGGTTAGGTCGATACTAATGTCTGCCTTACCGTCAGCAACTGAGACTTCTCGGACCATGTCTAGGTCGGTGATCGGGCGACGCAGTTCTGGATCGATCACAGATTGCATCGCATTTGCAACGGCTTGTTCTAACTCAGTCATAGTTCCAATCGTATGGTGTTGCGCTGGTGCGTCCGCACCCTGTTATGCCTTTGGCGAATCGGACTTCTTTTTGTCCTCTGTCGCGTTTACTAGTTCTTCTAACAAATCACGGATTTCCGAACGGACGAAATCGCGCGTGGCTACGTCGTTCATAGCGATTCGCAGCGAGGCAATTTCGCGCGTCAGGTATTCCGTATCTGACAGAGACCGTTCTGCGCGGCGCCTATCTTGTTCGGCCAGCACCCTATCGCGGTCGTCTTGTCTGTTCTGGGCCAGCAGGAGCAGTGGGGCCGAATAGGAGGCCTGGGTGGAAAAGGCCAGGTTCAGCAGGATGAACGGGTACGGGTCGAAGGGGGAGAGGCCGCGTACTCGGGCAAGCACGATGTTTGAAATGATCCAGGCTCCCACGAAGATAGTCATCCAGAGCAAGAACTTAGGCGTCCCGAAAAAGCGAGCTATTGCCTCCGCAGCCCTGCCGAAGGTTTCGTTTTCTCCGCCCGAAGAGCGTCGCCTGGACCGGTTCATAAAGCGTCCGAAGCGGCTGCCTGACTTTGTGGGGGTGTCTAGGCGCTCATTCATCTGAATGCTCCCTGTCCATCGATTCGTCTGTTATCTTTTCGTCTGCTTCTCGCCAGTCGTTGGGGAGTAGCTCGTCTAGAACGTCGTCTACAGAGACCGCTCCGAGGAGATGCCCGTCCGCGTCTACTACGGGCAGAGCAGTCAGGTTGTAAGTTGCCAGGAGCCTGGTGATGGTACCGATACCTGCCGAAGCGTCGACTCCATCTAGGTCGCCGTCAAGAATAGAGCCCAATAGTGTTTGCGGGGGTTCTCGTAGGGCGCGCTGTATGTGCACAATCCCCAAAAACCTGCCGGTGGGTGTCTCTAAGGGAGGACGGACCACGCATACCAGCGCGGCGAGGGCGGGGGGTACGTCTACCTTGCGCACGTGTGCAAGCAACGTGGCGACGTTGGCATCCGGGGGCAAGATGACGGGTTCAGTGGTCATCAGACCGCCAGCAGTGTGCTCACCGTAAGCAAGCAAGCGGCGCACATCCTCGGCCTCTTCGGGTTCCATCAGTTCCAGAAGTTGGCTGGCTTTGTTGTCGGGTAGCTCTTGGACCAAGTCGGCGGCGTCGTCTGGTTGCATCTCGTCTAGCACGTCCGCAGCCCTTGGGGCAGCAAGGTGAGCCACAATGGAAACGCGGTCCTCTTCGCCCAATTCTTCGAGCACGTCCGCTAGTCGTTCGTCCGGTAGTTCTTCGGCGACTTCGAGGCGACGGTCGTCAGGTAGATCGTGAAGAGCATCAGCCAAGTCCGCAGCGCGCAGCCCTTCATACATGGCCAGCAGGTGGGACGTGTCAGCGGGAATCATATTGACCCGCATGCCGGTGATCTGGGAGGGCGTTACGAGGGCGTCCCCTCCGGTGCGCTTGAATCCGAAAGTGCCCGGGCGCCCTCGTTCTACGTAAACCTTTGAAATATACCAATCACTATTTTGGTCCTGCTCAATGGCTAGATCAGCGATTCGTCCCTGCCCAGAGCCGTCCTTGAAGGTGACTAGGCGTCCCAATACTTCACCAACGACCAGCGACTCAACCGGCCGCTGGCTGAATCGACGCAAATTCAGCATGCCTGTAGTGATTACCGCCCCGGGTTTAATAGCGGTTACGCGAGTGAGAGGCATAAAGACTCGACGCAGGGAACCGACCTCTACTACCAGGCCGATTGCGCGGTGGTTGCCCGTGTAGCGCATCATCACAACCACGTCGCTGACTTTGCCAATCGCGTCCCCGACCGGATCGAACACCGCAGTGCCTGCAAGTTTAGCTACGAAGACCCTGCCCCCGACGCTTTTTACAGTTTTTGCGGAATGGCGCATGTGGACCTCCGTTACGCTTTTCGCGGCTAGCAGACGCGCTCAAACTACTTTTCTGGCAAACTCAATACTATGTCTACACCACTAAACTTTACTTCACCAGTTGGCAAAGCCCCGGCTCCCAAGGGTACCGAAGTGGCTTCATTTCGCACCTACGCGGAGGCACAATCTGCAGTAGATGCGCTGGCAGAGGCCGACTACCCGGTGCATACCTTAACTATTATTGGTACCGATCTAGTAATGGTCGAGCGTGTCACAGGACGGGCAACGGCCGGCAAGGCATTTGCTCGCGGAGCTCTTAATGGGCTTTGGTGGGGCGTCATGCTCGGACTGTTGAGCGCCTTCATCAACCCGGATTTGGGCGGGGCGGCAATAATTATTACCGCCGGCGTTATCACCCTCATCTTTGGGCTGATCAATGTTGCCGTGCACGCGATCGCTGGCAAGAAGCGGCGTCAGGATTACACCTCAGTTACCTCGGTTGCAGCTTCGCGTTTTTCAGTGCTTGCCCTCGCAGATGCTGCAAAAGCGCGGCAGGCACTAGCCGGCGCGCCAGGAAATATCCTCGAAGCCGCAAATAGGCCGATCCAGGCGGGCTCAGAACCTGCTGGCCCTACGGCGTTTGGCTCCAAGTCAACCGAGCAGCCCGCTTATGGGGTTCGTCTTTCTGATGCCGAAAAGGCAAAGCGGAACTCCGAAACTGGACATGGCCGTCACCGCGGTCCCGCTGCCCCAGAAGAGGGCCAGGCGGGCACTCAAGACCAGGAATAGTCCGCTAATCGTGACCAATACCGCCCTGCTGGGGGCGGGAATAAGACGTAGCTGGACGTACCATATAAAAGGCCAGATAGCCGCTAGCGAGTCTTAATAAGGAGCAATATGGCAATTCGCCAAGATCTTCGAAACGTCGCAATCGTTGCACACGTCGATCACGGCAAAACCACGCTCGTCGACGCCATGCTGTGGCAGTCGGGTGCATTCGGTGAGCACGATACGGTCGAAAGTCGTGGCGAGCGCATTATGGACTCCGGCGACCTCGAGCGCGAAAAAGGCATCACCATTTTGGCGAAGAACACCGCCGTGCGCTACTCCGGTCCTGCAGTCAAGCACTCCGGCTGCGACGAGGTCGTAATCAACGTCATTGACACTCCTGGGCACGCGGACTTCGGGGGCGAGGTCGAACGAGGCCTCTCCATGGTCGATGGCGTAGTGCTGCTAGTCGATGCTTCTGAAGGCCCTCTGCCGCAGACCCGCTTCGTGCTACGCAAGGCGCTAGAGGCCGCCCTGCCTGTAATCATCGTGATCAACAAGGTGGACCGCCCCGACCAGCGCATCGACGAGGTGCGTGAAGAGACCATGGACTTGCTGCTGAACCTGGCAGATGACTTGGTAAATGACGGCGCCGATATTGATCTGGACTCTCTGCTGGATGTGCCGGTTGTTTATGCTTCGGCTAAGGCAGGCAAGTCCTCGCTAGAGCAGCCAGCTCCGGGAGAGCTGCCAGACCAGAACTTGGAACCGCTCTTCGAGACCATCATCAAGCGCATTCCCGGGCCCTCCTACGATCCGGAGGCGCCCCTGCAGGCACACGTTACAAACCTGGATGCCTCGCCCTATCTGGGCAGGCTGGCACTGCTACGCATTCACAATGGCACCCTTAAGAAGGGGGCAACAGTTGGTTGGGTGCGCCACGACGGGTCCATGCAGCGGGAGCACATTGCCGAGTTGCTGGCCACGGAGGCGCTTGATCGCGTGCCGGTCGAAGAGGCGCACGCAGGCGACATAGTTGCTATTGCCGGTATTCCAGACATCACCATTGGCGAATCGCTAGTAGATCTGGAAGATCCGCGGCCGCTGCCGCTAATCAAGGTCGATGATCCGGCTATCTCGCTAACTATCGGTATTAACACCTCTCCGATGGCAGGCAGAGTGAAGGGTGCCAAGGTAACTGCGCGGCAGGTGAAGGACCGGCTGGATCGCGAACTGATCGGCAACGTCTCGCTCCGCGTGCTTCCTACGCAGCGTCCCGACACCTGGGAAGTGCAGGGCCGTGGTGAACTAGCCCTGGCAATTCTTGTAGAGCAGATGCGTCGCGAAGGTTACGAGCTAACCGTTGGCAAGCCGCAAGTAGTTACTAAAGAGATCGATGGTCAGCGGTGCGAACCGATGGAATCCATGACTATTGACATCCCCGAAGAACACCTTGGCGCCGTCACCCAGCTGATGGCCGCTCGCAAGGGTCGCATGGACACTATGGCAAACCACGGAACAGGCTGGATTCGCCTGGAATACATGGTTCCGGCGCGTGGCCTGATTGGCTTCCGCACTAAGTTCCTTACTGACACCCGTGGTACTGGCATCGCCTACTCGATTTCCGCTGGCTACGAACCGTGGCACGGCCAGATTGAGCGCCGCTTGACCGGGTCACTGGTCTCGGATCGTCCGGGTAAGGCTATCCCGTACGCGATGATCAAGCTGCAGGAACGCGGTGCATTCATGGTTCAGCCGGGCTCCGAGGTGTACGAAGGCCAGGTAGTTGGCGAGAATTCGCGCAACGAGGACATGGACGTCAATATCTGCAAGGAAAAAGAGAAGACGAACATGCGCGCGGTAAGTGCCGATTCCTTCGAAGGCCTGGTGCCGCCGCGTACTCTGACCT
Source organism: Winkia sp. UMB3158 (assembly GCF_030217145.1). Lineage (NCBI taxonomy): Bacteria > Bacillati > Actinomycetota > Actinomycetes > Actinomycetales > Actinomycetaceae > Winkia > Winkia sp. UMB3158. The sequence goes on along the minus strand of NZ_JASONH010000001.1, from coordinate 178,453 downwards.
TGGAAGAATCGCTCGAATTTGCTGCCGAGGACGAATGCGTTGAGGTAACCCCTGAGGCCATCCGTATTCGCAAGGTTGTGCTGAACGCACAGGATAGATTCAAGATCGCCGCCAAGGCGCGCCGCGAGAACAAGTAGGAGACAGGCATTTGCCTTGCCCCGCCGGGCACCTCTTTGGAGGTCTTCGGCGGGGCTTTTCGCATAGTGGCAGCGAGCCGCTGGAGTGGGAAGCAAGTGTCGCCCTCGAGCACACCTGCAGCTATAGGAGAATGCTTTAACGCTAGCGGTTGATGATAGCTATATGTACACTGGGTGTGTCAGTTGCGATGGTTCGCAAAAACAAAATTGGAGGTTATTTTGTCTCTCATTAATACTCAGGCACCGCAGTGGAGCGGCACTGCCTACCACAACGGCGAATTCGTAGACGTCTCCTCTAAAGACTATGAAGGCAAATGGGCAATCATCTTCTTCTACCCGGCAGACTTTACATACGTATGTCCGACCGAGCTTGAAGATATGGCCGAAAACTATGACGAGCTCTCCTCGCTGGGCGTTGAGGTTTACTCGTTCTCGACTGACAAGCACTACACCCACAAGGCGTGGCACGAGACCTCTGACCGCATCGCCAAGATCAAGTTCCCGATGGTGGGCGACCCGACCGGAGAAATCGCCAGCGCTTTTGAATCTTTGGACGCCAGCGAAGGCTGTGCCCACCGGTCGACCTTTGTGATCGATCCCAATGGAGTGATCCAGTACCTGGAAACCTCCGCCGAGGGAATCGGTCGCAACGCCACTGAGCTGGTGCGCAAGGTCAAGGCTGCGCAGTACATCTACAACCATCCGGGTGAGGTCTGCCCCGCGAAGTGGGAAGAGGGCGAAGAAACTCTAACCCCGAGCTTCGACCTGACGGGTAAGCTCTGATGCTCGACAAGAAAACGCTCGACCAGGTAGCTGGCGTCATCGGCATGATCGCCAGCCCGGTCGAGTTTGTCGCATCGCTCGATGACACGGATCGGTCGGCAAAAATGCGTGAGCTGCTAGAAGAGGTGAGCGCACTTTCCGACAAGATCTCTCTGGTCGAGGAACCGGACAAGCGCACACCGTCTTTCGGCATCCGGCAAAAGGGCGAGCAGCCGCGGGTCCGCTTTGCGGGCCTGCCTATGGGACACGAGTTCTCCAGCTTCGTCCTCGCCTTGCTGCAGGTTGGTGGCCACGAGGTGAAGGCTGACGCGGACACGATCGAGGAAGTCACCAAGCTTTCTGAACCGCACGAGTTCGTTACCTACATGTCGTTGACGTGCCAGAACTGCCCTGATGTGGTGCAGGCCCTGAACGCTATGGCGGTGCTAAACCCGAACCTGAGCCACACCGCTGTCGAGGGCGGAGCCTTCCGCGCCGAGGTTGATGGTGCGGGAGTGAAGACGGTGCCCACTGTGTACATGGATGGGCAACTATTTGGCCAGGGGCGTATGTCCATGGCCGAGATTGTGGCAAAGCTGGATACAGGTTCTGCCGCGCGCACTGCCGACAAGCTCAATCAGAAGGAACCTTTCGATGTGCTGGTAGTTGGAGCAGGCCCGGCCGGTGCCTCTTCGGCTATTTATTCGGCGCGCAAGGGTTTCAACGTCGGAGTCGCTGCCGGGCGAGTAGGTGGGCAGGTAAACGATACTGCTGGCATTGAAAACCTGATTGCCATTTCGAAGACCCAGGGTAGCGATTTTGCTGCCGAGCTGCGCCAGAACATGGTAGCCAATGGGGTCGACCTTATGGAGTCCTTGCAGGCGGAGCGCCTGAGCAAGGAAGGCGACCTCTTTGTTGTTGAGTTCGCTGGCGACGTCAAGCTGAAGGCAAAGTCGGTCATCCTGGCTACCGGTGCGCGGTATCGCACCACCGGCATCCCCGGCGAGGAAGAACTCCGCAATAAAGGCGTAACTTTCTGCCCGCACTGCGACGGTCCTCTTTTCCAGGACAAGCCGGTAGCCGTCATCGGCGGTGGCAACTCGGCCATCGAGGCAGCAATCGACCTTGCCGGACTGGCAAGCCACGTAACCGTGGTGGAGCTAATGGATCACCTCGGTGCCGACCAGGTCTTGGTAGACAAGCTGAATTCGCTGCCCAACACTCGCGTGCTTACTTCAGCTACCTCTAAAGAAATCCTGGGAAGCGATGCGGTCAGCGGACTGGTGGTCCAAAAGAGCGATGGCTCTTCAGAGACCCTGCCCGTAGAGGGCGTGTTCGTCCAGATCGGCCTAGTGCCCAACACGGAATGGCTAGAGGGAACGCTGGAGCTGGACCGGGGGCAGATCGCCATTGATCGGTCCAACGCCACCTCAATTCCTGGAGTATTTGCTGCAGGTGATTGCACAAACGTGCCTCACAAGCAGATAGTGGTAGCCATGGGTGAGGGCGCGAATGCCGCCCTCGGATCATTCGAGCACTCAATTCGCAACTAACGCAAAGGAGTCCTGTTGAATTTTCGGTCGCTGCAGTATCTAGTGGCCCTCTCACAGCAGGGCTCCTTTCGCGGTGCCGCGATCTCATTGGGAGTCGCTCAACCCTCCGTGTCCACCCAGATCCGGCGCCTGGAAACTGAACTGGGAGCCCAGCTGGTGAAGCGGTCCAGCCAGGGAGCGCAGCTAACTGAGGTGGGCCAGAAGATCGTAGTTGAGGCGCTCGAAATTTTTGCGATTACGGATCGCATCAAGGCATTGGCCAGTGGCACAGAACCAGTGGTGCACGAGGTGCGACTCGGGGTCTTTCCCACCCTGTCTCCGTACCTGCTGCCGTACTTGCTGCCGCAGATGCGCAAGGCAGCTCCCGATATACACTTCCTAGTTGAGGACGAAAAGTCGGGAGTTCTAAAGGAACATCTTCGCAAGGGAGAACTTGATGTGGCGATCCTTGCAGATGATGATTTTGGTCCCGAGATGGTGCAATTTCCCGTCCTCGACGAGGCATTTGTATTGGCTTTGCCGGTCGAACACCCGCTGGCTCGCTCCTATGGCAGCATCGACACCGGAGCCCTAAAGGGGACTGAGCTGCTGCTCTTGGGGGATGGGCACTGCCTGCGCGACCAGACACTGGTTCTTTGTTCTCAGGTGGGAGCCAAGGAACGGGCGGATTATCACGTAAATTCCGTAGAAACTCTAAAGCAGATGGTGCGGGCCGGGGTGGGGCCAGCACTTATTCCCTCGCTCGCTGTGTCCGGCACTGACGAGACGGACGAGGACATTAGGTTCCGCCGCTTTGCTTCTCCGCCCCCTAAGCGGATCATTCGGGTGGTAGTGCGGCGGGAGGATGCCCAAAAAGATTACGTCGCGCTACTTCGTAAAGTAATGGTAGCCATGCCGACTCGGGTTAGAAATCCTGGACTGCGCATCCACCTGGCGTAAATAAATAAGACGACAGTGACGTTTTCCGCCCTCTGGAAGGCAGCCGTGGTTACCACCGGCGGGGCGGAACCCTCTTGCCCGTGACCATCTTTTGGGCGGGCACGCGGACCTTTCCTTTCCGGGTCATTATGTCGACGAAATCGCGCTCTACCTGCAAAACCTCGCCTAGAGCGTCGTAGAAGCCGTCCGGTTCGCGATACCGAAGTACTACCCGTTCGCCCACCTTCCATTCGAGCCACGGCAGCTTCGGAGGGTTAGGGCTATCACATGAATAAGTCTTTTGGTCCATCGTGGGACATACTAGTTTAGACGCTTGGAAAGGGAAGAACCAGGAAGGTGTATTCATGACTTACGTCATCGCTCAACCGTGTGTGGATGTCAAAGACCGCGCGTGCGTGGATGAGTGTCCGGTGGATTGCATTTACGAGGGCGCTCGCACTTTGTACATTCATCCCGACGAGTGCGTTGACTGCGGGGCTTGTGAACCTGTTTGCCCCACTGAGGCCATTTTCTACGAGGACGATTTGCCCGAAGAATGGTCTGACTATTACCGCGCTAATACTGATTTCTTTAACCTGAAGGATCTCGGATCTCCGGGCGGTGCCGCAGCCGTCGGGCCCGTAGACTATGATGATCCCATGATTGCTGAGCTGCCCCCGCAGGCCTAACATGTTGCCGCGCGCTTTAGAACTACCAGTGTTCCCTTGGGATACCCTGGAACCAGTAAAAGAAACTGCCAAAAGGCACCCAGATGGCATCGTGGACCTATCGATTGGTACCCCAGTCGATGCCGTGCCAGCCTTTGTTCGCCAGGCCCTAGCCGAGGCGTATGACGCTCCCGGCTATCCGCCGGTGCAGGGGAGTGCGCAACTGCGCGAGGACATAGCGAGGTGGTACCACGCGAAGCGGGGCGCTAGTGCGGTCCTCGCCCACGGGGTTATCCCCACTGTTGGCTCTAAAGAACTAGTGGCGGGGCTGCCCTTCTACTTGGGTCTGCGTGCGGGCGATCGGGTACTCATGCCACAGGTTGCCTACCCAACTTACGAGGTCGGAGCTCGGGTTACCGGGGCAACTCCAGTGCCGGTGGGGCCAGACCCAGATACCTGGCCGAGCGCGCAGATGGTATGGCTCAATTCGCCCTCGAACCCGGACGGACGAGTACTATCTGTGATCGAGCTGCGGAAGATCGTAAAGTGGGCGCGCCACCACGGCGCTATTGTTGCCTGCGACGAGTGCTATGCCGAATTGGTGTGGGATACTCCTGAGGCGCCATCGATCTTGGAAGATCGGGTTTGCGATCGGGACACCACGGGTTTACTTTCGGTCTATTCGCTATCGAAGCAATCTAATCTTGCCGGTTATCGGGCAGCCTTTATGGCTGGTGACCCTAAACTAGTTTCCACCGTGCTTGGGATTCGCAAGCACCTGGGGGCTATGATGCCTACTCCAATCCAGCATGTAATGCGTGCGGTCCTTGCGGATAGGGAACATGTAACAGCCCAGCGCGAATTGTATGCGGATAGGCGACAGCGATTGCTGAAGGCTACTGCGAACGCCGGCTTGATACATGATCCGCAGTCAGTGGCCGGCTTGTATCTGTGGCTTTCTGCCCCCGGTATGGACGCATGGCAGATCGCAGAGGCCTTGGCGAAGATCGGTATCTTAGTGGCTCCAGGAACATTCTATGAGGACAATTCGCACGTGCGGATGTCGCTGACCGCTTCTGACGAGCGAATTCGCGCTGCGGAAGACCGGTTAAACAAAGAGCCCCTGTTTAGTAACTGAAGACCGTAGCGCCGGCCGTAACAGTCGCGGACGCGAGCCTTGGCGCGCCCGCGACCTCGCGCCGCTACGGACTACTTCCACAGATCGGGCCAAAAACCTCCCAGCTCGGTATACATTTGCCGCAACAACGGTAAGGAGATGCCGACTACTGAATGAAAATCGCCCTCGATTCCGGTGACGAAGGCCCCTCCTAAAGAATCTACGGTGAATGCGCCGGCTACTTCTAGTGGTTCACCGGTAGCCACGTAGGCATCGATCTCGGCGTCAGAGAGGTTGGCAAAGTGGACGGTAGTACTTGCAGTTTCGCCCTTTTCTTGCCAATTGCCGCTGGTGCCAACTAGTAGGTAATGTCCGGTCAGCAGGGTGCCGGTTTTACCGCGCATTTTCTGCCAGCGGTTGCGGGCTACTTCTGCGGTATGTGGTTTGCCAACGAGCTCTGAACCAATTAGCAGCATCGAATCGCACCCTACAATACAGGTAGGGGTAGAGAAATCGTCGGAAGCGGCAATCTTTTGCGCTTTCGCCTTGGCCAGGTTGGCAACTTTCCCTGTGGTGGGCAGGTCTTTGGCTTTGGCAAGTAGGGCTGCTTCATCGACGTTTGCTACCCGTACTTGGGGGTGCAAACCTGCATGTTTTAGAGTTTGTAGGCGTGCCGGTGACTGCGAGGCTAGAACAAGATTCATATGTATATATTAGGAACTTTTCTTCTGGCCTTACCCCGGCAACATTAAAAACAGGTAGTGTGAACTAGGCAATACCGTTTACGGAAGGGTGGGGAGTTGACCCAAGCGAAGGCATCGTCCGGCTCAATGCCGGGGGCCACTATCGACGCTGCAAGAAACGTGCTCATCGGGGGTCGGCCCACGATGAATCTCAAGGAGCTGGCCGAGGCTGCGGGGTGCGAGGTCGCCTATGCGGAGCGGTTCTGGCGCGCTATGGGCTTTCCTGACTTGAAATCAGACGAGGATATGTTCACCGAGCTAGACCTGGCATCGTTGAAGTCTTGGCTCTCGCTTATGAGCGAGCTCGGGCTCAAAACTAGGTCTGCGACCTCGCTGCTGCGCGCGCAGTCGCACACCATGGATCGTTTGGTGCTGTGGCAGACTGAGGCAATAGTGCAGGACCTGGTGTCCCAATATGATCTGGACGATACTACCGCCAGGCTTCTGCTGCTCGACCGTATTGACCAGTTCACGGGCATTTTAGAGAAGCAGGTTAGGTATGCCTGGAGACGCCAGCTGGCAGCACTGCTTACTCATATCGATGACGAGGTGGGCCAGCGCGGAATGGAAGACATGACAGCTGATACCTATCCGCTCCGCCGGACTATGGGATTTGTCGACATGGTCGCGTATACCAGGCGGTCGGCCGGCCTCGGGGCGGAGGCGTTGGCAGATCTAGTTGAGGGCTTTGAATTTCGGTGCCGCGACGTGGTTACGCGCAATGGCGGCAGGGTGGTGAAGACCATTGGCGATGCTGTGCTGTGGGTATGCGACGATCTAGCCACGGGGCTGCGCGTGGCCAGTAAGCTGGTGCACACCCTGGTGACTTCTGAGGAGCTTCTTCCGGTCCGAGCATCTCTTGTGTGTGGGCGAGTGGTCTCGCGCTCAGGAGACATTTTTGGCCCCCCTGTGAACCTAGCTTCGCGCCTAGTGGACATTGCCCCGAGGGCGTCTATCTTTATGGATGAGCAGACTGCGCAAATGCTTTATGCGGACTCTAAGTTTGATGACTCTCTGATTTGGAAGGCGGATCCGGCAGACCTGCGGGGCGTGGGCACAGTGGTTCCGTATTTCTTAGATTGGGAGAAATATTTGCGGACCCTGTAGGCATTTCCGCTGGCTGGGCAGGCAGAGTCAAAAACAGGTAAATCTGATGCATGTAAAGTGTAAATATTTTTCAGCCTCGATAACAATTTTTTGTCTTCGTGCGCTACGATTGGCATGTGACTAGAGTTTTACTTGTTGAAGACGACCCCGCAATCTCCGAGCCGCTTGCCCGCGCGCTTGGGCGGGAAGGCTACACAGTGTCGGCTCACGGTACCGGCAAAGGTGCGCTGGCCGATCTAGCTGGCACTGACTTAGTGGTTTTGGACTTGGGCCTGCCTGATATTGATGGCCTGGATGTTGCTAGGCAGATCCGCGCCGGAGGCTCTTCTGTCCCCATCATGATTCTTACCGCCCGTACTGACGAGGTCGACATGGTAGTTGGCCTAGATGCGGGCTCTGACGACTACGTAACTAAGCCGTTCCGCTTGGCGGAGCTGTTGGCTCGAGTGCGGGCGCTGCTGCGCCGCGCTGGCAGCGATTCCTCCGACGGCTACCTAGAAGCGCAAGATATTCGCGTAGACGTATCTGCACACCGGGCATTCCGGGGCGATACTGAGCTGCAATTGACCGCAAAGGAATTTGAACTGCTACGGGTGCTGGTGCGTGAGGCCGGCAATGTGGTGGAACGGGAAACCTTGATGCGGGAAGTGTGGTCCTCTGACCCCACCGATTCCACCAAGACGCTGGATATGCACGTGTCGTGGTTGCGGAGGAAGCTGGGTGACGATGCGGCTCGCCCTCGTTACATTACGACCGTACGAGGGATGGGTTTCCGCTTCGAGAAAGAGGCATAGTTGCGCCGCCGTGCGCTACTAATGACTTTGTGGGCGGCTACCGCCGGCGTGTTGTTGCTGGGGTTGCCGCTCGCTATCTTAGGGTCAGCCTATGTCTGGATGTCGACCGCAGCTGCCCTAAACGAGAAGGCCGCTGCTATTGCTCGGCTTACCGATCACACGTTGGGTGCTGGCGCCTCGATGGATTATGCGAACCTGGGATATTGGGGGGCCGGAAAATCCACTTGGATAAAGGTATATGGCGCACATGCCGCGGCCACTGAGGCCGGAGAACGACCTTCCTGGCCCTCCATCTCAGTGTCGACGGTTTCTTCAAATGGCAATACCGTTTTTATTGAAACCTCTGCGTGGCCCACAATCGGCCAAGCTGCAATGCTCGTGTTGCTGGTGGTGTTGTTGTCCGCCCTCGCATTAGGGGTGGCAGCAGTGCTGGCGTTCCGCTCTTCTAGGCGGCTATCTGCTCCGCTTATCTACTTGGCGGCGCAGGCTGAACAGGTCGGACAGGGCGAGGTGCGAGCTCGCATCAAACCTTCGGGAATCGAAGAAATAGACCTGGTAGCCCAAGAACTAGCGCATACCTCCGAGCGCATCGCAGGCCGACTTGCCGCCGAGCAGCAGTTCGCCGCTGATGCCTCTCACCAGCTGCGGACGCCTCTAACTGCATTGTCGATGCGAATTGAAGAGATAGAGCTGATCTCGGACGACGAAGAGGTGCGCAAGGAAGCCGGTGCATGTCTAGAGCAGGTTGAGCGCCTAACTCAGGTAGTAACTGATTTGCTGTCCTCAAGAAGACGGTCCGGTGGCACAACGCAGGCCGTGAAGCTGGACGCAATCTTCACCCAGCAGAAGGGTGAATGGGAGCCAGCTTTTAAGAACGCGGGGCGCGAGCTCGTGTTCGTGGACGACGCTGAGCGGGTAGTGCTTGCAACTCCGGGAAATCTGTCGCAGGTGCTTGCCACTTTGATAGAAAACTCGCTTAGGTATGGCAAGGGCAAGGTTCAGGTTAGTACTCGCAAGGGAAAGTCCTCTAGGTCGGTCTTCATTGAAGTATCGGACGAGGGCGATGGCGTCCCAGATGAATTGGCCCCAAAAATCTTCGAGAAGGGGGTATCGGGCCATGGCTCATCGGGCATCGGTCTAGCCCTCGCCCGCGAACTAGTACAGGCTGATGGGGGACGTATTGAACTAACTCAGCGACAGCCTCCGATTTTCACCATTTCCCTAGCAGCACTTCCCACATCGTTGGATCCGGATAAAGTGATGCCACGAGGTGCCATGGTTTCCATGGGAAGGCGTAGAAGAAGGCTTTGAGGCTGCAGTGGGCAGGAAGGACATAGTGGGGTAAGGCATTGGAGGGGAGTATGGCTGTGGGGAACACTTCCAGGTCGGCGCACTCTAGAGTGAACTTGCGTTTTTGGGGCTACACGCTCTTTTCCGCAATGGCGATTAGCGCCTTTGATCTTCTCTCGCAGATCGTCCCGGAAGGGAAGGCCCAGCCCTGGGCAATTTTTTCCCTTGCTCGTACGGGGACTGTCTTCGTCCTCGCAATAGTGATCTGTGGATTGGTGTTCGCGTTGGCGGGGCGGGAGGGCGCGCCCGCGCCTCTGCCAAGGCGCAGGGTTTTACTGGCTGGTTTTTTGATTCCTCTTCTCAGCTGGTCGCTCCTGTTAGCCTGCCTATGGCCCGGGGTGTCGATGAACGACACCTGGGCTATCCTCAGTGAGCCTTTAGCTGCCTCTAGTCAGCATCCTTTAGCCTACGGGTACGGCCTGTCCGCACTGGTACATGGTGGGTCCTTGTTGCTAGGGAATGTGTCGCGAGGGCTGGCCTTTGCCGCAATGGTGCAAATGGTGCTGTGGGCGCTCGTGGTAGCAGCTATGGCGGATACACTTCGCATGACTGGCGCCCCAAGGATGGTGATATACGCATTCGTGGCATACACGGCAGCCGTTCCCGTGGTGGGTGACTATGCCATAGCCCTAGTTAAAGATTCTCCGTTTTCGATAGCTATCGCAGCAATAACCGTTTTGCTGTTTCGTGTCTGGGTAAGTAAGGGAAGTGCAGTAGGTAGTAGAGGCTTCCAGATCGCATTGTTCTTCTCAGCGCTCGCGGTAACTGCAATGCGTAACAACGGGATTGCGCTTACCGTGATCATGGTGCCACTGTTGTTTTTCATCTGCGATAGCAATAGGAAACTTGCAATTGGGATCGTAGTTGCAGCTATAGTGGCTGGGTCCATACCGGGACAGATCTCGAAGATTTACGTGGGCCCTCATAAATATGTAGAGTCAGTCAGCATGCCCCTTCAGATGATCGGGTATGGCATCTGGGCGCAACCACAGTGCATTCCGAGGGCGCAGCGCACCTACTTCTCTAAGATCATGCCAATTGCACAGTGGGCGCAGGCATATTCGCCGCTTTCAGTAGATGCTACTAAAGATAATGGTCAGTTCGATCGAGACTACCTGCAACGAACGAAGGGTGAGTTTGCGCGGCACTTTGTGGCCTATAGTTTTTCCTGTCCTGTGTCCGCTGCGAAAGGGTATCTGCTGCACACCAGGAACTACTGGTCGCCCCAGACCCGTCCCATTGGCAGAACCAGTCAATCCATCTTTCACTCTTTAGTGTCGAATGATTCAGCTAGCAGCACTGCGTGGCGGCAGGAGCTAGGAAAGCGGGGGATAAGCAACCACTCGCTGCTGCCAGATGGGCTCACCTCCGCAGTGATGGCCTGGTTCCGGACTGGCACTGCCCATTTTCCCGGTGCTGGTACGTGGGCGTGGGCCCTATTGGTAGCGGTAGGTGGCTTTCTGTACCGGCGTAGATATGCAGGATTAGCACTGGCATTTCCCTCAGCGCTAATCTATGCCACTCTTTTGGTGGCTTCTCCTGTGTCCTATCCCTTTAGATACGTAGCATTCTTGGCTTTGGTGGCCCCTTTTTCTCTAGCCATCCTGTTAGTAGGCGAGCCGGCTAAGCAGACGATAAATGTGGGCACCACTACAAAAACACCTGTGAATAAAAGCTGGTGGTGAGTGTGTTTTTGATGGAGGAATCTTTATAATTCGGGAGGTAAGAGCAATAAGGCTGCAATCGGGTGCGGTATTGCGAAGATAATTTTGTGTTTGTTGGCCAGAAGGGCTAAATGTGAAAAAGCGTGACCATGTAGCGGTGATTATCCCTTGTTATAACGAAGAAGCCGCCATCGGCCGAGTAGTCTCGGACCTGAAGCAAACTCTTCCGCAGGCAACTATCTACGTATACGACAACAATTCCACAGATAACACTGCCAGTGAGGCAAAAGCCGCTGGGGCAGTGGTGCGCTTCGAAGGTCGTAAGGGAAAAGGCAACGTGGTTAGGCGGGCCTTTGCCGACGTTGATGCTGACGCCTATGTGATGATCGATGGCGACGATACGTACGAGGCAGCGGCAGCGTCGAAAATGGTTGCGAAGCTGTTTTCGGAAGGGTTGGATCACGTCCTCGGATGCCGGATGGATAATCCGGAATCCACCGCATACCGTCCTGGGCATGCGCAGGGCAACAGGTTGTTTAATCGGCTAGTGTCAGGCCTATTTGGAATGCCGGTGACGGATATGCTTTCCGGCTACAGGGTTTTCTCTAGAAGGTTCGTGAAATCCTTCCCCGCCCTCTCTAAAGAATTTGAAATCGAAACAGAACTCACGGTGCATACGATGCGGTTGGGAGTGCCCCAGGCCGAATATCAGGTGGGGTTCAAAGATCGCCCAGAGGGGTCGGATTCGAAGCTGCGGACATTCCGCGACGGTTTCAAGATCCTGGGCACGATCGCGCGCCTGCTAGCGCACGAGCGGCCCTTTGCAACCTTCGGGATAATTAGCCTAATTGCGGCCATCTTCTCGTTGCTCATCGGCGCACCGGTGGTGTGGGATTACATTCAAACAGGGCTGGTGCCCCGCCTTCCATCGGCAGTTCTAGCATCCGGACTTGCAGTGATCAGCGCGCTGTCTTTGACGGTAGGAATGACGCTAAGTGGGGTGTTGCGTGCTCGCCAAGAAATCGCCCGCCTGGCATACCTGCAATATGAGGCACCAGCTGATGGGGAATAAGTGGTTGAAGCCATCGCTAGTGAAGTACCTATTCGTTGGAGTGGGTACTTCATTGATGGACTTTCTTCTATTTTTGTTTTTCTCGTCTGTAATAGGCCTGCCCGAAGTGGTAGCGAATATTTTCTCCACCGCAATCACTATCGTCGCATCCTACTTCGTTAACAATTTCTTTGTGTTCGAATCGAAACGCATTTCCTGGGCATCATTTGTTTCGTTTGCTGGACTTACCCTATTCACAGGAATGGTCCTTCAGTCCGGTGTTATCTGGGCAGTGATGCATATTTCAGGATTTATTTGGCATGGTCCTATTGTTGCTGCTCGGGCGGCTTCTAAAATAGCTGCTATGGCGGTAGGGGCGACCTGCAATTATTTGGGTTATGCCGCCCTCTTCACGAAGAAGAACTAGGAATATCCTCGCGCAGCTGAAAGGTTAGGGCTTCTATGCGAGCATCTCTTAGCAAGGTTTGGGACTTCCGTTATATCGGCTTTGTCCTAGTCGGAGGATTAGCGTTCGCGGTAGTGAACATTGTGGGCCAAATAGTGGCTCACCAGCTCAACCCGGCTGTTCCTGTTGCTAGCCCGTACCGGTTCATAAAGTATTTTTTGCTTGGCGCAATTGCCAGTGCATTTTTAGCATGGGGTGGACGCACTAACTGGGCGGCGCGTAGGCGCATTTTGCCTCGCCTCCAACTGAACCTCAGTGCTTTCGCTATCTTCGTAGCTGCATGGCTAATACCGCTCGTACGTTTTTGGCCAGCAGTGGCAATGAACGATTCTTGGGCAGTTTTCGAAGGGCCATTAGAAGTCTCGAATCAGCACCCCCTCGGATTCGGAATCTATCTGACCGGGCTGACGGCTGTGGGAGAATATCTGTTCGGTAGTCAGGCAGGAGGAATTGCTTTTGCCTCTGTAGTCCAGGTGCTTCTGTGGGCCGCCGGGCTGGTGTATGTGGTAGACGCTCTGAACGTAATGCGCGTGCGCACCCCCCTTGTTGTGGGCTTTATTATTTATGCGGCGTTTTTCCCTGTGGTGAGTGACTACGCAATAGCCCTGGTAAAAGATTCCCCATTCATGCTGGGAATTGCCATGCTCAGTGTCATGCTGGTGAGGATCTTCAATAGTAGGGGGAAGCCTTTCACCCGCCCCGCGTTTGTCGCCCTCTTCGTGGTGGTACTGGTCGTAATAAGTGCCAGTCGAAACAACGGAACATTGCTTGTTCTAATTGCGCTAGTGTGTGCCGTTGGCTGGGCAAAAGGACGTAGAAAAGTTGCGGCCTTGGCGGGTATTGCTGCGTTGGTTATAGGCTCTATCCCAGCAGTCATATCCTCCCACTATGCAGGTCCCCATAAATATGCGGAATCAGTTGGGGTTCCGCTTCAGATGATTGGGTACACGATTAAGGTAAATAGAGGTTGTTTGCCGCCGGATGATCTGGCCTTCTACAGTAAAATTTTCCCGCTCGATCTGTGGGCACATGTCTATGATCCTGTGACTATCGATTCGGTAAAATACAACCCGAAGTTCCAGTGGGGCTACATACAGGAGCACAAGGAGGAATTTCCAAAGCATTTCCTCAGTTCCGCTTTATCTTGCCCGCGTAATTTTGCGCGCGCCTACATAAACCACACCTACCCATACTGGACTGCGTCAGGGAATGAAATCGGAAGTACTACCCAGTCCACTTTTACCCAGTTAGTTAGCAACGAGACCAACTACCAATATGGCTACACTGCAACTTTGCGCAAGCACGGCGTGGTCAATCAATCTCAATTGCCGCAGAAAGCGGACGAGGTGTTTAACGCGAGTTGGCTGCCTGTGCTGAAGAAGACTCGCGGCACAGGAGCATGGATGTGGGGACTAGTGCTAATTTGTGTAGCAGCGCTGCGATATGGCAGAAGGGACGTTCTAGTGTCCCTATTGCCGTCTGCAGTTATCATGGGGACGCTATTTCTTGCCTCTCCTCACTCGCTAGTGTTCAGGTACTCGGCATTCCTTACCCTCACAGTTCCACTAGCGTTGCTTCTGCTGTTCTCTGCTAAAGAGCGGCGCAAAGTCGCGACCCCCAATTAGGGGTTGGGCGTGAAAACCAGGTATTTGTACAGGAAATACCGGGTGATAGTTCCAAATGCCAGCCCCACAACATTTGCTGAAATTGTATCTGCGAAAGCCGATGTGAAGCCCAGTAGATAGTGGCTAATGCAGAGGCATATAAGAGGGGGAATCATGCCGATCACATTGGCTAGAGCGAACTCGAAGGCTTCTTTCACAAGGTTGGCACTGTTGGGCATTTTGAAAGCCCAATTCCTATTTATTGACCAGGAAAAAGCGGTAGCGACGCACACAGCAATAACCTTGCTGAGGAGCGGGAAGAGCCCTAGATAGAGCAATAAATCCAAAACCCCTGTGTCGACGATCCAGGCTAAACCTCCACACACCCCGAAACGCCAGAGCTGACCCCAGTTAGGGCTCATGATTTTTGAAATATATTGCACGTACCCACCTTATGCGAAGGTGTTTCGCCCTCCCAAAGATAGAATCCAAGTGTGAGTGCACCAATTATTGCAGTAGTCGGAGGCGGGCAGCTAGCCCGCATGATGCAAGAAGCCGCCAACGCGTTGGGAATCCATCTGCGGGTTTTAGTCGAATCGACTGAAGCCTCTACAGCGCAGGTGGTTCCAGATTCGCCCGTTGGGCAGGCAGATGATGAAAAGGCAGTCGAAGAGTTGGTAACCGGCGCCCAGGTTCTAACCTTTGAACACGAGCACGTGCCGAACGCCTTCCTTGAAACTTTGCCGGTACCAGTAAGGCCCGCACCTGCCGCGTTGGTCTATGCGCAAAATAAGTTGCGGATGAGGCAGGTAATGGACAAGATTGGGGCTCCAAATCCGCAGTGGGCCGAAGTCGCAAGCAGGGGAGAACTTGCCGACTTCGCAAGCCGGGTAGGTCTTCCTCTAATATTGAAGACTCCTACCGGAGGTTATGACGGTAAGGGAGTCTTGAAGATTCAAGATCTAGCTGAGGCACAGGACTGGCTCGATCGCTTGGAGGACGGGCAAACCCTCCTGGCGGAAGAAGCCGTTCCATTTGATAAAGAATTAGCGGTGCTCCTCGCCCGCCGTCCGTCCGGAGAAGTAAGATGCTGGCCGGTGGTCCAGACGATCCAGGAAAACGGGGTCTGCTCGGTCGTGTTAGCTCCGGCACCCGACCTGTCCGACCAAATTGACCAACAGGCACGGGAACTGGGCGAACGCATAGCTACTGAACTAGATGTAACTGGTGTTCTGGCAGTAGAAATGTTCGCAGTAGGGGACGGCGCAGACACCAAGCTGTACGTGAACGAGCTGGCTATGCGCCCGCACAATAGTGGGCATTGGACCATCGAGGGCTCGATAACTTCACAATTCGAGCAACACCTGCGCGCAGTACTGGATCTGCCCTTAGGAGACACGGCCCCAGTTAGTGATGGTGCGGCTATGGTGAACCTGCTGGGATCCGAACTTGAAGAGCCACGCGAAGCCTACCCCCGTGCGCTCGCGGAAGTTCCCGAAGCCAAGGTGCACTACTACGGCAAAGGGGTCCGCCCGGGACGTAAACTAGGTCACGTTACGGTAGTTGGCGCCGATGCGAGCGAATGCGCTCGGAAAGCTCGTAGGGTTGTCGATATTTTGCAGGGGAAGGAAAAATGAAGGTTGCAATTGTAATGGGTTCAGACTCCGACTGGCCCACCATGAAGGCTGCCGCGCAGGAGCTGACTGCGCTCGGTATCGACTATGACGCAAAAGTTGTTTCCGCTCATCGGATGCCTGCGGACATGATCGCGTTCGGAGCACAGGCAGAAGAGGCCGGTTACAGCGTGATTATTGCGGGAGCCGGCGGAGCGGCACATTTGCCGGGCATGCTTGCAGCAGTAACTCCGCTCCCAGTCATCGGTGTGCCTGTGCCGCTCAAATATCTTGACGGCATGGATTCGTTGCTTTCTATTGTGCAGATGCCCGGGGGAGTACCGGTAGCTACCGTTTCCGTAGGCGGAGCAAAGAACGCTGGTTTGCTTGCGGCCCGAATCTTGGGCGCCGGAGAAGGAGAAGGGGCTCGCAAGATTCGCGAGGCCATGAAGAAATATCAACAGTCGCTGCGCGAAGTAGCCATTGAAAAAGGCAAGCGGCTTGATGCAGAGCTAGAACAGATTAGAGGGGAATAAATGAGTATTTTAGTTGCTGGAGGCGCCGGCTACATCGGCGCGCACGTGGTTCGACTCCTGGCCGACAGGGGCGAGGACGTAGTGGTGGTCGATGACCTCTCTTATGGCAAAGCTGACCGCATCGGCGATGCGAAGCTTGTCGAACTGGACATTGCAAGCGCCCAGGCGCCGGAGAAGCTGGCGCAGACTATGCGTGAAGAGAATGTTAGCGCTGTGATCCATTTTGCTGCGCGGAAGCAGGTTGGCGAATCCGTAGAAAAACCGACGTGGTATTACCAGCAGAACATTGGTGGCCTAGCAAATATGCTTCAGGCTATGCAGGAAGCTGATGTCAAGCAGATGATCTTTAGCTCTTCGGCAGCCGTCTATGGCATGCCTCCCGTAGAGGTAGTCAACGAAGACATAGAGAAGCACCCGATCAATCCATACGGCGAAACGAAACTTATCGGCGAATGGATGATGGCCGACTGCCAGAGGGCGTGGGGACTCCGGTGGATCGGATTGCGCTACTTCAACGTCGCCGGTGCCGGTTGGGATGACTTGGAAGATCCCGCAACGCTAAACCTCGTTCCCATGCTGCTTGACCGCCTGGCAAACGGGGACAACCCGAAGATCTTCGGCACAGACTATGACACTCCTGACGGTACCTGTATTCGCGACTACATCCACATACTGGATTTGGCTGACGCGCATCTTTCCGCCCTCGACTATGTGGCTTCCGGAAAGGAAATGAACTACCACACCTTCAACGTGGGAACCGGCAAGGGCACCTCGGTGCGGCAGATTGTAGATGGGCTCCGCGAAGTCACGGGACTGAAGTTCACTGCAGACGAGCTCGACCGCCGTGCGGGGGATCCGCCGCAGCTAATTGGTAACGCGTCCCGGATTACCGAAGAGCTCGGTTGGAAGGCAAAATACGACGTCTCGGATATCTTGAAATCTGCATGGAAGGCATGGCAGGCGCACGACCGCGCCATCGATGTTGAGGCCTTCAACGCGGACAAGTAGATAGAAAAAGGTGGTTGGGAGAGTCCCCCAACCACCTTTTTTATACCCTTTATTCGTCTACAGACTGGAAATCGGCTTTAGTAAGAGTGCCCTGCTTTACCTTGGAAAAGAACTCCGGCGCCCTCTCTTCGTCTAGGAGTACGGTGGAGCCGGCGCCCTCGACATAGTAGTCGGTGGTCCCAATGGGGGGAATACCGGTAAGTCCGGCAGAAGAAGCGTTCTTATAGGCCAGTCCAAGTTTGGCCAGCGAAATAATCCCAGTGTCCGGGTCAGTAGTTAGCGACTCGGCTACCGCGCCCCCAAGTGCTACGTGCCTGAACGGATTGATAATGGAGGCGGGGGAGAGCCCCTTCTTCAGCACCTGATTTACAACCTGTCGTTGCCTGTCAGCTCTACCCAGATCACCGCGTGGATCGAACTTCCTCATCCTAGAAAAGGCAAGTGCAGTCTTCCCGTCGGCATCATGGCAACCGGCTTTCCAGTCTAATTTAGCCTCCGGATCCTGAACTGTTAGATCCATACAGAGGTTGACGCCACCTACCGCATCAACCATCTGTTCAACTCCGCCCATTCCTATTTGCACGAAATGGTCAACTCTTATTCCAGTCAGTTTTTCAACCGATGTAACTAGGAGCGGCGCGCCGCCATAAGCGTAGGCAGCGTTCAGTTTGTTATAGCCCCAGTCTGGGATATCTACCAGAGTGTCCCTGGGCAAGGAGATAGCTACCGACTGTCCATTGGCGGCCTTGTGGATGAGCATGATTGAATCGGCCCGGTGCCCCTCGGTACCGTCTGGGCCAATGCCGCTCTTCCCCTCGGAGGTATTGCGTTCGTCCGAGCCGGCCAGCAAATAGGTTTGTCCCGACTGCTCGCCTACGTTATCTAAAGCTTCGGTGTGGCCAAGCTTGGAGTTGGCCCATAGCAAGAGGCCTAGCGGCCAACAGATCAGCATCGCGACAAGCGCCAGCACGATCGGTTTAGCAGTGAAGTGGTATCGCCACCTGGGCGCCCGTTTGCGCAAATTGGACAGCCCGTTTGGATTTTTTGGTCGGGGCCGTACCTGCGGGGGAGTGCCTTGCACCGGTCGCCTTTGCGTGCCAGGTGCGAATGACTGCGGGGAACTAGTAGTCCTTCTTGCACGCGATGGCGCGTACGAGGGCGGGACCGTTGCGGAGGAGGGAGAATATCGGTCTTGGCGAGGGGCACCTTCGGTCGCGGAGTTTGGTCGATACGTATTCCGCGGAGCAGGTCTGCCGCTAGAGCCTGCAGCAGAGCTAGTGGTAGGACGCCGCCGCTTCTTCGGTTGGAAGGAAGGTGGTGTACTCACGGTTCGCATTTCTCCTGTGCGGCTTTGTTGGAGTCTTCTACAGCTGCTCCCACGGGGGAGGAAGTCTCTGTTGTCGGCGTTTCGCTCGGGGTGGACTCGGATTCAGTTGGCTCTGGCTCGGACGATGAAGGAGCCGGCTCCGGCTTGGCTGACTCTTCCTTCTTCGGAGTCTGCTTGGGCGCGGGAGGTTGAATCACGTAAGTCTTCGAATTTCCATCGCGAACCGACAAGCCGGTAGGTAGGTCAGTATCTTTAATGAGCGCTTCCCACACCTGCTGGGCCTGGTCAGAGAAAATGACTCGATCCGGATCTAGCGGGTAGGGCTCGTTGGGAGCCGTGGCAAAGCGAACATTAGCGGGATCGATCGACCTCAGAGAATTGCCGAACCCGCCCAGCGCTGCGAGCGATGAAAAGCCGGAGGAAACTGTAAGCGAAGAGAGCCCCGCCTTAGTGAACCCGTACAGCGAAGATAGGTCTGTCAAAAGATTCTTCTTTAGGGCCGTGCGGATCATAATCCCTAGGAGGCGCTGCTGGCGTTGGATCCTCGAGAGATCTGAACCATCGCCAATGTAGCGCAATCTGGCGTAACCAACCGACGCCTTGCCATTCAGGTGGTTGCAGCCCTTCTTTAGATCAATGTGGGCCTGCTCGTCGCTTATATCCTCATCAAGCCAGAGCTTTAGGCCGCCAAGTGAATCGACCATCGAGGAGAAGCCATTGAAATCGGCAAGCACATATTCGTCGATCCGAACGCCCGTGTTGGCCTCTACAGTTTTCTTGGCACATTCGATGCCCGCTACGGTATCCGAGTTGCCAGCTGCCTCACTGAATGCGCTGTTAACTTGGCCAAAGCTTTCCTCTGTTTCGCCGCCGCCCTCGGTTTTACAAGACGGCAGATCAACCATTGTGTCGCGAGGGATAGATATGACGGAAACAGATTTCCTGTCCTTGGCAATGTGGGCGATCATCATGGTGTCTGAGCGCATGCCCTCGACTCCGGTGTCTTCGCCCTCGCCGGATTTGCCGGAGCGAGTGTCCGAGCCTAAAACAAGCACGTTTACTGCCCGTCCCGCGTAGTGATCGTAGGGAAGGAAGCCCCCGCGACCGCCCGCAACGTTAAGCGAATTGTTCAAATCCTGGTAGAACAGTATGCCTGCTGTAACGAGGAATACTGCAAATGCCAAGATCGCGATCCCAATCCGCGTTGGCCAGCTGCGCCCTCTGGGTAGCTTTGATGCATGCGTTGGGTGGTCACGATACAATGCGTGCCTATTAGTCATCGCTCTATACTATTGCTCGATTCAGGTTTTTGGGCGTTCATGATAGCTAGTTCACGTGCTAGTTTTGTGATTTTGCGCTGCTGAAAGTGCGACCGTTTCGACTGGTAAGCCAGCGAGGCGAAGAACGCGATAACAAGCAGGTATAGCAACAGGTCGGCGCCACGCTGAACCCCAACCATGGCTGCCACCTTCGAGGTGATGGATGGCCACAAAATGGCAATAACTGCGAGTAGTGCGAATATCGAGATGGAAAGGCGCCGCAGGGCGAGTTTCTTGTCTGAACCTTCGCGGGAGCGGATCAGTAGTACGGCTACGGCAAGGATTCCGACGATAAGAATTACTTTAATCAGCATGGTTTCCTCAGTGAAGCAGAAGGTCAGTGACGATATTGATGGAATTCAGCAGGGACTGTCCCTTCGCCCGTGAATAGTCCGTGTAACGAATGTGAACCGGCAACTCGGACCAGGGGAGTTTGGTGGCGGCAAGTTTGCTCACAATCTCGCTTGCGTGAGCCATCCGGTTTTGGTTCAGATAAATTCGCTCCACAGCGTCGCGGCGCAAAGCGCGTAGACCATTGTGCGCGTCGGTGAGCTTCAGACCGGTCTCAATGCGAGTGACGAATGCGGCGGTCTTCAGCACTAGCTGCTTGATCTTCCCGGCCTCGATATTGCCGCCTAAGAAACGGGAGCCAAAAATTATGGCCTTGTCGTTTTCTTCGGCGTACTGGACCATCGCTAGGGCATCGGAAGTTTGATGCTGTCCGTCGGCATCAAATGTCACAACATACTTGCCGTTAGTTTTGCGAAGAAAATACGAAAACCCGGTCTGAAGGGCTGCCCCCTGCCCCATATTGATAGGGTGGGTGAGCACTGTAGCGCCAGCTCTTAATGCTTCCTGACCAGAGTCGTCTGTGGAGCCATCATCTACACAAATAATGTTGGGAAACACTTTTAGGGTGTCCCGAATGACCTGGCCAATTACTTCGGCCTCGTTATAAAGAGGCATAACCAGGTACGTATTGGTAGTGAGAGAAGACATGGTAACAGTGTTGCACAAGTTCCGTTAAAACTGCTTGACAAAGAGGGCGTGCCCCTGGTGAAAAGTGTCATGCTGACATGCCCCTTGCCAGGTGAAGGCTGATCTAATGTGGCCTCTAGGCGGTTTGTCATAGTCGTATTTAACGAAAATAAGCTAACGTGTTTGTGTAAATAGTAAGGCCCAAGGGGAGGCTCATGGTTCGGATAGTTGACACTGCAGACGTGTCTGATGAGGCAAAGATTGGCGAAGGCTCTTCGATCTGGCATCTAGCCCAGGTACGTGAACATGCAGTCCTAGGTGAAAATTGCGTCGTCGGCCGTGGGGCTTATATCGGCGAGGGCGTGCAGCTAGGAAATAACTGCAAGGTGCAAAACTACGCGCTGGTATACGAGCCCGCCAAGATTGCAGATGGCGTGTTTATCGGTCCAGCTGTCGTACTTACGAACGATCACTATCCACGGGCGGTCAATCCAGATGGCTCGCTCAAATCTGCTTCTGATTGGGAGCAGGTAGGAGTAACTATCGGACAGGGCGCTGCAATTGGGGCTCGTTCGGTATGTGTAGCTCCAGTGAAGATCGGGCCGTGGGCACTGGTTGCCGCAGGCTCAGTAGTAGTAAAAGATGTACCTGCTCACGCGTTAGTTGCGGGAGTTCCTGCCAAACAGATCGGTTGGGTAGGAAAAGCAGGGGTTAAGCTTGAAAGTGTTTCAGAAGGATACCGCTGCCCGCAGACAGGTATGCTTTACAAGGAAGAAAACGGCGAACTGACGGAGGTTTGCGAATAAATGTCTAAGGAATTCATTCCTGCAGCCAAGCCACTAATTGGCAAGGAAGAAGAAGAAGCTGTCCAGCGGGTGCTGGAATCCGGGATGGTCGCACAGGGCCCTCAGGTCGCAGCTTTTGAAGAGGAGTTCTCGGCCCAGATGGCCAAGGGAGCTTCCTCCTGTGCAGTCAACTCGGGTACCTCGGCATTGCACGTTGGTTTGCTGGCTGCCGGGATTGGTCCTGGCGACGAAGTTATTGTTCCTTCGTTTACGTTTGCGGCTACCGCTAACTCGGTAGCAATGACCGGCGCCAAGCCGGTATTTGCTGATATCGAGGCCGACTACTTCAACCTCGATCCGAAGCATGTAGAAGAGCAGATTACCGAGCACACTAAGGCCATCATGCCGGTGCACCTTTATGGACATCCGGCCAAGATGGAGCAGATTGTAAAGATTGCTCAGGAACACAACCTCTTCGTCTTTGAAGACTGTGCTCAGGCGCATGGAGCCACCTTGAATGGCAAGCAGGTTGGTACCTTCGGTGCGTTTGGTGCCTTCAGCTTCTACCCGACCAAGAACATGACGGCCGGTGAAGGCGGCATGATCACTACCTCCGATCCAGAGGTGTTGCGTCGTGCCAAGATGATCCGTAACCAGGGCATGGAAAAGCGTTACGCGAATGAACTGGTTGGCGTCAACAACCGTATGACCGACATTAACGCTGCGATCGGCCGCGAACAGCTCAAGAAGGTTGGCGCCTGGACCGAGACTCGCCAGCAGAACGCGAAGTACCTCTCTGACCACATCGAGGGCGTGATTACTCCTAAGGTCATGGAAGGGGCAACTCACGTCTACCACCAGTACACGATCCGTGTTGAGTCCGATCGCGATGGCTTCCAGCAGGCTCTGAAGGACGAGTACCAGATCGGTTCCGGTGTCTACTACCCGATTCCGAACCACAAGCTTCCTTCTTTGGCCGAGTACGCGCCGAATTTGGAGCTGCCTGTCACGCAGCAGGTGGCGGAGCAGTGCCTGTCGCTGCCGGTACACCCGTCCTTGGATCAGGAAGATCTGGAGCGGATCGTCGAGGCAGTCAATAAGCTCGCTCAGGCAGGTGCATAGTGGCTAACCTGCGTTACGGCCTGATCGGCCTTGGCTCCATGGGGCGCCACCACGCCCGCAATATCCGTGCCCTAGAGGGCGTGGACCTGGTAGCCGTGGCGGATCCGTATGGCGATAAGTTTGGAGTTGCCGGAGACCTGCCGGTGTTGCCAGACGTCGAGGCTTTGATTGAGCAGAACCTAGACGCAGCCATGGTTGCTGTGCCTACCGCTTTCCATGCCGAGACCGCATTGAAGTTGGCAGCTGCTGGCGTTCACACGATGGTAGAAAAGCCGCTTGCCTCTTCGATCGAAGATGGCGAGGCCATGGTAAAGGCATTTGAAGAGGCGAATCTGGTTGGCGCTGTAGGTTACGTTGAGCGCTGCAACCCTGCCTTGCTCGAAATGCGTAAGCGCATCACTGAGGGCCAGCTAGGGAAGGTTTACCAGATCTCCACTAGGCGGCAGTCGCCGTTCCCGGCGCGTATCTCGGATGTCGGAGTTGTGAAAGACTTGGCAACCCACGATGTCGATCTGACCGCATGGGTAGCCGATTCTGCCTACGAGACCATTTCTGCGCAGACCACCTATAGGGCAGGGCGCGAATTTGAAGACATGGTTATTGCTTCTGGCAAACTGAAGAACGGTATTCTGGTCAACCATACTGTCAATTGGTTGAGCCCCTTCAAGGATCGCACCACTGTTGTTCTAGGAGAGAAGGGTGCCCTGGTAGCCGAGACCGTCATGGGAGATCTGACCTTCTACGAGAATGGCAAGGCACCTCTTGGCTGGGATCAAATCCGGAATTTCCGCGGCGTATCCGAAGGTGAAGTTACTCGTTACGCCCTGCAGAAGCGGGAACCGCTCGCAGTCGAACACGAGCATTTCCGGGACGCCATCCTAGGTAAGGCCGAAGAACACGTCACCATGCGGGAAGCATTGACGACGATGAAGGTCATTCAGGGGATTTTGGACTCTGCCGAATCCGGCAAGGCTGTCTCCTTCTAAGCTGCCAGAAGAGGGAAATATTGCACTCTAGAGGATCTATGAAGTCGATCAAGCTAGTATCGCGCATATTCTCTCCGGAGGTTGCAGCTGCTACATTGCGCCTCGATGCAGTGGTGGAAGCACTACTGCATCGAGGCTGCGCTGTTAACGTCCTGACAACTACGTATGAGCGCACCGGCAGTGAATCGAAAGGTGCCCTTCGGATAAGTAGATGGCCAGCATTGCGTGATTCCGAGGGCTACCTGCGGGGCTACGTGCAGTACGCATCTTTCGATGTCCCGCTGCTAGCGCGGCTGCTCTTTTCTAGGTCTGCCAGTGCCGTGTTAGTAGAACCTCCTCCAACAACGGGAGTGATGGTTCGCATTGCAAGTTTTCTGAAACGTGTGCCCTACGTCTACTACGCTGCTGATATTTGGTCTCGCGCAGCGGACGGAACGGTTCCTTCAATCGTGTCGAACACGTTGAGGGCGATCGAAAAATTCGCGATTCGAGGCGCGGCAAAGGTCGTAGCGGTTAACGAAGATGTCGCTTCCATTTGTCGGCAAATGGGCGCTAGTGACGTACGAGTCGTGCCGCAGGGCGTAGATACGACAGTTTTTTCCAGTTCGGGTGAGGTTCCCACGCCGGCGCAGAAAGCAGCCATCGGACTGGGGGAGCGGCCATATCTGCTTTACGGAGGTAACGCTAGCGAGGTTCACGGAGCCGAGATCTTTTTGGGCGCCTTTGAGCAAATAGTCGACCAAGTAGATTTCGATTTGGTGTTCTTCGGTAGGGGCACTAGCTGGCAAGCGTTCGCGGAACGCTCCAATACGGGGAAGCTACGAGGACGAGTCCACGTAAATGGCCTTATCGCGCCCGGTGAACTAGCAAAGTGGTTACGAGGAGCGAAGGCTTCCTTGGCCTCTATTCACCCCGATAGTGGCTACGAACTGGCATACACTACGAAAGCACTGTCGTCCTTTTCTTGCGGGACGCCGTTGCTCTACGTAGGGCAGGGGCCAACGGCGCAAGATATCCGCGATGCCCATCTTGGGATAGTAGCCGGCTATGACGCTGGCCAAGTAGCTAAGGCGATGATTACGGTAGCCGCCGAGCAATGGCCGCGTCAGCAGATTCGCAAATGGGCCGAAGAAAATAAGTCGATCTCTAGCTCTGGCATGCAGGTAGCACAGATTCTGCTAGAGGCATCTAAAGAAGGTTAGTAATGAAGAACATCCTGGTGATCACCTTTTCGGATATTCCGAAGGACGCCCGCGTATTGCGTCAACTATCGGTTGTGCGCGAGTTCGGCCATGTCACGACACTTGCCTATGGAGAAAAGGCCGAATTTGCAGATGAGCATCTGCGGATTGATTCTTCTTTGCCGTCTCTGCCGCAGACTCCTGCGGGGGTGGCTGCCTTGGCAGCACATAGATTCCGTACAGCGGAACGGCTTATTCCTGCAGCTAAGCAGGGATTGAAGTTGGTGGGCAATCGCAAGTTTGACGCAATAATTGCTAACGATGCAAGAGCGCTTCCCCTTGGCATGGCTATTGCCGGGGACGATACGCCAGTGTGGGCTGATTTGCACGAATGGGCTCCGGAGGAACGCACCCAGCTGCTGTCCTGGAGGTTGCTCGTCGCTCCCTTGATGCGGGATATTTGTAAAACTTATCTACCATCTACCGCAGCACAGACGACTGTCGCTGGGCACATCGCCCAGCTTTACCAGAAGCACTTTGGAGTTACTCCCTCAGTGATGCGCAATGCGCCCGCTTGGCAGGATCTGGAACCGAGTCCTGTAAGTGACGACAAGATTCGCCTGGTCCACTCTGGCAGTGCGGTTCCGGGCCGGTCTATTGACAAGATGATCGAAGCGGTCAAAACGCTGGACGATCGCTTCAGCCTAGACTTCTATCTGACTACTGCCGGCGATGGCGGCAAGTATCTACAGACTTTGAAAGATGTAGCGGGCGGTGACCCGAGAATTAGGTTCAATGATCCGGTAAAGCCTGCCGAGCTTCCCGCCACATTGAATTCATACGATGTAGGCATCTTCTGGATCCCTCCCACCAATACGAATGCGCGCCTTTCGCTGCCGAATAAATTCTTCGACTTTGTACAGGCACGCTTGGCAGTTGCTGTAGGTCCGTCGATCGAGATGGCTGAACTGGTTCGAAAGCATTCACTGGGAGTTGTTTCGGAAAGATTTGAAGTCTCCAGCATTACACAGACTCTATCCAGCTTGGATTCGCAAAAAGTGAGGTCTTTCAAAGCACAAGCTCACACCCACTCCAAAGAACTTTCTTTTGACAATGAGGCTAAGGTAGCAAGAGGAATACTTAAACGTATGTTGTCGCTATGAGTTAGGAACCTAAATGCAGAAGAAGCTGCTGGTACTGCTTACCTCCGTCTTCCCCTATGACAGCGGAGAAGAGTTCTTAGAGGTTGAGCTCCCGTATCTGGCAGCTTCTTTTACTAGGGTCATAATTCTGCCCGTACATCAACTAAATCCCAAGAAACTCACCAGAAAGCTGCCGCAGAATGTTGAGGCACGCAGCCTGCGCAGCTGCGTGCCGGCATGCAAGAGCGCTGGGATTGGGCTAAAAGCTGTTAGCGGCTGGGTACGTTCGCCCCTGCTGTCGCCGATCCCAGCTGCTTTGCAAATGCGCGCGCTGACCTCGGGTAGGTATCGTTTCGAACTGGCAAAAAATGCGCTGGCAGACGTGGATTTTTCGCGCTATGACCAGGCGGTGTTCTACGGGTATTGGATGGCCAAGCCAGCAATGATTGCCTATTGGCTTTCCGAGTGGGCAAAAGATTTTACCGAAACCAAGTGTGCCTCGCGGGCGCACCGCTTCGATGTATATCAGGACCAGGCTCCGTTCGGATATCTACCTGCAAGGTCATTCTTAGGTAAACATTTGGATGCGGCCTTTCCCATTTCAAAGAATGCGAAAGATGTGCTCTCCAGGGACATGGGAGATTCGATGCGTGCCGCAATGAGCATCCAACGGCTAGGAACTCGCCCTCTGCCCGAAGTGCACCGGGAAAAGACTGGGAGGCTAAATATTGTCTCCCTCTCCTCTTTGGCGCCAGTGAAGCGGTTGGATCTAGGCGCGCGGGGTATAGCGCAAGCGCTTCGCCGTGGCGTTGACTTGCACTGGTACCACATCGGAGGCGCGAAGGCGGAACAGGTAGAAGATCTCAAAGGGCTGTTGGACGAGCTCCAGATAAGCGAATCTGTAACTCTGATCGGCCAACTGCCCCACGAAGAGGCGCTAAATTTCCTGGCGGACCCGAAGCTGACCGTGTTCATGAATACTTCCTCTTCCGAGGGCGTGCCTGTTTCGATCATGGAGGCGTTGGGATGCTCGCTCCCGACTGTCTGCACAGATGTCGGCGGAAGTGGCGAACTGGTAGAAGAGGGCGTTAACGGTTCGCTGCTAGCGGCGGATATACAACCGAATGATTTAGCAGAGATCCTTGATCGCTGGTACCGGATGGGACAGGACGAGTACGCACGTTTTAGCAAGAATGCGCGGAATACCTGGGAAGAAAAGTGCGACGCTCGTAATGTGTACCCGAAGCTGATTGCAGAAATGGAACAGATGTGAGTTCCCCCTTCGACAAGATAAAAGGGGTTTTCACCGCTAGGCCTACCCTGAAGCACGTCTCTACTCTTGTGGGCGGAACCCTGGCGGGACAGGTCCTGGCCGTTGTCACGGCCCCGATAATCTCGCGAATGTATTCGCCGGAAGAGATGGGGCAGTACACCTTATTCATCTCCGTCTTCATGACCGTTGTTGCTGTTGCGGGACTGCGTTACGACATGGCGATCGTGCTACCGAAGAGCCACGCGAATGCGCGGGTGCTGCGCAATACCGTGTCAGTGATCATCGGGATTGTCTCGCTGGCGTGCACAATAGTGTTTTTCATCTGCGGGAATGCTTTAGCTAAATCGATGGGCCAACCCGGACTCGGCCCGTGGCTAGCACTTGCGGGAATCGCCATTTTCACGCTGGCGCAAGTGAATTCCTATAACTATTGGTTCACTAGGACGCTGCAATACAAGGCAATTTCTATAAACAAAGTGCAAATGAGTGGTTCAACCGCGATTTTGCAGATTGTCTTCGCGCTTGTGTCTTTCGGAGGCATCGCCGGGCTTATTGTTGGACATCTGCTGGGGCAGGGTGGGGCAATGGCCACCCTAATGTATAAGGGCCGGGCGAAGGCGGAAAATGAAGGCGAGCCAAGCGCCAGCGCCATACAGCTGTTGCGCCGCTATAAGAAGATGCCGCTGCTCAATGCTCCGAACGGGCTGGTAGATTCGATCCGGCTGAACGGTATCAACATGCTAATTGGTGCCCTCTATTCTGCTAATACGGTTGGTCAATTCGGGCAGGCGTGGAGGTTGATGCAGGCTCCCGTAACGCTTATCACCGGGGCTATTTCGCAAGTATTTTTCCAGCGCTTTTCGGTTACAGAGCCAGGAAAGATGGAAGCGGCGGTGAAGCAGTCGGTGAAATACTCTTTACTGCTGGGAATTATTCCATTCCTTCTAATGGCTCTTCTTGCACCTTGGATTTTCCCCTGGTTTTTAGGCAGTGGCTGGGAGCAATCCGGTCTGATCGGCAGGGCGCTGGTGCCATGGTTATTTCTGAATGTTGCCACTTCGCCAATTTCGACCGTCTTCGTTGTTACTGAAAGGCAGCAGGAGATGCTTGGCTTTGCCGTGGTATACATGTCTACGGGGCTGGGGTCTGTGTGGGGCTTTGCCAAACTGGGAGCGGGAATTGTCGCAACTGTTTGGGGACTGTCGCTGTTTATGTCCCTCGCCCTGGTGGGAATGATTCTTCTAACGATCAGAGCCGCAAGGATTTACGACCGAGAGGGAACTACAAAATAGTATGGCGTGGCTAGGATGCATCCCGTTACTTGCGGGATTGCTAGGTATTGTTTTTATTCCGGGTGCATCCATTTGTTTGCTTGCTGGAATGCGTCCGCGTTACGTGGTGGCTCTTGCGCCCCTTATCTCTATGTCGCTAGTGAGTCTCCTTCCCGTATTGTTCGCTAAATTCGGGATGCGTTGGTCTATAGGTTCCTTTGCCGGAACCTTTGTGGTTTTCTGCCTTGCGGTCGCTCTGATTTGTCGAGGGCGAGCACGCTGGCCGCAACGGGTGGCTTTGCCCTCTGCCTTGTGGATAGGAGGCGTTGTCGCTTGGCTCGGTCACGTACTACCGGCGGTGATTGGGCGTTCTCCGCGCACCCCTATCCAGCAAATTGATCCCACCTACCACATGAATTTGGTGTGGTTCATGGCGAATACTGGGAATGGTTCTTCCATTAGCGCACCGACAAGAATGTTCGGGCTTGAAACCTCTGAGACTGCCGCCCCTTCCGGGTGGCATGACCTGGTTGCTCTTATGGGTACGGGTCGGGTTGTGGAAGCGACGAATACGATGGCTATAGTACTGCCGACGCTTTGGGTTGTCGGTATTAGTTTGCTTGCATATGTAGCTTTTTCTGCGAATACGAAGTTGGTGGTGTGGACCCAGCTAGCAAGTCTCGTATTCAGTGAGTTTCCCACTATCTTGCAAAGTAGCTATCCGGTGTGGCCAAATGCGTTAGCTATTGCTTTGCTTCCATTTGCTTGTGCGGCAATGTGGATGGCGATAAGAGACTGGCGGGCGCAGAAACACTCTGCTCTTGGGTATGTAGGAGTAGGGGCCGCAGCGATTTTGATTACTTGCGGAATTGCGCTCGTCCACCCGTCATTTGTCTTCAACATGGCCTCTCTCAGCGTATTTCCCCTGCTTTATCTGTTAATTCGCGGGATATGGCGTTCCCCCAGTCAGCGCAGAAGGAAGTCTCTGCTGTGGCTAGGTGGCGTAGTACTCGTAGTAGTGGGAGCGAGTCTGGCTATGTTCACTATTCCGTATGTCAGCGCTGTTGCTGCGCGTATGATGAGCTCATACGGCGGGGAACCGGCAATTGGCATCGAGGCGATACTGAAGATTGTTTCCGGAGCCACCGCGCATAAGGAAGGAACGGTAGTTCCAGTAAAGATGTCGCAGGCTCTTATGAACGTCTGTGGCATGGTCCTGTTTATAGGGGCCGTTCTAATGTGCTGGCGTAGGCGTGACAAGATCGTGTGGCTTTCGTGGCTGGGAACCGCATTCATAGCGCTAATTGTCTATTGGCGAGTACCCGGAGTCCTCGGGATGATTGGCGGATTCTGGTACATGAACGCACATAGGGTAATAGCACCGCTTGAAGTGCCGGCGACGTTATTATTTGGGTTGGGACTAGCCCAGTGGAGTTACCTGCTTTCACTTCTTTTGAAGACGGTTTTTCGCGCAAAGAACGCTGCTGGCCTGTCACGAGCGATCACACTGGGTGTTGTGTTAGTAGCAGGATTTAGCGCCGGAATTATTACTAAGAATGCCTTCTATCAGGTTGTCTACAATCCGAAATCAGATTTTGTGACGATACATATGTCGAGCCCTGAAATAGCTATGATCGAGCGGGCACAAAAGAAGATTAAGGGGCCGGTGCGAGTAATCGGCGATCCAACCAACGGCAGTGCCATGATGCAGGCTCTGGGAGGCGTGGAAGTGGTATTTCCGCAGATGTACTACAGGCCTTCGAATACTAACGAGGCCTACCTGCTATCGAATTTCGACAAGTTGGGTACGGAGCCGAAGGTTTGCGATCTAGTTCGTAAGTACAACATTAGGTACTTCTACTATGACAGTGACAAGGAAACCTTCGGCAAGACGGGGCAGGTAAAGGACGACGGAATCCAAGTGCCGCCCTCACCGAAGGAGGCCGAACTGGTAGATAGGGGAGGAACCGCCAGGCTGTACAAGATCACCGCCTGCAGGAGCTCCTGAAATTGCCTAACGTCCCCGCTAGAGACGAGAGTGAGCGCACATATTTGCTGCAGGCAACGGGTAAGTGCGCGGGGAGCCAGGACTTTATTTACAATACGTATGAGACTCAAATTTTGGAGGATATATGCAGATTGCAGTAGTGGCAATGGGAAAGATTGGTCTTCCTCTGGCAGTACAGTTTGCCGATATGGGACACCAAGTAGTTGGTGTTGACGTAAACCAGAAAACCGTTGACCTAGTAAACGCCGGTAAGGAGCCGTTCCCCGGCGAGGCTCATCTGCAGGAAAAACTGGATGAGCTCATTCCTGCTGGCAAGCTGCGCGCAACTACCGACTACGCGGAAGCTATTCCACAGGCTGATGCGGTTGTACTGGTTGTACCCCTGTTTGTAAACGATCAGACGTGGGAGCCAGTTTTCGGGTGGATGGATGCCGCCACCAAGTCCTTGGCAGCGAATCTGAAGCCGAACACTCTGATCTCTTACGAAACTACTTTGCCGGTAGGAACTACTCGGGGCCGCTGGAAGCCCATGATTGAAGAAATCTCGGGTCTGAAGGAAGGCGAAGATTTCCACCTCGTATTCTCTCCGGAGCGTGTACTCACCGGCCGTGTATTCGACGATCTGCAGAAGTACCCGAAGCTTGTCGGTGGTCTGAACGAAGAAGGCACGAAGGCCGGCATTGATTTCTACAAGCAGGTGCTCACTTTCCGCGATAGGGAAGACCTGCCTCGCCAGAATGGCGTGTGGGACATGGGGAGCGCTGAGGCAGCTGAAATGGCGAAGCTAGCCGAAACCACCTACCGCGATGTGAACATCGGACTGGCCAACCAGTTCGCAGTGTACGCAGACAAGGTTGGCATCGACGTAGAGAAGGTTATTGATGCCTGCAACTCTCAGCCATACAGTCACATTCACCGCCCTGGCATTGCGGTGGGCGGACACTGCATCCCGGTTTACCCCAGGCTCTACCTGTCGACTGACCCTGACGCAACGGTGGTCCGTACTGCCCGTAAGTACAATGCGGCAATGCCTGACTACGTGGTTAGCAGGGTAGAAGAAGTACTGGGTGACCTGAAGGGCCAAAAGGCTGTGGTGCTGGGTGCTTCCTACCGTGGTGGCGTGAAGGAAACCGCATTCTCGGGCGTGTTCCGTACTGTCGAAGCCTTGGAAGAAAAGGGCGCGGACGTGTTCGTGCACGATCCGATGTTCAGTGATGACGAATTGGCCGGATTCGGCTGGAAGGCTTACCACTTCGGCGAGTCCGCTGATGTAGCCATCGTGCAGGCCGACCACAAGGAATACCGGACTATCTCTGCTTCTGATATCCCTGGTATCAAGCTGCTCTTCGACGGGCGTCGCGTGACTGATCCGCAAACCTGGGCTGGTACGCCTCGCATGGTTATTGGCGACAAATAGTCATTAGTTACAATGGGCACGTGTCTTAGCCATCTTGGCTAAAACATGTGCCCATTTTGCATCCCCTGGAGGGTCTATGTTGTTCCCAGCTTCCACAGAGCTGAGTCATTTTTATAGTTGGGGTGGATTCTTAGTCTGCCTAGGAGTAACTACCCTGGTAGTTTTCCTCCCGGGGCTTGTTGTGGGTATTGCAGCGGGATTTAGAAGGTCCACGCTTGCAGCCTTTGCACCGGCTGCCTCAGTTGGCATCAGTGCGGTAAGCGGGATAATGGCCCGGGAGGTCGGCTGGGGCTGGAACGCGCTGATGCTACTGCCGCTAACTGCGGTCATCTCAGTGATCTTGGTTTTGTATAGGGCAGTGGCGCGCCCGTACAAGAATATTTCTAGGGCGGGAAGTAAGTCTTTCCTTGCGCCCGTCATCTGTATTCTTTTATTCGCTGCTTTTACAGTGCGTTTTGCGTTGGCAATCCAATCGCCGGGGACATTCAGCCAGACATGGGACACTGTCTTTCACCTGAACACAACCGAGCTCATCCTGTCTACAGATAGTGCCTCTTCCCTTCACGTGGATCTTACCGGGGATGGAAAAGAACACTTCTATCCGGCCGCTTGGCACGGCATCGTCGCGCTGGTTACGCAGCTTACGGGAACACTTACACCAGTTGCTACTAACGCTGCGGCTGCCGTCGTGTCATTCTTGGTGTGGCCCGTCGGCATCTACGCACTAGTCGGAAGAGTAACGTCTTCGACAGGTACCAAAACATGTGCAATGGTCCTGGCCCTGCTATTTCCCCAGTTTCCTCTGGCGTTCTTGTGGTGGGGAAACCTGTACCCGAACCTACTTGGGTATGCGCTGTTGCCTATTGGGATGACTCTCTTTGACAGGGTGCTTGAACGGTTCAGCAAAGTAACTCCTATCTACCTGGTTGCCCTGTTGGTGACTGCTGCCGGAATGGCTCTGGCGCAGCCTGTTTCGGTAATTACTTTTGCGATCATGGCGATTGCCTGGCTAATTGTGAAGTTCTGGAGCCAAACTAGGCGGAAACTTCGTACAGTCCCTGTTGCCCTGGGGGCCGCAGTGGTCTTGTATGCCGCACTGAACTTTTGCATAGATTCTGTAAACCAGCTTTCGACTATGAGGACTGGAACAACCACGTGGTATCGCCAAGGACATGCGTTGCGGGGGCTATTCCAGCTGGTCGTCTTCACAGGGGGAAAGCCCCAGGGGAACTGGGACGTTTATACGCTGCCCCAGATGATAGTTCCCGCCTTGGCGATCTTGGCGGGAGTATTGGTGGCTATAAGCATGAAGAGGGCGTGGCCGCTGCTAGGTGCGCATTTCATGGCAGCAGTACTATTCGTCTGTGCCTTTTGCCTTGACGGTGACACCCGCTTGTATTGGACGGGGCTTTGGTACTGCGACGTTCCCAGGGTGTTTGCGCCACTATGTGTCGGTGCACCGATTTTTGCCGCCTTGGCATTGCAGGCAGGGTGCCACCTTTTCAGACGGCGAGCTACTTCGGGCGTTTCTACCGCTGCTGCGCTTGTGGTGCTGCTTGCCGCAACGCTGTTCTCTCCAGCGATCACCTCTGCTTTTACTGCAATAAGCCACACCAATTCGCTGCGGGGTATTTATTCCCAGGGCGGCCTGTTGGACAGCGATGAGTTGCAGCTGTTCTCCAGACTGGACAAACACGTACCACCAGGACAGAAGATCCTGGCTAATCCATGGGAGGGAGGCTCGCTCACGTGGCCATACGGCAAGCGAATGCCTTTCTTCCCTAGGATTACTGGTGGTCTTACCGACACTTACAAGTTGCTGGTCAATGATCTAGATAAGGCAGATCAGATACCAGAGGTGTGTTCGCTGCTGAAGCGGGAGAATATCCACTACGCCTTGCAGCTGCGAGACGTGTACTTGTGGGGAGGCTCCGGTTGGAATATCGAGAAGAATTTCTCCTCGCTTGATCATCTGGAAGACATTCCAGGTGCCAAAGTGGTAGATCAGCAGGGGGAAGCGAAGCTGGTAAAGCTCCCGGACTGCACTATTCAGTGACCCCTGTTCTTCAGGCGCGATGCCAGCGCACCTACCCGCGCGATCTTCTTCAACTGGCGGTAGCTAAAACGGCCTACGCGTGCCCCCGGATCCTGTACGAGCTCGGCCTCGCGACAGTACAGGTACCCGATTCGTGCCTGTTGTGTTTCCACCTGCTCACTTAGTAGCCTCTTTTCAGCTTGAAGGGCGTGAATCTGCCTCTCGTAAGATTCCAACAGCTGCCAGGCTCTAGCAAGATATTCATGGTCGGCGGTTGCATCTTCCATGAGCTGCAACTGCCCTAAATAACGCGTGTGAAGCTTAGCGAGAATTTCGGGGGCCGCCAGCGTGGGCGAGGCCGTGGAAACGAAAGAGGAGGCGTCTGCCTTGTTGTTGGTGCACATAGCAATCACCTGCTGCCACCAGCGTTTTGTATCGGTGTGCAACTTTGGC
This sequence comes from Winkia sp. UMB3158, assembly GCF_030217145.1. Classification (NCBI taxonomy): domain Bacteria; kingdom Bacillati; phylum Actinomycetota; class Actinomycetes; order Actinomycetales; family Actinomycetaceae; genus Winkia; species Winkia sp. UMB3158. The sequence continues at coordinate 144,065 of NZ_JASONH010000001.1, read as the reverse complement.
ATCCGAGACTGCAGATGCGAACTGATCTGGTTCGCCAGTGCCACGAACTGGTCTATTGCCTGGTAGCTTTCGACTGCATCCAGTGCTGCTTCCGGTAGAACCCAGTTAGGATCCAGCCCGAGGTTTGCCAGCAGATCCGCCATTCTAAGATTGGCGTACAGGTTAGGTGCAAGCAATAGAGTCGGAATAGCCGAAGTCATGGCAAAGACTGCTTGATGGAACCTGTTTGTAACAGAGAGACTAGCTCCTTCTAGAGCGGCGACTAACTGGCTTGGGTGGGCAGGGTTGAAGACCTCCACCGGCGTAGACATGCGCTGGGCTATGGCTTCGTGGAAAGCAACATCTTGGTCCTGCTTTGCTGAGTCTGCCATATGCGAGATCAGCTTCGTAGTAAGCCCGGTGGCTTTACTGAGTCGATCTAAAGTAGCAGCGATAAGCGCTGCCGACGTCGAGGTAGGGAAAGCAGCATGGGCATCGTTGAAGCAGCCCGCTATAAAATCCCCGCCGCGCAGGTTTTCTACCCCGCTGAAGCAGATGGCATCATCGTGGGCCACATAAATCTCTTTGGACGTGTACTTTTGGGCTTCCTTCTTAGAGAAAGGACCGCGTACGCCAATCAGATCGGCCGAATCAAAAAGCCGGCGTACCGCCTGTTCTTCGTGTCCTAATAGAAGGGGGCCAACCGACTGCCCAGAAATTGCCACTGGCAGACCGATGTGTTTGGCGTATTGGGCAAACAGGGAACGCTCAAGAAGGAGCCTAGAAAAGTAGGAATTTATTGACCCGCCCCCACCAATTATCAGAGCGTCCAAGTGGTGCACCTGCGCCAGTCCATCCGCTACGGGGTTACGCCTAAAATCTGAAAAATCTTGTGCGCTAAGGAAAAACTCTTCCCGTTCTAGCGGCAGCTCTGGAAATTCAATCGAGCGGAGGAAATTGGCGCCGGGAACAAGTTGTTGGCTACGAGTGGCGTCATGGGTAAACAGATATGGGGTATGGCCGGCTTCTTTTATCTGTTTAAAGGAGGAAAGCGCAATGGCGTCGTCGCCAACGTGCCAAGAGGGGTTGCCAATGTCTGTCAAGATGCCAATGTTTGCCATAGGTTCCCATTCGAGATGTAGCATGCGAAAGAACGTGGCTTAACTATATATGTTTGCTTTCCCAGTGGCGTAGCCTGCGAGGCGGCGAACTAGCGGGTTGTATGATGGGCGGATGAAAAAGGTCCACGGAGCGGCAAGGTCGATGGTATGCGAAAAGTAGCTGCGGTTGTTGTTGCTTACAATCGCGAAGTCTTGTTAGGTAAATGCCTCGCTGCACTGCAGAAGCAAACTGTTCCATTGCAGCACATAGTGGTAGTAGACAACGCCAGCACAGACAATTCGCTGCAAGTAGCTAAAGCTAGTGGGGCAGAAGTAGTTTCCTTACAAGAGAACACCGGCGGTGCCGGAGGGTTCACCGCAGGCATTGCATCGGCAATGGGCCATGATGTCGATTTTCTATGGCTCATGGATGATGACACCATCCCGTTTTCGAACGCCCTCGAAGAACTATTGCAGACAGCCGACGCCTACCCTGGTGCACCAGCATTCCTCTGCTCTAAAGCAGAGTGGTTCGACGGGCAGGTGCACCCGATGAATACTCACCGCAGGCGCCCCTTTGTGCCATCAGAACAGATTGATCACGCCAAGAAAGTAGGAGCCATTCCGGTTCGATCTGCATCTTTCGTGTCCGTTCTGATAGATACAAGGGCTGTTCGCGAAGAAGGACTTCCTATCGCGGACTACTTTATTTGGAATGACGATTTAGAATATCTGAGTCGCATAGGCAAGAATCGCGTCGGACTGTACGTGCCGTCCTCGCGCGTTCTCCATGCCACCAAGAAGCTTGCGGGAGTGAATGAAGACCCTCGCGATAGATTCTTCTACGAAGTGCGCAACAAAATCTGGTTCTTGAGGCTCAGCACCGGTCTGCATCTGATGGATCGCGTGCTCTACGGGGCATCTTGTATCAGACGGTGGGCGAAGATGTTCAGCGCCTCAGCTGATAGGCCGGCTATGGTCAAAGTAGGTTGGAGTGGCTTAAAAGCAGGAATGCGCGCCCCCCGTTCCAACCGCGAGGTATTTGCGTCCTCTGCAGAAGTGGGCCCCGCGATCGCGAAGATGGAGCATAGATGAACCAGTTGAAGGTTTTATTCGTGGGCTCGTCTGGGGGCCACCTCGCGCAGATGATTTCAATGCGCCCCTGGTATAAGAACCATCAGCGCATCTGGGTCACTTTCAACACTCCGGACGCTATCAGTGCCTTGGAAAACGAAAAGGTGTTCTGGATGAAACACTCCCCGGAACGTAAGCCCTGGGACTTACTGAAGACCCTGTGGGCAGGCATTAGGCTGGTACCTAAGCTGAAGCCGGACGTGGTTGTGTCCACCGGAGCATCGCTAGGGACTATCTTCATTGCGATTGCCCGCCTACTAGGGATTGCCACGGTCTACGTGGAGGTCTTCGATCGCATCGAATTGAAATCGATGTCCGGCAGAATCTGCTACCACATAGCTGACAAATTTGGGGTGCAGTGGGAAGAGCAACTGAAGCTATACCCGAACGCTACGGTGGTGGGGCCGCTGCTATGAACCTGCAAAACTATTCGGTAGTAGTCATGGTTGGCACCCATCACTGTCCGTTTGACCGACTAATAGACTGGGCCGACAAGCTTGCCGCAACAGGCATCGAAGTTCTGGTGCAATATGGCAACTCGAAGGCACCATCTATTGCAGACGGGATAGTCTCGCTCACCCAGCAAGAGATGCTCAGCCTGCGGCAAAGCGCGAAGATCCTGATCTGCCACGGAGGCCCATCGATAATGGTCGAGTGGCTCAGGGCCGGGTTTAGGCCTGTAGTGGTACCCCGAGACCCCGCTCTCGGAGAGCACCTAGACGAACACCAGATGCTCTTTACAGACTTTATGGCCCACCGTGGGTGGGTTGATGTAGCCGCCTCAGCTGACGACCTAATTGCGCTGGTACGAAACGGTCTCGAAGGCGTTTCCTGTCCCCAGGATCTAGCCGATCTTGACTCCGTTGCAGCTGCGCACAATGTTGGTCGCCTTGTGGCAGATGCGCTACGAGCCAGGCGGGACAGATAATCCGGAAACTGACTTTCTGGCGGGGCAAATCCTGGTCCAACACTCCTTTTACGCTAGTGTGAGTGGGTAGGCCCCGCCCGAAAACAAATAGGAGTAGGTAAATGAACGTTGACTTGGTTGTGGTTGGCTCAGGTCTTTTTGGGCTAACAGTAGCCGAACGGGCTGCTACCCAGCTGGGCCTGAAAGTAGTAGTCATTGATAAGCGCGACCATATTGGCGGCAATGCTTATTCAGAGATCGAACCTACTACGGGAATTGAGGTCCACAAGTACGGGGCCCATCTATTCCACACTTCCAATAAGCGGGTGTGGGATTACGTAAACGAGTTCACCAGCTTCACTGACTACGTGCACCACGTGTACACGACAGTTGACGGTGAAGTGTACCCAATGCCCGTCAACCTTGGCACAATCAACCAGTTCTTCCGCGCAGCCTACGGGCCAGAAGAAGCGAAGGCATTGATTGCCGAGCAGGCACAGGAAGTTGCTGGCAAAGACGTGAACGATTTCCAGTCGAAGGGCATCTCGCTGGTTGGCCGTCCTCTGTTCGAAGCATTCTTCCAGGGCTACACCGCCAAGCAATGGCAGACAGATCCTAAGAATCTGCCCGCGTCTATCATTTCGCGCCTACCTGTGCGATACACCTACAACAATCGCTACTTCAAAGATACTTGGGAGGGTCTGCCGACAGATGGTTACGCGGCATGGCTGAACCGCATGGCAGACCACCCCAATATCGAGGTGCGCCTGAACACTGACTTCTTCGACGAATCTCAGCCGTATAACAAGAAGGCCTGTGTTGGAAACGTTCCCGTGGTTTACACCGGCCCGGTGGATAAATACTTTGATTACGTCGAGGGCGACCTTTCGTGGCGCACGATTGACCTAGAACTGGAAGTGCTTAATGTGGGCGACTTTCAGGGGACATCCGTAATGAACTACGGCGACTTGGATGTGCCTTACACCCGTATTCATGAATTCAGGCATTTCCATCCCGAACGCGACTACCCGAAGGATAAGACCGTAATCGCTCGGGAATACTCGCGCTTTGCTGAACGCGGCGACGAACCGTACTATCCCATCAACACGGCCGAGGATCGAACCCGACTGTTGGCGTACAGAGAGGCCGCGAAGGGTGAAAAGCACGTTCTTTTCGGTGGACGTCTGGGCACGTATAAGTACCTCGACATGCACATGGCGATTGGATCGGCTTTATCGCGAGTTGATAATCTACTGAAGCCCTTCTTCGAGGGCGATCAGAAAGTCGAGTGGGAAAGCGGAGAATAATGACCGCTAAAACTACTGATGGGTTCACCATTCCCGGTCGGTCGAAAGGGCTCATTGAAGCTCTTCACGAACGGTATTTGCTGAACCTAATCGTTCATAAAGAACTGCGGGTACGCTACCGCGGTTCCGTACTCGGGATGCTTTGGTCTTACGCCAAACCCGCAACCCAGTTCTTGGTCTTCTTCATTGCGATAGGCCAGTTCATGGGTATGAACAGGGCCATTACTAACTACGTGGTGTACATGTTCGCCGGGGTAGTAGTAGTGAACTACTTCAGCGAGATCTTTGGCAATGCTACCCGTTCCATAGTGCAGAACACCCCGCTGGTGAAGAAGATCTATCTGCCCCGTGAGCTGTTCCCACTGTCGTCAGTGTGGGTAGCCATGGTTCACCTGTTTCCACAGGTACTGATTTTGGTAGTGGGCGCACTGATCTACGGGTGGCGCCCGGGAATCCTGAATATTGCGGCGGCTTTCGCAGGTTTTGCGATCATTACCATCTTCGCCCTCGGACTGGGACTCTTTGCCGGTGCACTGAACGTTATGTACCGCGACGCGGAAAATTTTGTAGACCTGTTGCTGATGGTTGCTACTTGGGCTTCCCCGGTGCTGTATCGGTGGGAAATGGTGGCCAAAGTCTTTGAAGGACCGCTGCACTGGGTTTGGTACCTGTACCAGATGAACCCCATAACTCCAGTAGTTGAACTATTCCACTATGCCTTTTGGCTTCCTACCGCGGGGGTTACAGATCCGATGCCACCGCAAATGGGAATCTGGACCGTCGTCTCGCTAGTCGTGTCACTATTGTTCTTAGCCTTAGGAGAGGCGACTTTTAGGCGCTTTGACGGAAGGTTTGCTCAGGAACTGTAATGAATAATCAAGACGTAGTAATTCGAGTACAGGACGTAGTCCAAGACTTTACCTTGCGGCATGCGCATACTTTAAAAGAAATCCTAGTTTGGTCGCTGACCGGTCGCAAAGGCGATGTCCGGGATAACTTCAGAGCCTTAGACCACGTGTCTTTTGATATTTACAAGGGCGAAACTGTAGGCCTTATGGGCTTCAACGGTTCTGGCAAGTCAACCATGCTGAAGCTAATCAGCGGGGTTATGCGCCAGACTTCAGGATTTGTGGGCCACAAGGGCAGGATTGCCGGACTGATCGAGGTCGGGGCTGGATTCCATCCAGATCTAACGGGGCGGGAAAACATCTACCTCAACGGTGCCATTTTGGGCATGAGCAAGAAACAGATAGATGCCGCTTTCGACGACATTGTTGCCTTTAGCGAGATTGAAAAATTTATCGACACCGAAGTGAAGTTCTATTCTTCGGGGATGTTCTTGCGTCTGGCATTTTCGGTGTGTGTTTACACTGATCCGGACATTTTCCTGATTGACGAGATCTTGGCAGTAGGCGATGAACCTTTCCAGAAGAAATGTCTTGCCCGTATCAAAGATTTACAAGCACAGGGGAAGACTCTTGTTATAGTCAGCCACGATCTGGATATGATGTCCAAGTTGTGCGACCGAGGAATTCTGCTCGATCACGGTAAAGTGAAAATAGATGGAACGGCTACACAGTGCGTCGAAAGTATGAGGGGCTAAAAATGGCTACATATGCAGGTACTATGCGCGTTGCCGCGGTGGTTGTAACCTATAACCGCGTTGAGCTGCTAAAGAAAACATTGACTGCGCTAGAAGCACAGGAGTATCCAGTTTCTAAGATCGTAGTGGTGGATAATGCGTCTACCGATGCTACGCAGCAGATGCTCAAAGAACGCAAGAATAAGCTCCCTATTGAGGTGCACAGGCTCAAGAAGAACACCGGTGGAGCCGGCGGATTCTTCTTCTCGATGGATGTTGCTTATGATGGCGGTTACGACGCCTTCTGGATGATGGATGACGACACGAAGCCTCGCCCTGAATCTCTGGGTAAGCTCGTTCGCGGCCTCGAAGAAGCCGCCGAGTTTCGAGGCGGCCAAATGCCCTCTTATGCCGCTTCTATGGTGGTTTGGAAAGATGGGCGCGCATGCGACATGAATATTCCTACCCCTAGGTGGGATTGGACTCGGCCAATTGCCGAAGGAAAGAACTGGATCGATGTCGACTGCGCCTCCTTCGTATCGTGCTTGGTAACACGCGAAGCTGTAGAGGCGTGTGGATTGCCGCATCCCGAATATTTCATCTGGTTCGACGACGCAGAATACACCTACCGGCTAGCCAAATGGCGTCCCGGTATCTTTGTGCCTGATTCGGTAGTAGACCACTTGATGCCCGCCAATTCCGCTGTGTTCTGGGGCGAAGCTACCGAGAAGAACCTCTGGAAGTTTGGTAGAGGAGCGCGAAACCAAGTCGCCGCTGCGATCTCGCTGCGCAAGGCGCGAATCTTGGCTGATCTATTCCAGAACCTGATATCGCAGCTCAAGGGGTCTTCGGTGCCGTGGAAAGTACGCGCAAAGCTTGTTCGCTTCGCCCTTGACGGATTCTTCTTGCGGCCAAAGGTTCGCTATCCCAGGGCTATGAAAAAGGACTAGCTTTTAGGGGAGCCAACCTTAGCAGGTTACTGAAAGGTTCGATTGCCACCTTGGCAATTAAAAGTATATGGGCGGGCAGCTTTGCTGCCCGCCCACTTATTAGCTACCGCTTGTTAGATTTGATCCTGTAGATAAACGCTGCCATTGCATTGCGGTCTATGTAGTTGACAGGTCGGAAAGTGCCATCGGGCCAACCGGTGGTGATACCAGAATCCGCTAGCCAGCCAATTTCTTTGTGGAAGGCCGCGACACTTAGGTTGCCCCGTCTCTTGTAACGAACGTCCCTAAAGATGTCCTTCATAGGTTGCACGTAGTTATTTGTAGCTACTGCAGGCGAGCACTTGTCGGCGTGTTTAGAGCAGAAGCGGTACAGGAAAGCAGCCATTGCGCCGCGTTCTACTGGTTGATAAGGCCGATAGGTTCTGTCGTCCCACCCTGTGGAGATACCTGTTTCGCCCATCCACGAGATTTCTTTGTAGAAGGCGTTCGACTTCTTTAGATCTTTAAACAGGGGGTATTTGGGTGGAGTATAAGCAGGTGAACCGGCCATTCGGTACAAGAAAGTAGCCATTGCGTCGCGATTAATCTTATTCCATGGTCTGAAAGTGCCGTCCGGCCAACCTGTCGTAGTTTTTGTGTCTTTCATCCACGAGATTTCGCCCGCGAAAGCAGAAGAAGGAGAAACGTCCCTAAACGGCGCCTTGCTCGGCGTGCCGGCCCTTGCCACAGTAGTCTTCTTCACGTTCCACTTGGCAAATAAGACAGTATCATCTGCCAGGGTAAAAGAATTTCCGACCGGCTTGGTGAAGCCTTGGTCAAAGTACCAGCCTTGGAATTGCGCGCGAGGATCAGACAGAGAAGGAAGGTTAGTAATTACGGAGCCAATAGGTTGGTTCTGCAAGGCCGCTGGAGCCTTTCCGTACCCTTCGGTCTGATACTTCACGTATGCCCGATTCTGGCCTTCCTGCTGTTCCTTAGTTTGATAGACGCGGAAATGGTCTATTTGGAAAGTACGAGACCAATCAGTGGTGGAGTTGGGCCGTGATGCCCAACCTCCCATGGCTAGGTTGGCAATTACGTAGAACTTCTTGTCGAATGGTTCTGGCATTGGCCCGGAATAATGGGACCCGTCTGGTCTAACCCACTGGTTTTGCCAGGTAGAACGGCGCGAGTATTCCTTCCCATCGACGTAGAAGATGAATCCGCTCGGACTCCAATCCATAGTCCAGGTGTGATAGGAGCCGGGAAGATCAACTGGGCCTATGTTCTTGGAGTCTGCGTCTGTTGCGTGATCGTCGTTGCTGCGGTGGGTATTCCAGGGAACAGTGGAGGCATGAATAGAAGTGAAGTTAGTGTTTCGTGCCCAAGAATCGCCTAGATTCTCAAACCAATCGAGCTCTCCGTCTTTTGGCCAACCGTAAGGATTTTGTTTAGGCATTAGCCAAAAAGCCGGCCAGGTTCCCCGTTGTCCTGGGGTGCGCAGCCGGACTTCAAAGCGGCCATATTTCCAAGCCGCATGATTGCGTGTTGAGATAGAACCGGAGTTGGCTAGGACCCCAATGCCTCGATCGTTCTTGCCGGTAGCCGGGTGTGCCCGAATATTTAATGCGCCTGCTTCGACGAATAGATTAGAGCTGGGGTCAGTTTTTGGGGCCTCGATATTGGTGTACTTAAATGGACCATTTTCTGGTTCTCCATGACGATTCCATTTGTTAGCCCAGTTAATTCCACTGCCACAAAACTCGTCATTCCATACGAGGTCATATGTGCGCCCTTCCGCGGTCACGGTTCGCGGGACGGCTTCGGTGGTAGTGGATCCATTAGTGTTAGCTACGCATGCTTGAGGCTCAATGTTGCCCTCATCTGCCTGGGCAATGCTTAGTGGCGTAATGGTAAGCGCAAGTGAAGATACTAAAGGTATAGCAAGTAAAATGCATTTTCGCATAAGCACTCCTGTGGTCAAGGTGTAAGTCGATTAGATGGTAGCTAATTAAATTGTGAAAATGAGAATAGTGTGATCAATTGCAGTGTGCTGACCAGGTAGGATGAGAATGTCTAATCTGCAGTTTAATGCTCTGAGGTTTGAATATGAAAAGACGTACCCTAATTCCTGTAGTCGTCGCGACTTCTGCTATGGCAACAGGGATAGTAATTCCATCTGCTATAGCAGATGATCAGGCTACCTCCGAAGTGCCACAAACTATTACTTCGCAAGGTAAAACATACAATCTGGTTTGGAATGACGAATTTAATGGTTCGCAATTAGATGCAGGATGGGGGGATATAAACAAGTCGAAGCCTTGGTCGAACGGAGCTATGGAGTATGTGAATAAGTTCGATCCGTCTGACCCTGATGGCTCCAATCTGGTTTTGAAAGATGGCATCTTGCGTTTGCAGGCCACTCGATTGCCAGGAGTGTGGGGGAAAGATGCTTCCGCAGGCATTCAGACTGCAGGAGTAAAGGCGTGGAAATTTGGTCACTTTGAGGCCCGCGTAAAGTTCTACTCGGCACCTGGGACGTGGCCAGCGCTATGGATGATGCCAGAACAGAGCCCGTACGGTTGGCCTAGGGATGGAGAGATCGACTGGATTGAATATCCGCGATCTGCCACTCCTAAGCAGAACCAGACAGTACTGCATACTTCAGGATCTACTTCTACTCGTGACGACGGCGATAGCGCCGCGATTGCTTTCTCACCTGCGCGAGGAGATTTGGCAGGTAGTTGGCATGTGTGGGCAATGGACTGGACTCCGGACGGCTTCGTCTTCTATATGGATGGCAAGGAATACGCGCGCAAGGATACGCGCTCTGCTGAGCCGCCAGTTCATGAAAAGGCAAAGGGAAATACCTATGGGAATAGGCGGTGGGACTCTTCTTGGATAAATAAGGAAAACGGCACCGTACACAAGGACTCTCCAGCGCTTGCACCATTCGACAAGAAATTCTACTTGATCTTGAACATGGGCCTGAAGGCGCCAGGCATATGGGCCGGAAGGCCTAGTGGAACTGAGCTCGACTACAAGAATGCCAAAATCGATGTTGACTACGTTCGCGTCTACCAGACCGCTGAACAACAAAGGGAACAAAGCAAGGTATTTCTAAAGTTCGACACCAAGGGCGAGGCCATCGCGCCGAAACAGCGAGACCTAACCGTAGGTCAGAAGCTAGGGGAACTGCCTGAGATAGGTAGGGAAGATGGGAAGGTTTCCATCCAATGGTGCCGCGAGCGCAATTGTGCGCCCGGTACTGAAGTGGATGCGCAAACAGTAATTGACCAGGACTGGACCCTATTTCCGAAGTGGGGAGATCCCACTGAAAAGCCGAAGCCGACACCGGCTCCCGCTGAAAAGCCGAAGCCGGCACCGGCTGCCCAACTGTCGAAGCCGGAAGGTAAGGTCTTTGTAGATGTCTGGGCGGACAGCCCATTTGCTGCAGAAATCAAGTGGCTAAGGGATCGGGGAGTAACTACCGGCTGGCCTGATGGGACGTACCGTCCGTTCAACAAGATCAACCGCGATGCTATGGCGGCTTACCTATATAGGTTGGCTGGTTCGCCCGCATATACTCCGAAAAAGAAAGTGTTCACCGATGTAACCCCCAAGAATGCATTCTACAAAGAGATTTCCTGGGCAGCTGAGCGGGGGATAACTACAGGCTGGAAGGTGCGCGGTCATAAGGAATTCCGTCCGTGGCAACCTATCGACCGCAATGCTATGGCAGCCTTCTTACGTCGCTTTGTACAGACGCCAGAGTTTAGAGCCAAATATCCGGACTCTAGAGCGCTTGCGATGATAGCTGATACAGCGGACCGGCACGGGCTGCGTGACGTGAAGAAGGGAATGGCTTTTGCAGACGACATTTTCTGGGCCTACAACAGTGGGGTAACTACTGGCTGGAAAGAAGACAAGACGTTCCGTCCCTGGGAGCGAATTGATCGTAATGCGATGGCTGCATTCGTCTACCGCATGACCGTATCCAAGTAACAAGCATGTGGGGCCACTCCAATATTGGAGTGGCCCCACAGTGTGGTTTGTCTATTTCCTGCCTCTACGGTCTTGGATGAAGTTCTTTACTTTCCACTTTGCCCATCCGAAGGCAGTCTCCTGGCTGCCCCGTAACTGATTAAACATTGCCGCTTGCCATAGCAGTGCGCCAACTCCGTTCTTCTCGGCGTATTCGCGCAAGTACTCATCCCGCACTTTCAGATCGAAATAGTGGTGCTTTTCTGCGCCTGCAAACACGGAATTACCCAATACACCAGCTTGGGATCGGCGCTGATGCCAGAAGGCCAACGGCTGCCCATCGATGAAGCCCACATCGTACTTTGCTGCTAGGCGCAGATGAAATTCCCAATCTCCGACGACCGGTAGATCGTCACGGAAACCGCCCAATTCGTCGATGACCGAGCGGGGGTACATGCACGATATTGGTACCGCAATGTTGGAACTCATTAGTCTAGACAGCGAGAACTGTTTTACATCGGGCCAGGCAATTTCGCGGCCCAACTCAGTTACAGTCTGTCCTTCGATTTTTTCCAGGACGATTTCCGTTCGAACGGCTACGCCGCCGTAGCCGGGGTGCTCGTCTAGGAAGTTGGATGCACGTTCTAGGAACAGGGGCGACCAGGTGTCGTCGTCGTCATGGATACAGATGTAGCGGCCGGTAGAGGACTCTATCGCTATGTTTGAGGCTCGTTCCATGCCTTGGGAAGTCTCATTGTGAATGACGCGTGCCCGTCCCTGCAAGAGGCTTGCATGCTTTTCGAGGAGCGCGTCTACAGGAGCTGGATCGCCGCCGTCGTTTACTACGATGAGCTCGAAATCGCGCATGGTCTGCTTGGCGCAGTCTTTGAGTGCGCGATCAAGGAGGACGGTGCGGTCCTTCGTCCTCGTAACAATAGAAACCAATGGCCTTGTCGCCATGCCCTCTCCCTCCTGTGGAAACGCCTCAATACATTCTGCAGAGGCCACTACACCCTGTAGCTTACTTGGGTAAAGCTAATTTTGGCGCCTCGCACGCGAATAGTGGTCCCATGGATTTAGCGTATTGTGCCTTTAAATGGTTCTGGTCAAGATAAACGTAGATGTTACCAATAATCATTGGGCAAGCCCCAGACGGGCAGATCCACGGCGATGGGTCTAGGTAGGACACCGGCTCTCTCTGCTTCTTTAAAAAGGCAATATAGGCTTTCGAAGGGGCAGGCGTGGGGTGTATACCTGTGGCCTTAAACGCCATCTCCTGGGCACGTTCTATGTTCACGTTCGGATCCGTCGAGAATCGGGGAGCATCTCTCAGGGCCAATACAGCACTTCCACCCTGCAAATACCTCCTTATAGCTTCCTGGACGCCGGGTTGAACTATTTCCTCATTATTGCTGTCCTTAGGTTTGAAGGAGGAAGTCAATATCACCAAATCGGGCTTCATAGTCAGGGTGAAAGCCAATGCGTCCTTACTCCATCTTGCACACTGGGCTGACTCCTGGCTCGCCGCCTTTGAGGCCCGCCCCATGGGCACACTCACCTTGATACAGTGCGGTAAGCGACCAATCATTCTTTAGTTCGGTGAGCGGGGAAGCAGGCCAAGTATTTTTTCGCAGATTGGGATGCAAAAGAACTCGGGCTCCCCGATTATTGCGCGCTGCTAGCCTGTCTGTTGCTTGAACCATTCTATCTAGGTGAATGTTCGCAACGGTGAGCGGCACTAGTGCTGCTGCTAGGGCTACTACAATGACCGCCGCTGAGCGGCGCCGTTTCTGGGTTAGCCAGTTTGAGTAGCGTATTGGCGCATCCACAAACCGTGTGAGTAGCCCAGCAATTATTACGCTCCCGAATAGAACCGCAAGTTTGCGAAGCCAACCACGCTTTCCGCCCTCGGCAGTGATAGTAAGGGTGATGAGGAGCGGCCAGTGTACAGGTAGAGGGCGTAATAAATGTCCCCCAAATGTTGGAACGGTCTTGTAGAAAGGAGCGAGGCTACCGACCAGGGAAGGTGAGCGCGTCCCTATGCAATAACTAATAGTGCGGCTACAGTGGGCCATAATGCCGTGAAACCAGGAAATCCTCCTTGCACGTCCCAGATAATCCCGCACAGCAAAATGGCTATGAATGCGACCTATACGACGGTTGCCCGCACCAGCCGATTGGGAAGTGAAGGAGTTCCCCGAAAGTTTGGTCCAAAGCCAAACTGCTGCTCCACTAAGGGCAGGGCGAGGGCGAACGGCGCGCCTATTGCGAATTCCCACAGGCGGGTGAAAGTAGAAAAAGTAAGAGTAGGTCTGATCTGCGTTAGTTATGTATATAAACCAGGTCAGGGATGCGACAAAGATTATTCCATAAACAGTCCACAGCCCGCTCCTAGCGCACACCCCGATCTTGCGGTCTATCCACACAGTCAAAGAAATAAGGGCGGGCCAGGCCAGGAATATCTGCCCCTGAATAGAAAGGGACCAAAAATGTTGAAACGGGCTAACCCGGTCTTTATTGGCGTAATAGTCGGCGGAAGACCTTCAGGCAGTACTGGACAACATTGAGCGGGCCATTTCTATCTATGCGTCGTAAGAACATCTGCATCAGCAAATAGCTGGAGATGAGTAGGAAGATGTCAATTCCGCCGCTGACTCTTCCAATTCCAAGTGTGGTACACGACCACCATCAATATTGATGCGGCTCTAAGTCCGTGTAGCTCAGAACGAAACTTTCCCGCGGAAGTAACCCTTGGATGTGTCTTTGCCTATTTCATCAACACGGACCAGACCAATATGGGCGAATGTATATGCGGTAGTGGTGGCAGATGGGCAGATAAGGCATACCCCAAGGGTTTGCGCGGGCATAATGGGACCTACGACTAGCCTAGAAAAAATGTGTGCGAGACAATAGTTAGCAGCGGCGCGCAGCGCCACCCAACTACGAGTAGGAGACAAGTCAATGGCTGACGAATTCCGCATTGAACATGACACGATGGGCGAAGTAAAGGTGCCAAAGGAGGCTCTCTATGCCGCACAGACCCAGCGTGCAGTACAAAACTTCCCGATATCTGGAAAGGGACTATCGGATCACCACATTGCCGCTCTTGGGCAAGTAAAGCGCGCGGCAGCAATTGCCAACCTAGAATTGGGCGTAATTGACGAGGCCACCTCGAAGGCGATCCAGCAGGCTGCGGAAGAAGTCATCGAAAACAAGCACGACAAGGAATTCCCGATCGATATCTTCCAGACGGGATCCGGCACTTCTTCGAATATGAACACAAACGAAGTGGTTGCCACCTTGGCAAGTCGGATCAAGGGCGACACCGTACACCCCAACGATCATGTGAACGCTTCCCAGTCCTCAAATGACGTGTTCCCGACCTCTATCCACATTGCTTCCGTGCAAGCGGTCAACGAAGTGTTGCTTCCAGGACTCAAGACCTTGGCGCAGTCACTGGAGAAGAAGTCTGAGGAATTCGCCGACGTTGTGAAGTCTGGCCGAACCCATCTAATGGACGCTACCCCGATCATGCTGGGGCAGGAGTTCTCCGGTTACGCTATGCAGATCCGCAACGGCATCAAGCGGATCGAGGGCGCACTGCCGCGGCTATGCGAGTTGCCGCTTGGTGGCACTGCGGTTGGCACCGGAATCAATACTCCTGCCGGATTCAGCCAGCGTGTTATCGAATTGATTGCCCAGAACACGGGCCTGCCTTTCACCGAGGCGCCCAACCACTTCGAGGCGCAGGCGGCCCAGGATTCTCTAGTTGAAATGTCCGGGGCTATTCGCACCGTGGCCGTCTCGCTAGTGAAGATCTGTAACGATCTGCGCTGGATGGGATCGGGCCCGCGTACCGGTATTGGCGAACTGGCACTGCCCGACTTGCAGCCGGGCTCTTCGATCATGCCAGGCAAGGTCAACCCAGTTGTTCCTGAAGCCACCGTCCAGGTCGCAGCCCAGGTGATAGGCAATGACGCGACCATCGCCTTTGCGGGAGCTCAAGGCAATTTTGACCTGCTTGTTATGCTGCCCGTCATGGCTTCCAACCTGCTCGAATCAATCAACATCGTGGGTAACGCCGCCAAGGTTCTTGCCGAGAAGACAGTTGATGGCCTAAAGGCAAACGTTGACCGCTGTAAGGAACTGGCTGAATCTTCGCCCTCGATCGTCACCCCGCTGAACCGGGTGATCGGGTATGAGGCAGCGTCTAAGATCGCCAAGCACGCGGTCAAGGAAGGTATTACAATCCGCGAATCCACCATTGACTTGGGCTTTGTGGAACGTGGCGAAATTAGCGAAGAGGATCTGGACAAGGCCCTTGACGTGGCCTCTATGACTCATCCGAAAGAAAAATAGTAGGTAATCACTTTAGCGGGGGCGGCTCTGGTGCGCCCCCGCTATTGTTTAACCATGATCTACGGAGCAATGGGGCTGGGCGGCCCATGGGACTCGCCGCGTGTTGGCGAGGCAGAAGCGTCTCAAGCGCTCGCGGCTTTGCGGGCTGCTAAAGAGGTTGGGATCGACACGATCGATACGGCAGACATCTATAAGGACGGGTATGCCGATAAGGCAATTTCTGCGGCTTTCCAGGCCGATCCTTCGCTTCGCGACCATTTCAAAATCCAGACTAAATTTGGGATCCACCTAAAGGGAGTGCCCAGGTACGAACAGACGCCGGATAGATTGAAGGAATCTTTGGAGGGGTCGCTGGACCGCCTCGGCGCCGACCACATCGACGTCCTCCTTATACATAGGCCCGATCCGTTGGCCGACAAGGCAGCCGTTGGTAAGGCACTCATGGATTTGCTGGCACAGAAGGTAATCGGGGCAGTGGGGGTCTCGAATATGCATTCGGCGCAGTTGCGAGCCTGGGCTCAGTACGTTCCACTAGCCGCAAATCAACTCCAGCTTTCGCTGGGACATCACGCCTTTGTGGACGCAGAAGTAGACTTCAACACTGCTGGCCAGCCCAGCTTTGACGAGCAAACGATCGAATGGTGTCTAAATAGGGGCGTGCAAATTCAAGCTTGGAGCCCCTTAGACGGTGGTCTTTACACCGCGGATGTGCCCGCAGCCGATCCGAACGTGGAACAGACCCGGAAACTTGTGCATCAGTTGGCCCAGAATATGTCGGTGCCGCCAGAGGCCATAGTATTGGCATGGTTAGAGAAGCATCCGGCAGCCATAGTGCCAGTCATAGGTACTACCAAGCCGGAACGGATTTGGGCTTGTGCGCGTGCCCGGGAAGTCCACCTAGAGCGGAGTCAGTGGTACGACCTCTACCAGCACGCGCGGGGAAGGAATATTCCTTAGATGTTGTTGCTCGAGGGCGCTAAGCAACCCTACGCGTGGGGCTCACGAAATGCACTGCCAGCCTTACTACGCGAGCCTGCCGACTCTACACCGGTAGCCGAAATTTGGTACGGATCCCACCCGATAGCACCAACCAAAATAGTGGGCGGGGGAACGCTGGAAGAGCATATTTGTTCTGATCCGTTGTCCGCACTCGGACAGGACACCGTCGACAGGTTTGGGCAGTCTCTGCCATTTTTGATGAAATACGTGGCGCCTGCCAGGCCCCTTTCTCTGCAGGTGCATCCCTCAAAAGAGATCGCGGTCAAGGGATACGCGCGCGAGGAAGAACAGGGGATTGATCGTTCCTCGCCCTCGCGCTCCTACAAGGATTCCAACCACAAGCCAGAGATGCTGATGGCGCTCACCGATTTTGAGGCGGTGGTCGGTTTTAGGGCGCCCCGCAAAGCCCGCGAGATCTTACGCGACTTAGCCGCACCGCTAGCTCGCTCCCTCTTCGATATTCTGGACCACCAAACTAATGCGCTCGGAATGCGCACCATTGCGACCCAACTGATGGATCCTGACACGTGCCCGGATGAGGCAGCCGTCAACGAAGTGGTGGTGGCTTGCCGAGACCGCATCGACCGGGGCACCACGCCATCGAAGCGAGCCGATACCATTGCGTGCGAGCTTGGGGAGGAATATCCCGGAGACGCAGGAGCAGTGCTTTCGCTCCTGCTAAACCCTGTCACCTTGCGCAGAGGCGAGACCCTGTTCATTCCCTGCGGGCATATCCATGCCTACATGTCGGGCTTGGGGCTAGAACTGATGGCAGCTTCCGACAACGTCTTGCGAGCCGGGTTAACCGAGAAATACGTGGATGCGCGCGAGGCACTGCGATGCACAGATTTTTCTGCAGCCCCACCGATGCGTATAGCCCCAGAGTGGGTCAACAACTGGACCGCCGTCTACTACGCCCCTGTTGACGATTTTGAACTCTCGTTAGCGCAGCTGGGAGCCGAGTGGCGTCCTCTGCCGGGGAGGGGGCCTAGGATCTTGACTTGCCTCGATGGGCAAGCAGTGATCGCTACAAAATCGAATGAGCTTTCTTTACAGCGGGGCCATGGGGCGTTTATCGACGCCTCTGACGGTACCGTGCGAGTGCGCGGGCACGGGCACCTAGCGCAGGTGGACGTCCCCTAAGGTAGCGCCCTCGACCTGCAGGATGCGCTCCAACTCTTGGTCATCCAAATCAGCTGGGATCAACACCGCGCTGCCGCCGGCCGCCCATAGCCGAACACACTGCAGGCTAACCGCGAAGAGGTCGCCACTAATAGCGAATCTTCCGGCAGGAACGGGCGCAATGGAAGTTACTTCGGCAAAAGCGGGTCCGCCCTCGTAAAGAGGAAGGTCTTCATCCGGCGAGGGAGCCCACACTAGAGAGTCGGCGTTCGCCATCATGTCAGAGGCGATGTCGACGGTTCCCTCCGGAAGCGGATGGGGGTAAGTGAGGTGATGGAAAGGTAAAGATAGTAGCCCAACCGAGTCGGCCCTATCTTCTTTTACCCAGGTCTTAGCGGTGTCTACCTGGTCTGTCACTGCAAGGACGGGGGCAGACGTGTTGAGGGGGAGTGAAGCATGCCAGGTGCCAATAGTCCAGCAAATTGAGCGCCAGTGCAGCGGCAGGTCCAGGGTCACTGCCGCCTCGGTGTCACCATCTGAAAGATCCACTAGTAAATTGGCGATCTTAGAAAACCAATTGGCAAGCACGTGGCCGGTTAGCTCTACCCGCTCGCCTCCAACATAGGAAGTAAGGGCGGGGCTTACGCGTTTATCCAGGTCTCGAACAAGTGATACAAGATTCATAACCTAATAATAGAGTCCTTTGCGAGCAAGGTTTGGCGCGAAATAGCAACAAAGACACAAGCGATGGAAATCATCGGGCGGAAAAATGGGGCTCGCTATCATGTATGCTCTTGACATAGACTAATGACACGCATGTAATTTAGATTCGCAACAACGAGGGGGAGCGCTGTGTGGAACATACTTGGCGAAGGTGACCTTGACCTAACCCAAGCCTTCGGTTCCGAGTATGCCGACATGGACGTACTTGAAGGGCCACTTGCCTGGCAAGAGCGCGCCCTCTGTGCCCAGACCGACCCGGAGGCATTTTTCCCGGAAAAAGGTGGCTCCACCCGCGAGGCAAAAAACGTTTGTGCGGCATGCGAAGTTCGCCAAGAATGCCTAGAGTACGCTCTTGAAAACGATGAGCGCTTTGGGATCTGGGGCGGCCTATCTGAACGTGAGCGGCGGCGTCTACGTCGCAAAGCGGTTTGAACCGCGAACTTTCCTCCGCCCGCGCCTTCAAGCCCGTGCGGGCCTTGGTTGTCACTCCCGGAGACAGCCAGTACCTCGACGCCACTTTAGAAGCTATTCTTTCCTCTACTGTTCTCCCCGACAGGGTTAGCGTGGTAGATACCAGTGCTGATTTTCTTTTGGCGGAAGTGAAATCTGACTGGTTGGACGTCATTTCTGTCCCAGGAGCTACCTCACTGGGGCAAGTAATAGCCCAGATTGATAGTATTGAGGAACCTCTTCTGTGGCTGCTACACGACGATTCGGCTCCCGCTCCAAACTGTTTGGAACTACTTGCTTTAGAGATGGAAAAAGGGCGGACCATCGCAGCATGCGGTCCGTCGCAACTTGATTTTGAAGGGGTAAAACTCCTGAGCGCAGGCATAGAGGCCACGCGTACAGGATGGCGGATGCCCCTAAATGACGACATCGACCAGGGCCAGTGTGACGACCGTTCGGATGTCTTAGCTCTTGGCACTGCGGGATTGCTCCTGGATTGGCAGAAAGTTCGCGCAGCCGGGGGGCTAGACCCATCAGCCGGTAGGTACGGTGAAGGACTTGAACTTGGCCGGAGACTACACCTGGCAGGGCACAGAGTCGTACTAGTAGCAAAAGCGCGGGTGAGGCACGCTCAGGAATCGTTCCGTGGAGAGCGGGCCAACCCGGCAGAACTACGCCGTTCGCGCTACTACAACGCGGCCTTGGCAGTGTACTGGTTTGCCGTGCCGTTCATCGCCCTGTGGGCGTTGGGGAGCGGGCTTACTCGGTGGCTCGGCCACACGGTCCGCGGCCAGCGAGCACAGGCGAGGGCGCAGCTTCACGCAGCCATCGCCTTTCTGACCCGTCCCGGGAAAGTAGTAGCAGGACGCAGTCGCATTCGCCGAGCCAGAATAATGGCAAGAGCAAGGCTTGCCCCGTTGGAGCTGACCAGAGCTGAAGTGCGAGCCGAACGGAAGATTGCCAAGAAGATCGAACTTGATGCGGCCCGCCCCGCGCCTTTGGAACCGGTCGCTGCTGCGGCGGTAGTAGCAAGACGAGGACGCGAGAAAGCCGCATTAGCAGCATCTTTAGTGGTGGCTGGCATTCTGAATCTTTTCCTCACCCGCGGTGTTTGGGCACACCCGTACGGCGGTGCTTGGCTGGACCTTCCCTCTAGATGGCGCGACCTGGCCGAAGCGGCCTTCTCTAATTGGATCCCGTCGGGGCTAGGGGAAGCCGGCATGGCAGACCCGATTCTAGCGATTCTCTGCATGTTTACAGGACCCTTCGCTGCAGTGGGAATATCTCCGTCTAAAGCGATGGCGTTCCTTTTCGCATTCTTGCCACTAATCTCCTTTGCCACAGCCTGGGCTGGTACGGGGGTCGTGACCCGCGCTCCGTGGGCTAGAACCGTCGGAGCTTTCGGATGGATGTGTGCTCCCTTCTTCCTAATCGGAATGCACCAGGGCCGTTTTGCGCCCTCCCTGGCCCACGCCCTCTTCCCACTTATTGTGTGGGCGGTCGCGGGCTTGGTCAGAGCCCACGCCCCGCACCTAGGCTTTGGGGTGAATGGAAAAGGAGTTGCCGGTGAACTTGGGCGTCCTCACACGCGTGCCTTTGTCGGCATCCTAGCGCTGCTGGTGGTAGGCGCCGCCTCCCCGATCCTCGGATTGAGCGGAGCCCTGGTATACCTGGTCGCTGGTATTTATCTGCTTCTAACCCACCGGCCTGGCGGACTCATCGGGGTACTGGCAGGCGTTCCCATGTTAGTTGCAATATCGCCCTCGCTTGCGGATGCCCTAGGAAAGGGACACCTACCGACCGTGCTTCTTTCAACTGCTGGCATGCCGGTGCAGACCCCGAATGTTCCTACCTGGGCGTTACTTGCAGGAGTACCCCTAGCTGGTAAAGAGCTACTGGCCCTACTGGGGGCGGCACTGGCTGTCCTGGCAGTAATCGCCCTCGCTCTTCCGGAACGCGTAGTTGCTGCCCGCATCTCCTGGCTCTGCTTGCTGGCAGGGGCGGCAATCGCGGTCCTGTCTGTCTCTGTTCAGGCAGGCATAGACGAAAACTACAACATGGTTTCTACTTGGCCCGGACCCGGGCTGACACTGGCCTGGGTAGGACTAATCGGAGCGGCAATTTCTACTCTGGACTATCTGCGCAGACCCTGGAGGAAAAAGCCGATCCTGGTGCTAGGAGTAGCTCTGTCGCTGGTGCTTCTAATTGGCGGGTTGGGCAGTGGTACTTACTTCGCAATTTCACCCACCCCAGATAGCTTCCAGGCAGCGCCAAACCGACAGGTACCCGCAACCCAACAAGGAGTGCAAGATTCCGGCACGCGCTCCAAGGTCGCTACCCTGCGTCCCACAAGCGGCGCAATAGAAGTGTCCCTGCTGCGCACAAATACCGCCTCATTGACCGGGCGGAACGTGCTCTCTAGCTTGCAGGCGCCGGGTGAGGGGGCCGCGGCGAAACTGCGTTCCGCAGTAGCAAACCTAGCCTCTAACTCGGGGACTGATGTTGCTAACGAACTAGCGGATCTGGGGGTAGGCGAAGTCATAATCCCGCGCTCTGTACTAGGAAGCGACGAGGTAGCTTCGCCCTCTACTGAACAAGCGCTCGCCCGGAATCTCGCCGAAAAAATCGACGCTGCGAAGGGAATAACCCGGATAGGCTCTAACGACCTAGGAATACTGTGGCGTGTGCGCCCTCAAAGCGCCCGCCTAAAGGTTGGCGACCAGGTAGTACCCTCCGGCTATCTGAGCGCTCGGGCAAAAATCAGCGCAAGTCCGTCCGTACGTACCCTAAAACTTGCGGAGCGGGCAGACTCCGGCTGGAAAGCCTCACTCGGTGGCAAGGCCTTAGAGGCAACCAGTGCGGCAGGATTGCAGAGCTTTGAAGTGCCAGCTAATCTGGGCGGCACCCTTCGGCTGAGTATCAATCCGATCTGGATATGGCCGTGGCGGCTAGCCTACGGAGCGCTAGTGCTAGGAGCCCTGGCAGCTGCGATCTGGCCCGAACGGAAGGAGGTCGTAACGTGGAAGCTAGGAAAATAATTGCGCCCCTCTCGGCCCTCGCGCTTATCGGTGGACTTGGCGGCATTGTTGCCTACGGGACTCATCCGCTTGGGACTAAGGCCGTTGCGTACTCTTACGTCACGCCTCAACGAGGCCCTACATTTACCGCATGCGCTCCAACAGGGGGAAAAGGAAAGGCAGCCATTGCCGGGATCACCCAACAAGGCACGCCTGCACGCGTGCTTGTTGACGGCAAGGAAATAGGGGCCGAGGCTCCTGCCGGGGCGATACTGCAGGCGCCGCCCTCAAACGGGAAAGCTGCCGTGGCTGTGGGGCTTCAGAGCAACACCCCAAAAGCCTTTTCCACCTGCGAAAGTCCGCGCACTTCAATGTGGTTACTTGGAGGAGCCACCACCACCGGGACAGATTCCACCTTGCTACTGGCTAATCCCAGCGAGGAAGATTCTACCGTTACGATCGAAGCATTCTCGAAGACTGGGCCTGTCGATTTGGTGAGCTCGCGTGTGAGTCTGCCAGCAGGCCATACGGTAACGGTTCCATTAGCAGGGCTAGCCCCTGAAGAAGAACGCGTGAGCCTACACCTGACTGCGACTGGTGCGGGAGTAAGCGCCTGGCTACAACAGTCGATGACTAAAGGCCTAAACGACCTAGGCACAGAAGTAACAGAGGCTGCCGAAGGCCCCGAAATGACCAACTTGATTCCTGGGGTAGGCTTTGCCGATGCCCAGTTGCAGATTACTAATCCCGCAAATAAGGCCATCCACGCTCAGGTGTATAAGGCCGAGGGCGATGAACGAATCCCCGTTCCCGGCGGGAAAGTTACGGTAGAACCCGGAGCCGTTGCCGAGATCTCCTTAGCTGGTCTTGGACAGGGACGCGGCACAGTGCAGGTGCTATCTGATAAGCCAGTTCTGGCTGCAGTCCGCGAACGACAGGGTAAAGACTTCACGTGGACGACTGCAAGAGCTGAGGCAAAGGACGGGATTTTGATCGTTCCCAAGGGAGCCCAGATCTATGCCAGTGCAAATGCCGATGGCGTAGTGGAATTCCGCGGCGCGGGGCAAACCCCGAAGAAGCTAAAGGTGCCCGCCCTAAAGAGTGCTTCAGTTGCGCTGCCTGAAGGCACATGGCAATGGAAGTCCGACGGGCCGGTTGCGATCACCGGAGTGGTAAGCAAGTCCGCAATCTCAACTTTTACCAGTTCAAGATCAGCCCGCGAACTCACAGCAATAGGCATTAAAATCCGTTAGGGTCATACCCCGGATCTACATCAGTGGGGGCAATTCCCAGTGCCGAGGCGATCTGGTCTACTAGCGCCAGCCGGATAATTTTTGCCAGGTCGCGGCGGTTGCTCGCCCTCACAGAAAGTGGAATACGGTAGAGCACCACCCTAGGCTTCAGTCCTGACCCAGCGCGCCCGGTAAACGTTCGTGCTAAGACCGGCGCCTGTCGTTCCCAGGGGGCAGGATCAGACGGAGGTACATCCTCGACAGCGAATTCCCAATCTGCCACACTAGGGAATCCCTTTCTAATGGATCGGGCATTAGCGATCACAAGCATGTCAAAGAACTGGGACCGAGTGAGCGAACCGGGCAAGGTGGGCGGCATTAATACGCCGCGTCTTCCTCTACCGTGTCGATCCCTGCAGATGCTCATACGTAGACTCTAGTTCCGATTTACCTAGCTAGCGAGGCATGTCCGCCGGGAGTTTTTGTCTTCAGGCTCAACCCGCCCATCAATACTGCAACTGCGAGCGCGGTTGTGGCGATTGAAAAATAACTGTAGCGGTAATCCGAGACCGGAACTATCGGAATTTGACTTACTAGCCAGAACAAAGATGCTGCAGAGAGCCAGAATGCAAATGAATGATGTTCTTCTGAGAGCTGGCCTTTTCGTCTTTGTAGGAAGCAAATAGTAGCTAGATTGATCAGAAGATAGGTAGCGGGGCAGAACAGAAATGGGGCCCACCTGGAACTTACAGAATCTGTGTAGCTTGATGTTGAGGTAAATGCGGCGGAAAACCTTGGAGAGAAATGTCCTTTGATCTTTCCTAGATTGGCAGGCCAGGTATCGAAAATAAAATGGGAGAACACTTCCATTCTGTACCCAACATATTTAAACGGGTGCTGTGGAATGACCGCGAACCAGGCCTTCATAAACTCTGGGTGGAAGCGATGGATGCTAGAAAAAACTGTGGTTCCATCTTCAATGGTAATCCGTTGGCCATCTGCGCAGGAATACCACATCAGGTTCTGTTTATGCCCTTCGGCCGAGCAGCGAGTAATGGCAGAGGACAAGAATTTCTTGAAGTCGCCAGATAGTGGCAAATCCATCACCTCCGTAGGGGAGGAAGTATTTATGAGGTCGTCCAAAAATAGCTGGTCTATCTGATGAGTCTTCGTCGGCTGCGCAGCGATCTTCACAGTGGCATTCAAGCCTGCGGTGGCAACAATCAGAGCTAGGCAGGCACAGCCGATGGCAATAACGGTTCTGCTACGAAAGAGTCTCTTGGTCTTGCCCTGACCTGACTGCAGATGTGGAAGTAAGGCGCGGATCTTCCTCCCGGCTAGCGGGAGCAAGAAAACTACTGCAAAGAAGCCGTTCGCGCGTAGCAAGATGGCCGCGGCTGCGAACATAAAGAACAAGGCTAAAGACCAGCACTGGCCGCGTTTTTTGCCGCCTATCCAAAGGCTTGCAATTGCCGTAAGAAGGCAAAATGTTAGGAACTGGTCCTTCCACAACCTTCCCGACTGGATAAGGAGAGGGGCGTAAAGGGGGAGGAGGGTAATCAGGCAGGCCCAGAGCAAATCGAGCTTTCCCCTTCGATATCCCGACAAGGCAAAAACCAGGAGTGAGCCCACAAAGAGAGTTATTTCGAAGATGAATAGACACGACGGTTTGGAAGTTAGCCACATTCCCCATTTCCATATGAGTGCCATAAGGGGCGGGTGCCAGTCGTTGAAAGGAATTTGACCGGAGGCCTGCGCAAACTGCTCTTCAAGGTCAGGTCCGTATAGGATCCCTGGGTAGAAACTGAGGAGCATGACTAAATACGAGGTGGCGGCGCTAGCGCAAATAGTTAGTAACTTGGACGGCCTCAACTGTCTCAATTTCGTTTCCCTTGGATAATAGATAAGCAATTAGTTTCTTGGAACACTAATGCATGCTAAAAGCTGTGGCAGAGGCATTTCTTTTGAAACGACAAATTAGTGTAGTTGCATATTATTCTATTTGTGTCTTTGTGGGTAGATGAATCAGCTGTTCAGTTAGATCTATGAGGAGTTGGTGTTGCCCGGCCCTGCCAACCGGGGAACGCGCCCTCCGGCGGGTAGTCTGCACATGTGAGACCTATTCGCACCTGTTTTAAGACCACTTGTTCGCGCCCGGCTGTGGCAACTTTGACTTTTGACTACGACGAATCGACCGCTGTGTTGGGCCCTCTATCCACCGAGGCGGAACCGCAGGCGTATGATCTCTGCGCGGACCACGCAAATCGATTGACTGTTCCCAATGGCTGGGAAGTAATCAGGTTGGAAACAAAATTCGAAGAGCGGGACCCAACCGATGACGATCTGATGGCTCTCGCGAATGAAGTGCGAAAGGCTAGCGAGCCCAAGTCACATCCGATAGTCAAACCGGAGCCAAAGAGTGAACTTGACGCGTCAGTTTCGCGTCATCCGGCAGCGAGGACGCAGGTAGGAAGAAAACGGGGGTATTTACGCGTAATATCGGGACAAGAAACTTCCCCCCAACAGTAAAAGGAGCTAGGTATGCGCGACTGGGTGAAGGATATTCTCGTGTCACCTTCCAGCGGCAACAAGCTTGAAGAGCAGGACGGATACTTGGTAGATGTTGCCTCCGGTGAGGCATACCCAATTCGTGACGAAGTCCCTCTTTTGCTGATAAGTGAACAGAATAACGTTGGCGGTCGCCAGTGAGTAACGAGGGTGGAACGAAGGCAATCTTTGCTGCCGCTGCGGCAAATGTTTCAATTGCGATCGCAAAGATAGCGGCGTGGCTACTGACCGGGTCTTCAGCAATGCTCGCCGAAGGAATCCACTCCTTTGCGGATACCGGTAACCAGGGCTTGCTACTGGCGGGTTCCAAGAGGGCGCAAAAGGAGCCTGATTCGCAACATAACTTTGGTTATGCTCGCGCCCGTTACCTGGCCGCATTCATCGTCTCTATTGTGCTGTTCTTGGCAGGTGCGTGTTTCGCCCTCTACGAGGCCTACCACAAGTTTGTCGATCCACAGCCTATTACCTCATGGCATTGGGTGCCCGTAGCCGTACTGCTGATTTCAATCATTGCCGAGGCCACTTCGCTTAGGACCGCCCTGAAGGAGGCGGGTAAAGCTAAAGGGAATCAGAGTATCTTTGGCTACATTCGCTCTGCTAGAGCACCTGAAATTCCAGTAGTGATGTTGGAAGACATTGCTGCACTTACCGGTCTGGTGTTCGCGTTGTGTGGGGTGGGAGCAACCTTAGCTACTGGCAATGGCAGATGGGATGCTCTAGGATCTGGTGCCATCGGTATCCTGCTGATAGTGGTAGCGGCGTTCCTTGCCTCTGAGACGGCGTCATTGCTATTAGGAGAGTAGGTTACCCCAAACGTCGCCAGGCGGCTGCGGGAAGGGTTTAGGAAAGCTGATCTCCACATCATCCACTTGCAGACTCTGCATTTAGGACCGGAGCAAGTGCTGGTGGCTGCCAAGATTGCTGTGGCGGCGAATTCTTCTGGCAAGCAGATAGCGGACCACATCAACGAGGCTGAAGCTGCCATCCGCGGCTCATTGCCGGAACTAGATCTGACAATATTCATCGAGCCCGATCTTTCGAAGTAAAACTGAAATCTTTCAAAGTAAGATTAAGAGGCGAACAACAGAGAAGGAGCCTTATGAGCGCGCGTATTTTGGTTGTAGACGACGACGAGGCATTGGCCGAGATGATCGGCATTGTAGTAGGTGCCGAGGGCTTCGAGGCGACCTTCTGCGCAGACGGTGATAAGGCCCTAGAAGCATTCGAACGCGATCAGCCTGACCTTGTACTTCTAGACGTGATGCTACCGGGGTTGAGCGGCATCGAGATCTGCAGGCGGATTCGCTCAATTTCTGGCGTACCGATCGTAATGCTCACTGCAAAAACCGACACCACTGACGTGGTGCGGGGACTAGAAGCCGGGGCTGACGACTACATTCCGAAGCCCTTCAAGCCGAAAGAATTGGTGGCGCGGGTGCGCGCTCGCCTGCGTCATGTAGATAATTCCGAGACGGAACGGGTCCGAATTGGCGATCTCGAGATCGATGTTGCTGGCCACGAAGTGACTAGGGATGGCAAGGATCTGGGACTAACCCCGCTCGAGTTTGATCTGCTGGTTACCCTCGCCCGGAAGCCGTGGAAAGTATTCACCAGGGAAGAGCTACTCGAAGAGGTATGGGGCTACCGCCATGCTTCCGATACTCGTTTGGTGAACGTGCATATCCAGCGGCTTCGGTCGAAGATCGAGGCTGATCCAGAACATCCCGTCATCGTTCTTACTGTGCGTGGGGTTGGCTACCGCGCTGGTGGCGACAAAGCGTGAGTTTTGCTGGACGCATCCTCTCTTTACGCCCAGTAAAGTGGTTTCAGGATCGATACCTAGTTAAAGCAATTCGCCAGAACCTAGGTGTGTTTATCACCGTGGTGCTGGTTGCCTCTACAGCGGTGATGATGCTGTTGCTTTCGGTTTTCGTCTCCTCGCACATTCGTGACGGCTTGTTTCAATCGAGATTGGATCAGATTATTTCTGACGCGTCCGTGCGTCGTGCTGCCGTGCAGACGGTGCTCGACCAGTCCAATGTAACGGACGGCGGTGAGCTGCAGGACGTGGCTTACCAGCTTATGCAGGATCAACGTGAAGGCGCGGCTGGTGCCGGTGCGGTTGGGGTCATGTTGCTGCGCAGTCCACAAGAAGCCTCCAGCGTAAGAATCAACGAGGTAGTAGATACCTCCCTGCAAGGAGTACTGACTCCGCAGATGCGCGCCGAGGTAGCGGCGGATTCAACTGCTCAGTGGCAATCGGTGAAGCTGAACGTGGGCGGAAAAGAAGTCCCCGGCATAGTTGTAGGCCAGTCGGTGCTGTTGCCTATGGCAGGTGCTCACGAGTTTTACATCGTCTATTCGCTTGCGCCTGAACAGGGAACCATCGACATGATCATCCAGGTGCTAGCGGTGGGAACGCTGATCATTTTGATCTTGCTTACGGTCACCATTATTGGTGTCTCATACCAGCTAATTACGCCTGTGCGAAGGGCCGCGGTGGCTGCTTCCAGATTTGGCGAGGGCGACTTGTCTGCCCGCCTGGAGGTAGAAGGCGACAACGAGCTATCGATCCTGGCTTCTAACTTCAATAAGATGGCTCATTCGCTGCAGGAACAGATTGCAAATTACGAGACGCTAGCAGATCTACAACGCCGTTTCGTCTCGGACGTTTCCCATGAGCTTCGTACGCCGCTGACCACTATCCGAATGGCAGCTGAAGTGTTGCACGATTCCAAAGAGGACATGGGACCGGTGGAATCGCGTTCGGCGGTGATTCTTTACGAACAAGTAGAGCGCTTTGAACGGATGCTCGCTGATCTACTTGAAATAAGCCGGATTGATGCCAACACTGCGCTTTCCACGCGTGAAGACATAGATATTAGTCAGATTGCGGCCAGGGTGATTTCTGATTCTGAGGCTTTGGCGCAGGCTAACGGGGTGGAAACTATTTTCGAGACTGCCGGTCCGGCGATCGCAGCTATTGACTCGATTCGCATAGAAAGGATCATTCGGAACCTGTACACAAATGCTTTGGAACACGCCGAAGCCCGTCCTGTGAAGGTTTCGGTAGCGTGTTCGAAGACTGCTGTGGCGGTGCGCGTTCGCGATTGGGGCGTCGGAATGACCGACCAAGTTGCTGCGCATGTGTTCGATCGTTTCTATCGTGCCGACCCCGCCCGAGCCCGCACAACCGGAGGAACCGGCTTGGGGTTGGCAATTGCGGCAGAGGATGCCCATATCCACAACGGTTTACTTACGGTGATTGGGTGTCCACAGGCAGGATCAGCGTTCATGCTGGTGGTTCCCGTAAAGGCAGATGTGCCCATTTCCGAACTGCCGCTGCAAATATCCGATCCGGAATTGGACAGAGCCCGCGCCGAGTGGTCTAGGACCCACCCCGAGGACATTACTCTGGGTTCGGTTGCTGCCGATAATGGAGAGCAGACAGTGGAGCTTCTATCTGCCGATGGGACGCCTTCTATGTACGAGGCAGATCCGGAAAATGTCAGCGAAGGCGACTATCCAGAGGAGCAGGAGGAACGTCGTGAAGATTCGTAAACTAGCTTTGCTAGGCGCAGCCCTGTCCCTCCTTTGTTCTTGCGCGTCGTTACCTACCTCGGGGCCGGTCACTCCGGCCAAACCCGAGCAGGGGGTACAAGATCCATTGGCGCAGCTGGCAGCTCCACCCACAAAAGGGGCCAGTCCTCAGCGACTTACTGAGGATTTTTTGCGTGCTGCGGCTGCCGGTACTTATGACGATTTTGCTACCGCGCGCGAATACTTGACCAAGGAAGCAGCCCGGATTTGGGATCCCAAGCGCGAAATTACGGTTACTCAGGATTCTATTCGGATTACCTACGACCAGGACGGACAAGCGTCTAAGCTCAGCGGTATCCGCAGATTGCGCGTTGATCAGAACGGCATTGGTGATTCCTCCCAGATAGGCACGCGAGCAGGCGCTGAAATAACTTTCGGCAAGGTAGATGGGCAGTGGCGCATCACCTCTTTGCCACAGGGGATCATGATCCCCCTGGATTCTTTTAACACTGCCTACACGAAGCGAAACCTGTACTTTGTTTCTACTGACGCCAAAGTGTACGTAGCCGACCCTAGGTGGCTGCCGAAGCAAGGCATGTCCACTAACCTCATCAAGCTGTTGCTGAAGGGCCCCTCGGGTGCCATTAGCCCAGCCGTGCGCACTTTTATTCCCGCAAACACTAAATTAGATGACACTGTAAAAACGGACGGATCACAGCTGTCCGTGAAGCTATCTGGGAGGGTACGTACCCTTTCCTCTAAAGACCTAGGATGGGCTCGCGGCCAGATCGAACGGACATTGTCTGGGCTGTCCAGTTCTTCCACGCTAAACGTGATTTCTGGCGGCTCCGCCTTGCCCGCAGGAACCCAGCCAGAGGAACAGAAATACGACGCGGATTATCTCTTGGGTATTCGCTCTGGGACCGTAGTAAGTGACCTGAATTCCCATTCTCGGCAGCTAGTATCCGCGCAGAAAACTCAGAGCTACCAGTTGACAGATCCGGCTATTTCCCCCGTAAGTAGCTCGCCACTGGTAGCCAATGCAGAAGATTCCGGATTGGTACTCTTTGGCCAATCGACTCCGATAGTCGCTTACCCCGGGAAGGCATTGCGCCCTCCGGCAGTGGATAGACGAGGATGGATTTGGACAGGCGATTCTTCCTCGGCGACGGTAGTGGTCATGAATGAAGCTGGCCAGCTCAAGGAAGTGTCGGCAAAATGGCTGTCCGGTAGGGCAGTAACTCGCCTGGTCCTTACGCTGGATGGGGCGCGGGCGATGCTCCTGGTATCCGAGAAGAACGGAACTGAGGAGGCCTACGTGTGTGTGGTCCACCGCGACGAGCACGGGAGCCCGGTGGCATTGGTGAACCCCACGCAGGTTGCCACCTCTATCCAGAAGATTCGCGATGTTGGGTGGGTGGATTCGACAACGGTTGCGGTATTAGCGAAGGCGGATGGGCAATCCGCCCCCGATATTGAGACAGAAGAGATCGGATCGACGTCGACCAACTTGGTTGGCCCGGTGGGGGCAACACGGGTGCTGCGGGGCGGACCTTCGCAGTCGGTGCGTGTAGCTGACTCAAACGGTCGGCTATTCATAAAGTCTGGAGCCGGGTGGAAGTCTGTAGAGACGAAGGCTACCTCGCTAAATTATCCCGGGTAAGCGTGCACAGGAGTCAATCCACAACCTAGGTTTTTTGCGGGTGATTCGTTTTCAGATCCTCGAAACAATTACTGCCATGGGAGCTCTACTCGACCTCGTTGTACCTGTCCAATGCATGGGTTGTGGCGCCTGGGATACGCCACTTTGCCAAGAATGCAGCGGCATCTTTGATGAATCTCCATTCGACGTGTCTGCATATTTGCGGGTATACCTCTCTAACGTATGGTGTCTCGACTGGTATGAGGGGGCCCTGCGCAATCTTGTGCTTGCTCTCAAACATGACCAGCGGGTAGATCCCTACCCCTATTTACTTCGCCTCGGGCATGCCTTGGCAAAGGCGCCATTTCTAAGCAAGGCCGACGACCTTGCTATCGTTCCGGCGCCGCCATCCTGGAAGCGTCGACTCTTCGGAAACAAGATCGGTCGTCCTCTTGCATTAGGAATAGCTGCGTATCTGGCAAAGCAAGGCCAGCAAGTGAAGATTCAAGATGTGTTATATCTACCGCTACGTGCTCACCAAGCAGGCAGATCAGGCAAAGGCAGAACTGAGCGCTTGAAAGAGGGAGTGAAGTGCGTAGGGAAGGTAGGCTCAAAGGTGCTGTTAGTGGACGATGTAGCAACGACTGGCGCAACTTTGAAGGCTTGTGCAAGAGCCGTTGAAGAACATGGGGGACAGGTAGTCGGAGCCGTGGTAATAGCCGCTGCTAAGCCACCTGTCCAAATAGAAGATACGAGCCCGCATATGTGATGTGCAATACGTGAATAGACGGTAAAGTTAAAGGAAATCAGGCATGAGCCTGAACTTCCAAGGGGAGGGGTGGTAGCTACACACAAGACCGCCGCAGTTGGTGCGGTTGGTACCCACAAACTGGCTTCGGCCAACGGAGTGCCCCGGAGGACACAATGGATATTATCGTCAATGCTAGAAATGCCGAGATTCACCCTAACTTCCGCGAATACGTAGAAGAGAAGGTATCGAAAGTAACCCAGTTCTATCCCCGCGCCCAGCGCGTGAACGTTGAACTAAACCACGAACGTAATCCGCGTCAGGCAGACACTGCCGAGCGTATTGAACTTACCGTTCACGGCAAGGGGCCGGTTATTAGGGCGGAGGCATCCTCGTCTGACCGCTACGCTGCCGTAGATATTGCGGCAGGGAAGCTGTACGAGCGTCTGCGCAGAGCTAGGGATCGGGCGAAAGACCATCGCAAGGGAGTAACTCATCAGGAAACTGAAAAGCCCTTAGATATTGAGGCGCTGAAGTTTGAACTGGCTGTTGAAGATGCCCCCAAGGCGGTACACGAGGAGACCAAGTCTGTCGCCGATATGAAGGCTGGCGAGGAGCGCGAAGAGCAACTTGGCGACTCCCCAGTGATCGTTCGACAAAAACTACATGAGCCAGATCGAATGACCGTATCTGAGGCCCTGTACCAGATGGAGCTTGTGGGACACCCGTTCTATCTGTTTGTAGATACCGAGACATCTCAGCCGTGTGTGGTTTACAGGCGGCACGGATGGACCTATGGCGTTCTCAGGCTAGACGCGAAGGTCGAACAGTAATCTGCTAAGTGTATTGGCCCGGTTCTCAGTGGTGAGGACCGGGCCATCTTTTCACCTATCGGTAAATGTGACGGACTCCAGTTGTAACGCCGTATGCTTTGGCCGTTAGACTAGGCATGTTGTGTGCGATCAACTGAAGGAGCTCACGTGTCGATTCTCGACAGGATTCTGCGTATTGGCGAAGGCCGAACGCTACGCCGCTTAGAAAAGCTGGCAGGGGAAGTACTTGCGAAGGAAGACGAGTACAAGGCCCTAACCGACCAAGAGTTGCAGGGCAAGACCGCCGAGTTTAAGGCGCTCCTGGAGGACGGCGCGACACTCGATGAGCTACTGGTGGACGCATTCGCGACTGTGCGTGAAGCCGCTGACCGCGTATTGAAATTGCGCCCGTACAAGGTACAGATCATGGGCGGTATCGCTCTTCATGAAGGCAACATTGCCGAAATGAAGACCGGTGAAGGCAAGACGCTGGTTGCGACCATGCCCTCCTACCTTAGGGCACTGGCAGGTAAGGGCGTTCACGTAATTACTGTGAACGATTACTTGGCTTCCTACCAGAGTGAGCTGATGGGCCGCGTGTATCGGTTCCTAGGGCTCACTGTTGGCTGCATCGTTGCGAACCAGAGCCCTGATGAGCGCCGAAAGCAGTACAACGCCGACATTACTTACGGTACGAACAACGAGTTCGGTTTCGACTACCTACGTGACAACATGGCTCAGTCAGTCGAATCCTTGGTACAGCGTGATCACTACTTCGTCATTGTCGACGAGGTTGACTCCATTTTGATCGACGAGGCTCGTACGCCACTAATCATTTCAGGTCCTGCTGAGGGCGAAGCGGATCAGTGGTACTCGAAGTTCTCGCAGATGGTCCGCCTGCTAGAGCGCGGTAGGGACTACGAGGTAGACGAGAAGAAGCGCACCGTTGGGGTAACCGAAGCGGGCATTGAAGCGATTGAGGATATGCTCGGTATTGATAATCTCTACGAAGCTGCGCATACGCCGCTGATCGGCTTCCTGAACAATGCTATTAAGGCTAAGGAGCTCTTCAAACGCGACCGCGACTACATCGTCTCGGGTGGGGAAGTAATCATCGTTGACGAACATACCGGTCGTACGATGGAAGGACGCCGCTACAACGAGGGTATCCACCAGGCTATCGAAGCCAAGGAAGGTGTTGAAGTAAAGGCCGAAAACCAGACTTTGGCGACGATTACACTGCAGAACTACTTCCGCCTATACGAGGTACTCGCTGGCATGACGGGTACTGCCGAAACTGAGGCTGCCGAGTTCGCAAATACTTACAAGATCGGGGTAGTGCCGATCCCAACTAACAAGCCGATGATCCGCCAAGATAAGGCTGACCTGGTCTACCCAACCCGCGCTGGCAAGCTGCGGGCGATTGTAAAAGATATCGCGGAGCGTCACGAAAAGGGACAACCGGTACTGGTTGGCACTACCGACGTGGCGAAGTCCGAGGAGCTTTCTGCACTTCTAAAGGAAGTTGGAGTGCCGCACACTGTGCTGAATGCTAAGCAGCACAAGCGCGAAGCAGAAATCGTTTTCGATGCCGGTCGAAAAGGCGCAGTGACTGTCGCTACGAACATGGCTGGTCGTGGTACCGACATTATGCTCGGTGGCAATCCTGAGCGCATTGCCGAGCAAGAAGTGCGTGCAGCCGGTTTCGATCCTGAAGAAGATCTCGATGCCTACCGGAAGGCCTACGAGGAGGCGCTTCCAAAGGCCGAAGCCGCTGTGAAGGCCGAGCATGACGAAGTAAAGGAGCTGGGCGGACTATACGTCCTCGGTACGGAACGGCACGACTCGCGTCGTATCGATAACCAGCTTCGTGGTAGGTCTGGCCGTCAGGGTGACCCGGGCGAATCCCGTTTCTACCTGTCTATGCAAGATCCGCTCATGTTGAAGTTTGCAACCGGTCTGGCGCAGAGGATCATGGCATCAGACTCGTATCCGGAGGATCTGCCGCTGGAAGGGCGCTTGGTGTCGCGTACGATCGAGTCCGCCCAGAGCCAGGTCGAGGCACAGCATGCCGAGATTCGTAAGAACGTGCTGAAGTATGACGATGTTATGACCGGTCAGCGTGAGCTGATTTACGATCAGCGGCGGCAGGTACTAAACGACAAAGTTGACATGGGGGAGCAGGTCCCGGGCTTTATTGAGCAGGTAATTCGCGAATCGGTCGCGGCCGTAACTGCGGAGGGAAGCCCCGAAGATTGGGAGCTGGAGAAGCTCTGGACTGAACTTCGTTCGATTTACCCAATCAGCTTGAAGATCGAAGATCTAGAAGAAGAAGTAGGTGGCAGGGTCGCCCTATCGTCTGACGATGTCACGGAAGCTCTGTTGGATGACATTACTGACGCCTACGCAACCGCGGTTGAAGAAGTAGATAATAATCCGGTTGCAATTTCGCAATTGGGCGATGCTCCCATGAACGAGCTGGAGCGCCGGGTCCTATTAGGGACAGTCGACAGGTTGTGGAGGGAACACCTCTACGAGATGGATTACCTGAAGGAAGGCATCGGCCTGCGCGCAATGGGCCAGCGTGATCCCCTGGTGGAATATTCTTCCGAGGGCGCGCAGATGTTTACCGAGATGATGGGGCGTATTCGTCAGGACACCGTCTCTTCGGTATTCGGTTTTGCTCACCAGTTCAAGGCTGTTCGTGAACAGCTTGAAGCCCAGCAGGCCGACAACTCCGGAAATGTGATGGGTACTGTCGGAGCAAGTGAGGAGCCGACCAATATTGCCTACTCCGGGCCATCCGATTCTCCCTCGAGCGAGGAAGAGGAAGGCGCATCTGCGGGGCAGGCAGAAGGAAAGCCCATGAACCGTTCAGAGAGGCGTGCCGCGAAGAAGAAAAATCGCAGCTAGCCAATTTCTAGTGCCGTAGTAACCCACCTACCGTGTAGCGGTTCAAGGCGCAGTGCTACGGCCCTGGACTTCTTTCCATCGAATACTACGACGGCGGCCTCTACAGCCTGGAGGCCGCCGCCTTTTATTGCCTGCACTGCCTTCACATGTGCGCTAACAACTCTGGCGGATTTAGCGGGAGCGGCATGCTTATTCAGCCTTCGCGCCATCTCTACCCGATTGAGTAACGCCCCATGTATTTCGGGCAATAGCCACTGAGACAGTGGGGAAGTAGGGCGAAAACCGGTGAGTAGTTCGATTACGGTTTTAGCGATGTTCGCCGCCCATGGTCTTGGGTGTGGCATCTTTGGTGTGGGCAGACCTTGATTAGGTCTAAGCTTGCTCCGGGCGGCACACCCAGGCCGTAGTACCGGAATCTGGGTGCGGGTTGGGGGTGGAGTCATTGGTCGCTTGGGAGCAAGCTTTATCATCTTTGGGGATTGGCTTAGTGGTGCGCTCATTTGTCTTCCTTTGGAATAGCCAGGTTTTGTCCTGGTTGAATTAGGTTCGGATTTGGTCCGATAACGGTCTTGTTTCGGTCGTAAAGGGCATTGACTGAGGTGGCGTGCTCTTGCGATATGCTCCACAGAGAATCACCGGCTTGCACGGTGTAATAGGAGAGGTTTTGGGGTGGCGCTCCGGCAGTTAGATCCAGTGAGGGAGCTCCTGGCCCCAGATCAACGAGGGAGGTCGCAACTACGGGACTTCCTTCGGTAGCAGGCGAAGCAGTAGTTGCGAGGGCTGCGGGGGCGGAAAAGAAGCCAATTGCCGTGGATGCTGAGATCGAGATTCCAGCTGCTTTTCGCAACAGGGGCGGACCGTATTGTAGAACTTTGCTGCGAATTGTCTCGGCAACTCTTGCCGGGGCAAACTGGGCAACCAAAAGTGCCAGCCCGCCGGCTAGATACCACAGCGATAGTAGGGCTCCGATTGTGGCTAGTATGCAGGCCACTAACGCCGAGAGCTGGGCTGATGGCAATTCTTGCACGAATATTTGGTGTGCAGAGTCGATCGCCATGCCAGAGCAGTAGGCGCAACTACTTGGTGCCGCCAACGTTGCGATACCGGCGCCGATATTGTTTATGCTTCGCATTGAATGCCTAACGACTATGTTTGAGCATGTTTGATACTTAACGTTAAGCGTGCGGGTGCGACTCTGTCAACAGTAATATTTAGATATGGATTTTTTAGATTCTCTGGAAGCTGCTTTTGAAGGGCAGTGGGCGGTAGAGCGTGAAGCGGAGGCGCACGAATTAGCCGAGGCTGCTCGTCTCAGCATTAACTTGGCTGATCTGATACGCGAGCAGCAAGGTAGGCGTGTTGATCTGGAACTATTTTCCGGGGCGCGGATTGCTGGGCTGGCGGTAGAGGTGAATTCTGCCTGGGCGCAGGTTGTAGATCAGGCAGGGAATCGGACGGTTGTTGCGTTGGCTGCAATAGCGGCGATGGGTGCTCCGGGGCGTGCTGGAACCGTTGAATCTTTGTTGCAGTCTAGGCAGAAAATCGGCATGGTTATGCGTGAAATTGCAAGATCGGGGCGTGTGGTGCTGGTGACCTCTGTAGCGGGGCAGCAGTGGCGAGGTCGACTGTCCGGGGTTGGGGCCGACTATCTAGAGCTAGACAGGAGATGTGCTGTGCGGCTGGCCGTTATTGAGAGCGTGCGAGTGTGTTAGAGGTTTTTAGCTTTTTCCGCTGAGGCTGCGTATGCATTCTGAATGTAGTCTTCGAGGACAGACTTCTCTATCCTCCACTGCTTGCGTCCGCCAACTTGGATGGCTGGAAGTTCGCCCGATTTGATCATGGCACGGACCCCTTGCTCTGAAAGGGCAAGTAAATCGGCCACGTCAGAGATTGTGTAAAATCTAGGTTCCATGTTGCCTATTATGCCCATTTAGTATGTTTTATGTCTATAGATAATGTATTGTTTGGGTTGCTACGGAAGTGACTTTTCCGCTTTCGCATCGGGAAAAACCCGGGCAAAATAGGAAAGGCAAAAAACGGCAACTGGAGACAAGATGGCTAATGCAATGAGGCTTCGCGATCCCCGACTCCTAGCGGGAATTATTCTGATAATCGGGTCGGCCCTAGCGGGTTGGTTCATTCTAGATCGCTCTGCATCCGGTCCTGCAATGTTGCAGGCAAGAAGTGACTTGGCCGCCGGCACGGTCCTGAGTGAGGCAAATACTATTGTCGCTGATGGTTTTGCAGGGAAGGGCGATATCTACCTAGCGGCTTCAGAACTAAAAGAGAATCGACCGCTGGCGAGGCCGGTAGGAAAAGGGGAGATTATTCCAAAAGCAGCTGTTGCTAATGCTGACGCTGTTACCTCCAGGCCAATGATGGTCACCGCCGCGTCTTCTCTTCCCGCATCCGTCAAGGCCGGTGACCAGATAGAACTGTGGGAGGTGGCAAATTCCGACTCGGGACAATCCCAAGAACCGCAACTTATGTGCGTGGCCGGACTCGTCTCTTCTAAAGAGGACGAGAGGGCGTTCAGTGACGGGGTAAAACTCGAAGTTAGGGTGCCGGGAGAATCCGTTTCCAGAGTGCTAGCCGCACAGGGGAAAGGATCCAAGATAGTAGCGGTGGCGAAACACCGATGATCGGGGTCTTGCTATGCCTTGAAGGCGAGTTAGAAGTTGATCTTGTCCGGTCGATCTCTGCCGGTCGGGACATAGCCGTTCAACGTAGATGCGCCGATCTTACGGAGCTACTTGCAGCGGCTGAAGCTGGACTCGGTTCTGTAGCGATCATCTCGGGGGAAGTAGACGGACTTACAATCTCGACTGTAGAACGCCTAGAAGAGGCCGGCATGCACACGCTGGTTGTCTCCTCTGCTATTGAAGAATTTGGTCCTGCGCGTGTCGTTCCCCCAGATAAGACGGCAATCTTAAACAGGGTTGCCGCGGTCATTTCCAAGGCTGCAAGTACCTCCCTCGCTACGCCCTCGACCGAAAGCGATAAGCAGGAATCCGGTGAGGAGACGCCTCTCGGAAAGATAGTAGTAATCACGTCCCCGATAGGATCTCCGGGGCGTACCACCTTAGCTGCGGGAATCGCTGGCGCATTGGCGCAGCGTCATTCCGTGCTGCTGATCGATGCCGATATTACTGCCCCGTCTGTGGCAATGACATTGGGGCTGGACGATTTTGGAGCTGGCATTGCAGCAGCGGCAAGATTGGCTGATCGGGGAGCCTTAGACCAGATGGAATTGGACCTAATCGTCGAGGAATCGGCTGGCTTCAAGGTACTAACTGGGCTAAACAGAGCGCATAGGTGGCAGGAGGTGCCCGGAGGCACCATCAGCAGAATCCTTGAGGTAGCTGCGACCATGTTCGAATGGGTTGTTGTGGATACTGCTGCAAGAACCGATCCAGATGAGTCCGGTACTGTTTTTGGGCCTGCCCGTGACGACGTTCTGGAAGCCATCCTAAATAACTGTGATCACCAAGTGCTTGTCGGACGTGCTGACCCAATTGCTATTCGGCGGCTACTCGCAGCATATGGAGACGAGGCAGATCGAGGGCGCAAGCCGGACACTGTAGCTGTGACTGGTACGGGCGTAATCCCAGGAATGCGCGAGAGACACGTGGGGGATGTGGTTGCACGTTTTGCCCATGCCAAGATCGTAGGGATTGACTTTGATGCGGAGGGGATTGCTCAGGCATTACTGGAGGCTAGACCATACGAGGCTGTAGCTATTTCGAAGCTGGTCGACCGTATAACGGGGGAGCGAAGTTACAGATCCCGTAAGGACATGCGAAAATAGGGCCATGCGTATATATCTTCCCTTGCTGAGGACCGAACTAGCCGACCTGGAACTGCCATCGCGTAACGCTGTTGCTGCCACGGAAGAATTTCAGCGAAAATACCACGAAGAAGGCTTTGACATCGAGGATTACGAATTCATATCCATGATGGTTGCAGCTGGACTTTGTAAGGAACTCGGGGCTGACATGCGCATTGTTGCTGCGGCAGATTGCGAGGCTACCGAAGTGGGCCACGGCATGGTGCAGCCCGCAAGCCTTTCCTGGGAGGATGTCGTGTCAATCCATGTAGACGGCACTGAAGGACGTGCGCTAGTCGCCGCTGGCAAGTGGGAAGAGGCTGGCGCCGAAGCACTGGAATGGTACGACATAGTAGAACGGCAAAATCTTATCGCCGAGTTGGCAGATTAAGTTTCAACCGGGATCCCTGCTCTGAGGCAATTACCTGCACTTTCGGGCCCACCTGGTTTGCTAACTCGCGGACGTGAGAGATGATGCCAACTAATCTGCCAGCACTACTGACACGGAGCTGATCCATCACAGAGTCCAGTTTTTGGGGATCTAGGCTTCCAAATCCCTCGTCGATAAGCATCGTTTGGATTACTATTCCCCCTGCCTCATAGCTAACTACCTCAGCTAGTGCTAGCGAGAGGGCGAGCGAACAGTAGAACATTTCCCCGCCAGATAGCGATGAGGTTTTGCGTTCTGTATCCGAGTAATGGTCCCTAACGGCTAGTGAGAGAGCTTGATTTACAGAACGTCCCCCGTCAGAATCGGTGCGCACGAGCTCATACCTACCCGCGGACATGGCCTGCAGATGTGGATTCGCAACGGCAAGAATCTGGTTCAATCGCTCGAGTAGTACCCAGGTAGAAAGCGGAATTGAATCTTGGTTTGCTGGGCCAGCGTTGACCAGTTCGAAAAGCCAAAGTAGATCTTTGTGCTCGGCAGTTAGGCTATCCAAATGGTCGGTAGCTGAGCTAATTCGCTCTACTGCTCGAAGCAGTTGGTCCCGCTCAGCTAGCAGCTTTCCGAGCTGCTGGTTTTGCGCGTCAGCCGTGGCAGTGGCAGAGTCTTTAGCATTTTGCAGGGCTACGGTATCGGGACTGTTCTCTGCTGCCAGTGCAACTAACTTGGGCTCAGAAAGACGCTGCGAACAAGATTGTTTTTGTGCTTTCCAATCGGCAATTTGGCTGCGAAGACCAGATTCTGCCTCTTTGTCCAAAGCCGCCTTCTGCGCGTCCTCGACGGTAGGAAAGTTGTTTTTCTTCAGCGACCGGATTAGCTCCTCGCCGGATGTCTCGGCAGCTACCTTTGCATGCTCCAGATGCTTGATGTTGAGTAGTTGGCGGTCACCTAAAGTGTGAATCTGCACCAGTTTGTCGTGCAATTGCCGAACAGTGATTCCGTTTTGGGTAAGCGGCGCTATTTGACCTTTTAGCTTACTGATTGACTCTGTAAGAGAGTGGATCCTTTGCTGTAGTTCCTGCAAAGCCTGTTTATTGAGGGCAACTTCGGTGTCGTATTGCGCCTTCTTATTCTGTTCTTCTTGGAGCTTGTTCTGATAGCCTTCCAGTTTATTTGCTTGCCGTTCGGCCTGCTCGAAGAGCGTTCGTTCCAACTGCAGCTGGGGCGCAAGTACCTCCTGCGCGATTGATATTTCCGCTTGAGCTTTAGTAGTGCGTTCTAAGGCTTGTTCGTGCCTACTCTTTGCAGCGTTGAATAGCTCTTCGGCTCTAGCAGTTTCTTTGTATGCCTCGCTTAGGCGATCCAGGGACACAGTTTGGGCGCCCTCCTCAGCAGGATGCGGGTGCGACAAAGAACCGCAGGCGGGGCAGGGAACCCCATCTTGCAAGTGGGAGGCTACCTGAGACGCAAGCCCCTGCAGCCGCTGCGTAACTAGGTGTGCCTCCTTGGATTTGGCCGTGTCCCAGGCACGTGCCGCGGCAATTTTCTGCTCAGCGGCATCTGATAGGGCTTTTGCAGCCTCTTTCCATTCCTCGTGTGCCTGATGCTGGGCCTGTAGCTTTTCTAGTTTTTCGCCGTGCTCCTGCATTGCCTTGGATGCATTCTGGGAAGCCAAGACCTGTAGCTTCACGTGCTCGACTACCTGGTGCGCCTTTGCAGCCTTGGCAGAGCATTCCTGGCCCCCTTTGCTTGCCGCCGCAGCTTTATCTTGGAGCGTGTGTAGTTCTTCTTGTCTATTTTTCAGGTCTGCTTCTACGCCTACTAGTGGCACTAGTTCTGCTGCGTACTGGCCAGCCTTTTCCCGCAAGTCACCGCGATAAAACGAAACCTCCGCTACGGCCTGAGTCAAGATTTCTTCAGCTTCGGTCACGGCTTGCTCAGCGTCTTCCTTAGCAGCCAGATCGTGCTCATGTATTGAGTTTTTGCCCAGTACCTCTTTAGAGCGAGCAGCAGCATCGAGAGTGAGCTGCTGGCGCTCTCTGAGCGAGGCTTCTTGCTCCAGCGTATGCAGAGTTTGCTTTAGCAGAGAGAATTGTGCTTTGGCCTCAATTACCTGCTCCCCGTGGGTTAATGCAGCGGCGGCCTTTTGCTCTTGATCTTTGGCTTTGGCAAGGCCGCTTTTAGCGGTCTCTACCGAGGCATCCATTGCCTGCGCAACGGCGGCTCGGGCAGCGTGAGGTGACCTCTCGCTAAGCTCTATTCCCTTTTCCTGTATTTGGTCCAAATACTCTGACCACGCACTATTGAGGGCGGCAGAAGCATCCTTTGCGACTGCCTGTGCATCCTTCGCGCTCTCGCGTAATGCGTCCTCGAAACGAGCGTAGTCTTGGGTGCGGAAGATAGATTCGAGCACTTTCTTGCGATCGTCAGACTTCGCCCTGAGGAACGTATCGAATTTTCCCTGAGGCAGAATCACGGTCTGACAGAACTGTTCCCCTGTGAGGCCTACCAGTTCTAAGATAGCCGGGCCAACATCTACAGGGCGGGTCGCAAGCGGATTCGCCGGATCGTCAATGCGAATCAGATGCGCGGTAGTGCGATGCAAGGTAAAGCCATCGCCCCGCTTCTTGGGCCTTTCGTATGCGGGCGAGCGGCGGACTCTGTACTGCCCAGAAGACACTTCAAAATCTAGTTCAACCCAGGTTTCTTCAGTGGGAGCACATAAAGTAGAGCGCATTCGGGCGGGATCAGCATTTTGGCTGGAAAGACGGCCGTATAGAGCGAACACTACGGCATCTAGAATAGTCGTCTTACCGCCTCCGGTAGGGCCTGTAATAAGCATGATTCCCTCGGGCTCAAATTCTTCAAAATCTATGTCTTGGCGCCCGGGGAAAGGACCAATCCCGGAAAAAGATAGTCTAAGAAGCCGCATGCTCGTCGCCCTTCCTTACCTGGTACCAGATCTGCTCGACAATTTGCTTGCCCTTCTGCGTAAGTTCTTTCCTGCCGACCTGCTGGGCAAAATCAATGGTCACCTGTACCGGATCCTGCTGGACCACCGTGGTTGTAGGTAGAGACGGACGCCGCTGCGCACCTACAAACTGGACAGTCAGCAAATGTGGAAAACGCTCCAGTAACTGCCGATGAAGATTGGGGGGCCGCGAAACATCGGTGACTTGTGCCGCCACCCACGCATCTTGATAAGAGGCAAAAGCGGGCGAAAGAAGCTCTTCTAAAGTGCCTGTGATAGTGGCTATGGGGCGTACCTGTGGGATAGGTAGCCTGGTAACTGTCGTATTGCCATCTTGGCAGGCAACGAGTAGAGCGCACTTTGCAGTACCAGCCTCGGAAAATGAATACGGCACGGGCGAACCCGAGTAGTAGATAGGAACTGGCCCTTGGAGATGCTGATAGCGATGCAAATGTCCCAAAGCCACATATGACATTTTTTCAAATAGGTCAGCAGATACTGCTTCCACGCCTCCGATAGAGATGTCTCTTTCTGAATCGGAACTTATGCCCCCTAAAACGAAAGCATGGGCCATTACAACGGCAGGTAGAGACGGGTCTTTCTGGCGTCGTTGCTGCAAATCCTGGGAAACGAGTTGCATAGCCGCGCTCATCACATCCTGATGAGTTGTGGCAGTACCAAAGAAATGACTGGCAGCTATTGGTTCTAGATAGGGGAGAGGATAGACGACTCCGTCTGCTACCGGCACCGCTTTTCCGACCTGGGACAGCCGCGATACCACTACTAGTTCGTCCCTAAAGAATTCTGCTCCGAATCCCAGCCGCTTGGCGGAGTCATGGTTGCCGGGACAGTAGATTACTCGGGTGAACTTGGTAAGCCGGTGCAGGGCATCTTCTAACAGTTCTACCGCCCCTGCTGACGGCAGTGCCCGGTCATATACGTCGCCGCTAATTAGCACCGCATCTACCCGGTGTTCTTTGGCAAGATCCACCAAGGAATCTATAAAGAGCCGCTGGGCCGGCACCATGTCTGCCCCGTGCAATGTGCGTCCCAGATGCCAGTCGGAAGTGTGGATGAACTTCATACCACTAAGGTTATGCCCCGCCTCCGACTAATGAGGACAGACCTTAGGACCGCTCCCAAGATTCCAGCCCCGCTTCCCTAGAAGCCAGCAGGCGACGGAACGAGGCGACTCGTTCACGCGAGACCTGTTTCGCATCCAGTGCGCAATCAGGTGCATCCGCACCGTGGGAACACCCACGCGGACAGTACTCCTGCGCGACTTCGGCAAGGTCAGTGAAGCCAGCTAACAATTCGTCAGGTTCAACATGCGCTAATCCAAAGGAACGGACCCCGGGGGTATCGACTACCCATCCAGAATCGTCCTTCAACGGTAAGGCAACCGCTGAAGTGGAAGTATGTCGCCCTCGGCCGGTCACGGCATTGACATGGCCGGTTGCCCGATCTGCCTGCGGAATAAGGGCATTGATCAGTGTTGACTTGCCCACCCCAGAGTGGCCTACCAGAACTGTCAAGTTGTCTTTTAGCTGTGCCTCCAGTTCTGCTAGTCCCACAATGCCATTTTCAGTTACCGAGGTAGAGACAAAACCAATATCCAGATTCTTGTAGAAAGTGAGCGCCTCTTCGGGCTGGGCTAGATCGGCTTTTGTAAGCACTAGGAGGGGTTTTATGCCCGCCGAAACCGCTGCCACAAGGCACCTGTCAATCATGCCCGTGCGCGGAGGCGGATCTGCCAGGGCAGTTACGATTGCCATTTGAGTTGCGTTGGCAACCATAGGTTTCTCGGTGCCTTTACTTGCGTCGTCTTCAGTAGAGCGCATCAACACGGTGCTCCGTTCCTCGACGACGACGATGCGAGCTAGGGATCCTTTCGATCCGGACAAGTCTCCAACAACGCGCACCCTATCGCCTACGATTACAGCGCGTCGTCCAAGTTCGCGGG
The DNA here is from genome assembly GCF_030217145.1 of Winkia sp. UMB3158. NCBI lineage: Bacteria > Bacillati > Actinomycetota > Actinomycetes > Actinomycetales > Actinomycetaceae > Winkia > Winkia sp. UMB3158. Next base: position 99,870 of record NZ_JASONH010000001.1, on the reverse strand, counting down.
CCTTTACCGCGTGAAGGAGATTGTTCTTTAAAGAAAGGGTGAAACGCCCTCTATCTACGGCAACTACCGAAGCGATCTCGGCTTTTGAATAATCTGGCCGTTTCTTGGACCTAGGTCTAGATGAACGCGCGGGGCGTACCTTCACCCTGGGATCGTCCGTGCCAATATCACGCCAACCCATTTAGTCCCCTCCACATCCGGGCAAAATCAGGCAGTGTCTTTGCGGTAGTGGCAATATTTTCTACCTTGACCGCAGTCCTTAGCCCCGCAATCGCAGCAAAAGTAGCCATTCGGTGATCTTCATAAGTATTGATTCTTGCCGGTCTTGGAGTGCCCGGAGTAATAGTTAGGAAATCAGGGCCTTCCTCGATCTGGGCTCCCAGCTTGCATCCTTCACAGGCGAGGGCGGCAAGACGGTCTGTTTCGTGACCGCGCAGATGCCCGATTCCATACAGGTGAGTGGGGCCTTCTGCAAAGAGTGCGAGCGCCACGACAGTAGGCACCAGCTCGCCCTCGGCAGACATGTCACGGGTGATCCCGCGAAGGGATTTTCCTTCCACTGTAAGTCGGTTTGCTTCCTGGCTGACACTAGCGCCAAAATCGGTCAGGATGCTCTTCCAGTGGGCTCCTACCTGTGTAGTAGCTGCGGGCCAATCGGGGATCGAAACGGTGCCGCCAGTAAGTGCGGCCGCGGCTAAGAACGGGCCGGCGTTGGAAAGATCCGGTTCAATAGTTACGGTTCCCCCTGCAGGGCGAACGCCGCCAGCGACGAAGGCGTTACCATCTTGCACGCACGGTACCGCATGGGCCCTTAGTGTCTGCATAGTCATCCGAATATGCGGCAATGAGGGGAGCTTTCCCATTACTTCAACCCGCAGTGGATTTGGCATGGCAGCACTGGCGAGCAACAGTGCGGAAAGAAATTGGCTAGTGGAACTCGAATCGACACGGACTGGCCCTTCAAGCGCGCTGCCGTGTACAGCAAGTGGGAGGTGGTCGCTTTCACCGAGAGAATCGATCCGAGCTCCCATCCGCCGCAAAGCCTGTACCAGCCCTGCCATAGGACGGACTCGGGCGCCCTCGTCCCCATCCAATATGCAGTCACCCTGCGCCATGGCCGCTAGAGGAAGCACGAAGCGCATAACGGTTCCAGCGAGGCCACAATCAATTTGTCCGCTCGAACGCAGGGTGCCCCCACGTACGGTCCAAACGTCGCCTTGGCAGGAGACGGCCACGCCTAACTGCTTAAGAGCGGCGACCATCAAGGTGGTGTCCCGCGAGCGGAGAGCACCGCGGATGGTAGTGGGCTGGTCCGAAAGGGCAGCCAACACTAGATGGCGGGCGGTCAAAGACTTAGAACCGGGAATCCGTACTACTCCAGAAACCGGCCCTTGGGCTAAGGGGGCCTCCCACCACTGCGCCATTAATCCCCGATCTGTTCGATTTGTTCCATAGCTGCATCCGCTTCGGCTTCGCGCAATGCTTTGTAGTTCCGGTAGCGCCAGCCTAGCGACGGATCCCCTTCGCGATCGTAAGCCGCCAGTAGGAGTCCGCCGGTCAAGCCTAGCCGAGTAACCGCCATGGACAGGTTCTGCTTCCGCTTGTCGGACTCAGCAAACAAGACGGGATAATTCACTGCGGTGATCGGAAGGTTCAACAGGGCAAGCACAGCCGCGCAAGTACGGGGCTTGATGCCGAAGATCAGACCTAGCCCGGCAGCGGTGGTGACTCCGCCGGCAACACGGGTAACCATGCGCGCGTCAGAGTCCAGTACTGGGGGAAGTCCCCACTTCTCTAGTTTCGGAGAGACAGACCGAAAACGCGCTACGTGTTCTTCGGAGTGGATAACGGCGTCGATGCCGTCAGAGACGAAAAGAGAGGCGATCATAGTGCGGGCGAGAGTGCGTAAAATGCTCATAAAACAATTGGTACCGCACCTGGGTGCTTTTCGCTAGCTATTGGAAAAATAAAATCTGGTCCGGGAATAAAACAGGGCGGCTTCGTGTTCAGTTAGTTAGTTCGCAAAGACTAGTTCTGAGTGCTGCGATAGGCTGAAAGGTGATGACACAAACAACCAAGAGGGCGCCGGCAGAATCCGTCGCCGAGCGCCGGCAGCGTTTCGAACAGGATGCTCTGCCTCACCTGGATGAACTGTATCGCGGCGCATTGCGCTTCACTAGGAACCCGGCAGACGCCGAGGACCTAGTGCAGGATGCCATGGTCAAGGCGTACGCGGCTTTCGACCAGTACAAGCCAGGAACAAACTTGCGAGCGTGGTTGTTCCGTATCCTGCGGAACACCTATATAAATAAATATCGCAAGGAACAGCGCCGGCCACCTACCGCAGATGCTGGCGAGTTGCAGGATTGGCAACTTGCAAAGGCCGCTAGTCACGATTCTGTGGGGTTGTTATCCGCCGAGGTCGAAGCTCTTGCCGCACTTCCAGAGGGTACGGTTCGAGAGGCTTTGATGGAACTGCCAGAGGACTATAGGATCGCGGTTTTTTTGGCGGATGTGGAAGGTTTCTCGTACAAAGAAATCGCGCAGATTATGGACACGCCCACTGGAACGGTGATGTCTCGATTGCACAGAGGGCGATCCAGGTTGCGCAAGGCTCTTGCGAATTACGTAGCAGAAGGGGAGGAATCATGAGCTGCGGATGTGGTAGCGATGATTGTCGCTGCGACGAGGTAATGGCCGATCTATACGAGTTTGTAGACGAGACTCTGTCTCCGTCCCAGATCCACAGGTTAGCGGCGCACATAAGTGGGTGCCCGCATTGTGCAGCCCACGCTGAGGGGGAGCGGGAACTGCGAGCTTTGATGGCTCGGCAGTGCCGAGAGAGCGCGCCGGCACGTCTTCGCGGCAGAATCGTTCGAACCATTGCAGCTTCGGATGGCCAAAATGGGATGTCTATTACTATTTTGGAGTCTTACTAGCCGGTTGGCTTGGTTTTCCGGGGTTGCATGTGCGAAACTGGTTTGGTTATCGACCCGGAAGGAGTGTGTCCCATGAGCAAGCGTGGACGCAAGCGTAAGGATCGCAGGTTCAAGCCTGCCAACCATGGCAAACGCCCTCAGTAACTGAGTTTTAGAGCCCCACTTCGGTGGGGCTCTTTTTTATCTCTTGACAAAAAGTATTGAATATTTATTCACGAAACGACGCTGTTTTGGCCGAATCTGTAGGGATTGGATGAAGCCGGTATGAATAAAAAGAGAATGTCGTTCTACTATTCGGACATATATTCTCAGTCACTGAGCAGGCAACTACTGTTTCTGTAACGTTCACGCTGGGTGAACGCGCAACAGAATAGGAGTGAAGATGTCCGCTACACTGCAAAAAGCAGCGTCTGCGCAAACCGTGCAGCAAAAAGAAGAACGCGCAGCATACATCGCTGCCCTAGGTTTTCCTATTCTGGTCATTATTGGTGGCTTGGTAGGTTTTGCAGCTCCCAGTGTCGTCTTGCCGCTAAAGGGTTGGGTTAACCTCCTTCTAGGGGTTGTCATGTTCGGCATGGGACTTACCCTAAAACCGGCAGATTTCGTGCTGGTTGCCAAACGTCCGCTACCTGTTCTTATCGGTGTCGTTTCGCAGTATGTGGTCATGCCGCTGCTTGCCGTAGTGCTGGTATGGGTAATGCAGCTTCCCGCTGAGGTAGCCGCCGGTGTCATCCTGGTCGGGTGTGCGCCGGGTGGAACCTCCTCTAACGTGGTTTCGTATCTTGCTAGGGGCGACGTGGCTCTGTCCGTCACGATGACCTCCATCTCGACGCTGCTAGCGCCGGTACTTACCCCCTTGTTGACTCTGTGGCTCGCAGGTCAGTACATGCCGGTGAGCGGTGCCGCCATGGCAGTGTCGATCGTCAAGGTAGTACTTCTGCCGGTCGTAGGCGGCCTCGCTTTGAGGGCGTTCTTCAATTCCGCAGTGCAAAAGGTAGAGCCGGCACTGCCCTGGGTATCGGTTGTAGCCATCAGTGTCATCGCTGCCACGGTGGTCGCCGGGTCTAAGGAAACTATCGCCACTTCGGCGGTAGTCGTCTTCGTGGCCGTAGTTCTGCACAACTGCTTTGGGTATGTGCTCGGCTTCTTCGCCTCGAAATTCACTGGAGGGACTCGTACCACTTCTCGTACGACCGCCATCGAGGTGGGCATGCAGAATTCCGGTTTGGCCGCAACTCTCGCAATGCAGTACATGAGCCCGACCGCAGCTTTGCCCGCGGCTGTCTTCTCGGTATGGCATAACCTGTCGGGCGCTGTAGTGGCAGCCCTGTGCCGCACGGCAGATAAGCGCCAGGCTAGTAAGTAGTAGTTGAAAAAATGCCGGTCCCGCGGGACCGGCATTTTTTCATTCTGTTCCAATCCAGGAACCGAAACCTGAATGCAGGACGAGCCATGCTAGCAGCCCGTATCCAACCTGTCCGGGCAGCCCTGTGGGAGACTGGTTGACCTCTGACAGCCACCCATCGTGAGTACTAAGCGGAGTGAAAGTGTCAACGTAGGTTACGGAACGCCTAGAGCAAACGTCCTCAAGCGCATGGTTTAGCTTGGCCAGACCAGTGCTTTCTACTGCCGGTAGCGGGGGAGGTCCCACCACAAAGCAGGGCATGTTGGCACCGGCAGCCTTATCCAAAATATTGGCCAGGGAAAGACGCGAACGAGGAGAAGTGAGGCCAGCGGCAATATCCGCGCTTCCCATCCCTATTAGCAACCTGTTTATGGCGCCTTTGGTACAGCGCCTGGCAGCTTCCTCTTCCCACCTATCGGCTAGATCTATCGAAGTTTCGTTGGGAACTGCCAACGTGAAAGTCTGTACTTCTCGGGCAGCCTGGGTTCTGGCCATAACCCGACCAACCCATCCTAGAGCGCGAGGATCTCCGGCACCTGCGGCCAGCTCATCGCCAATCACAATCAAATTCTGAGGGGTATCCACAACTACATCCTACAAAGTGCGCACAAATAGAGGAGTGGGCAGCTAGCTGCCCACTCCAATACAACTATCGCTGGAAGGCGGCCTCCATGAGCCTCTCGTTTTGTTCAGCATGCATAGCAGCCGTACCGGCTGAAGGAGCTGCCGAGGAGGGTCTTGATACCACGCGAAGGGTTCGGCCTCCGGTGGCCGCATCTGTAATATTCAAGGCCAAGAAAGGCCACGCCCCCATGTTGCGCGGTTCGTCTTGGACCCACACCAGCTCGGCCGAGGACGGGAATGCGCCCAGAGCCTTAGCAAGCGCTTCTTCGGCAAGCGGATAGTACTGCTCCAGACGAACAATCGCGGTCGATTTGTCGTTCCTTTTTGCGCGAGCCTTCACTAAGTCGTAGTAGACCCTGCCGGAGGTAAGGATGATCCGATCGACGTTGGAAGCGTTCGCCAACACCTCATCCTGAGACTCCTGGAGCACCTCGTGGAACGAGCCGCGAGTAAAGTCCTCTACTGGCGAGGTGGCGGCATTCAGCCGAAGCAGCTGCTTCGGAGTAAATACGATCAGTGGTTTGCGCGGGCGCTGATAAGCCTGCGACCTCAGCAAGTGGAAATGCTGAGCCGGGGTAGAAGGCTGAGTAATGCGCATGTTGTTCTGCGCGGCAAGCTGCAAATAACGCTCAATCCTGGCGGAAGAGTGATCCGGGCCCTGCCCCTCATAGCCATGTGGCAGAAGCATCACCAGCGAAGCGTGCTGGCCCCACTTCTGCTCGGCTGCAGAAATGAACTCATCCACAACCAATTGGGCTCCATTTACGAAGTCGCCAAACTGCGCTTCCCACAGCACTAAGGCCGACGGGCGCTCAACAGAATAGCCATATTCAAAGGCAAGAGGCCCATACTCCGACAGTGAAGAGTCGTATATGGAGAGCATCTTTTGATCCGGAGTCAGAAAGTCTAACGGCGTCCATTCGCGTCCAGTGTCGTGATCGTGAAGAACCGCATGGCGCTGTACGAATGTGCCGCGACGGCAATCCTCGCCAGACATCCGCACCGGGGTTCCCTCGATCAGCAATGAGCCGAACGCTAACAGCTCGCCGAAGCCCCAATCGATCTTGCCTTCGCGGCTCATCTGGTGGCGTCGTTCCATCAACTTGCGCATCTTCGGGTGAGGAGTGAAGTGCTCGGGAACGTGCAAGTAGGCATCCCCGATGCGCTCGATTACCTGCCGTGGCACCGCAGTATCCCAACCGACCATCATGCCCGCTCCAGGACGCTGAGATTCCGGTAATTCCAACGCGGCTTCCCCAGGGGACCAGCCGTGTTCGCGAGTCTCAGTCAGGATGCGATTCATCTCGGTGTTGTACTCAGCCAAAGAGGCGCGTGCCTCCTCTTCAGTTATGTCTCCACGGCCAATCAAATTCTTGGTATACACCGACCGAGTAGAAGGAAGTTGATTGATCAGGTTGTACATGATCGGCTGCGTCATCGAGGGGTCGTCGCCCTCGTTGTGGCCGCGCCGACGGTAGCAGACCATGTCAATGATTACATCCTTGTGGAATTCTTCGCGGAAGGAGAAGGCTAGATTCGCAGCCCGTACCACCTCTTCAGGGTCATCTCCATTGACGTGGAAGACAGGGATCTGTAGCCCCCTTGCCATATCGGTGCAATAGCGGGTTGACCTGCCAGAAGCTGGCCCGGTTGTGAACCCAATCTGGTTGTTCACAATGACATGCAGGGTACCCCCGACGCGGTATGCAGGCAGCTGAGACATATTCAAGACCTCATAGACCACGCCCTGGCCAACGAAAGCTGCATCCCCATGAATCAGAATCGGCAGAACGGGGTAGTCGTCAACCTGCCCCATCTTGTCTAACTTGGCGCGGCAGATGCCTTCCAGCACCCCGTCGGCTGCCTCCAAGTGAGATGGGTTAGCCGCCAGAGTTACGCGGATAGCCACGCCGTCCTCGACAGAGAAAACCCCTTCTGTGCCCAGGTGGTATTTCACGTCACCGCTACCTTGAACCGTGCGTGGATCCTGATTGCCTTCAAACTCAGAAAAGATCTGCCCGTAGGACTTTCCGCCAATATTGGCCAGCACATTCAAGCGGCCACGGTGCGCCATGCCAATGACAGCATCAGGAAGGCCGCGCCTCGCTGCAGCCGTAAGAGCGGTATCGAGCAGCGGGATCAGCGATTCGCCGCCCTCAAGAGAAAAACGCTTCTGGCCGACATACTTGGTCTGCAGGAAAGTTTCGAATGCCTCGGCTCTAGACAGAGTGGACAGAATGTGTCGCTGGGCTTCCTTGGAAGGCTTCTCGTAAGGAGTCTCAATTTGCCGCTGCAGCCAAGCCCGCTGGGCTGGATCCTGGATGTGCATGTACTCAATGCCCATAGAACGGGTGTAAGTGTCGCGCAGCCTGGTAAGGATCTGCCGCAAAGTCATATTTGCAGCTCCACCGAATCCGCCGGTGGGGAAGGATCGATCAAGATCCCAAACAGTTAGGCCGTAGTTAGCAAGAGACAGGTCGGGATGGCGACGCTGCCGATACGCCAGCGGGTCAGTATCTGCCGCAAGGTGTCCGCGAGAACGATAGGCATGAATAAGCTCAGCAATGCGAGCAGGCTTGCCCTTCTCTGTCTCAAGCGAGTACTCGTAATCCTGCTGGAAGACGAAAGGCTCGTAGGGTACCTCCATGGCGCGGAAGACACGTTCGTAGAAGCCATCCTTGCCAGTTAGCTTTTCCTCTACAGTACGAAGGAATTCCCCGGAGGCAGCTCCCTGAATAACCCGGTGGTCGTAGGTGGAAGTCATATACATGGCCTTGCCGACCCCCATACGTGCCAGCACGGTCGGGGATGCGCCAGCCCACTCGGCAGGATACGCCGTGGCGCCGACGCCAATAATTGTCCCCTGCCCGGCCATCAACCTGGGTACGGAATGGCTTGTTCCCAAGGTGCCGGGGTTAGTCAGCGTCATCGAGGCACCCTGGAAATCCTTAGGGGTGAGCTTGCCCGCACGGGTCCGCGCAACAAGGTCCTCATAGGCGGCCACAAATTGCTGGAAATCTAACCTGTCAGCCTCGTGGATCACGGGCACCATAAGAGTGCGGGTGCCGTCCTTCTTCGGTAGATCAATAGCTAACCCGAACCCCACGTGTCCGTACTGGCGAACGTTGGGCTTGCCGTCGACCTCTTCGTAACGGACGTTCATAGAAGGCATCTTGGTCAAGGTCTCGACCACCGCGTATCCGATTAGGTGGGTAAAGGAAACCTTTCCGCCCCGAGTTCTGGCTAGATGGTTATTAATAACCGAACGATTTTCGATCAGTACTTTTGCTGGGATCTGCCGGGCAGAGGTCGCGGTCGGAACGCTCAAAGAGGTTTCCATATTCTTCACGATGGCGCCCGCCGGGCCACGCAGTCGCTGTACCTGGTCGACTTCGCCCTCGGACCCCAGTAGCGCGCCGTTGCCCTTCAGAGCATTTGCCGCATACGGCGAAGTTGGCGGCTCCACCTTCGAGAGGGGAAGAGGGGGAAGATCAGAACGTGTCTCGTCTGCTACTTGCTCTGCAGGCTGGTCCTGCACCTTCTCTCTCTGTGCGGGAGTAGAGGTCGCCTTGAGCTCCTCCATACTTTCGACAGCTTTGAAATAATCCTGCCAATCGGTGGGCACCGATAGGGGATCTGCATCATACTTCTTGCGCATCTGCGCGATTACGTCACTGGTGGGCGCTTGTTCACTGCTGTCCTGAGACATGTAACACCTCGATGTGGAGTGCGACGGAAACTACTCGTAGAAACAAGATTAGGCAATGAATGCCGAATCCACAGCATTTCCCTTTTATTTCGAGACACTTTGCCCCAGTTTGGGCATGTAATTGCTCGGGCGAGGCCAGTACAATAAAGAATCATGTGCACCAATGGATTGGACGGGCTACTTTTACATGCTCTATGACCTTTTAATGATCGGAGCGGGAGTGGTCCTAACGCTCGGGACTGCGCTCTTTGTTGCATCCGAGTTCTCTTTAGTCGCTCTAGATCCGGCAACCGTGGATCGAAGAGCAGCGGCTGGCGACAAGCGTGCCAGCAGTGTCTCGAAGACAATGCACCACCTAAGCACTCACCTTTCGGGAGCTCAGGTTGGAATTACGCTGACCACAATCATGCTCGGCTACACTACGCAGACTGCTGTAGCTGACATGATCGATCGGTCTCTCCGCGGACTCGGAGTAGCAGTAGCAATTTCCACTACCGTGGGCGTGGCAGCCGCCGTGATCGTGGTCAATGTTTTCTCGATGGTCTTCGGCGAACTTGTCCCGAAGAATTTTGCGCTCGCGGAAACACTGAAGGTTGCTGGCATAGTTTCTCCGGTGCAGCGAGCCTTCACGTTCTTATTCCGGCCCCTAATCGGCCTGCTCAACGGCTCTGCGAATATGGTGCTGCGGGCGGTCGGAGTAGAGCCCCTGGAACAGATGTCCTCTGCCAGATCTGCTTCGGAGCTAGCGGCGATGGTTCGGCACAGCGCAGAAGAAGGCACCCTTGATACGTCTACCGCTTCGATGTTCACCAGATCGGTCCGAATGGGGCGACTGACTGCAGCCGACATCATGGTTGACCGAGGGCGAATGGACACCTTAGAAGCAACGAACAACGTGGAAGATCTTATCGATCTTGCCCGTAAGACGGGGCGCTCGCGCTTCCCTGTAATCGGCGAGGACACGGACGACATTCTGGGAATTGCGCACCTGCGCAGGGCGGCTGCCGTTCCCTTTGCCAAGAGAGGAGAGGTTCCCGTCACTAGCCAGTCGATCATGTTTGATGCGATGCGCGTTCCGGAGACGGTGCAACTGGCTCCGCTCATGGTTGCCCTCCGTGAAGAGGGCCTACAGATGGCGATAGTGGTTGATGAATACGGCGGTACTTCGGGACTTGTCACCCTCGAGGACATAGTTGAAGAAATCGTAGGCGAGATCGCTGACGAACATGATCCCAAGCGCCGTGGGATTCGAATTGCCGGGCAAAATGGCTGGTATGTTTCCGGGCTGGTTCGCCCTGACGAACTACACGATTACACGAAACTGCGGGTGCCTGATGACGGACCCTACGACACCCTCGGAGGATTGATAATGGACCGGCTCGGGGCGATCCCAAAAGAGGGCGACTACGTAGATGTCAATCATGTGCGGTTGCAGGTGACCGGTATGGATGGCAGGCGAGTGGACCAAGTCCTAGTTCAGCCAACGAAGGAGGTCTGAAATGGGAATTGGTACCGGACTGATCATAGCGATTGCCCTCTTGGCAGTGAACGCGTTCTTCGTGGGAGCTGAATTTGCAGTTACCTCGTCTCGAAAATCCCAGATTGACCCGCTAGTAGAAGAAGGCAGGGCAGGCGCAAAGGCTGCACAGTGGGCCTTAGAGCACGTTTCCCTAATGCTGGCAGTGTGTCAGTTAGGGGTAACGCTTGCTTCTACAGCATTGGGTGCGGTGGCGGAGCCGGCTCTTGCAAGAGCGGTCAGGCCGCTCCTCCTTCGGTTCGGTTTGCCCGCTGCAAGCTCTCATCTGGTGGCAGTGATTATTGCTTTACTGGTCGTACTGTATCTGCACGTAGTTGTTGGCGAAATGATTCCCAAGAATCTGTCAGTGTCAGCACCGGCGAAAATGGTGCTGGTGCTAGCTCCACCTCTGGTGCGGCTGGGCCGTCTAGTGCGGCCAATTGTTGAGGGAATGGATCATTTTGCGAATTGGTTTATCACGAAACTCGGGGTGGAACCCAAGCACGAGGTGGCTGCCACCTTTACTGCAGAAGAAGTGGCTACCATCGTGGAATTGTCAGAAGCTGAAGGCAAGCTGACTGACGATCTAGGTCTGCTGTCCGGAACGCTAGAATTTAGCGAAGAACTTGTAGAGGCCGTAATGGTGGGTCCCGAAAAGCTTGTGACGCTGCCCGTGCAAGTAACTCCTGCCGAGTTTGAAAAAGTAGTTTCCCAGACGGGATTTTCGCGCTTCCCGCTAGTAGATGGAACTGGCGAATACGTCGGCTACCTGCATCTAAAAGATGTACTGCAGGCCGACTCTAAAGAACAGCGAGACAAGCCTGTGCCCTCATGGTGGATCAGACAGCTGCCCAAGGCATCTCCTCAGGACGAGGTCGAGGATGCGCTTCGGGTAATGCAGATGACCGGTGTTCACTTAGCTAAGGTAGAGCGCGAAGGAAGTATCGTTGGCGTCATCTTCCTTGAAGATATTTTGGAAGAACTTGTAGGTGAGGTTCGGGACGTAATGCAGCGGCAGTAGGGATTCTCTGTAGAATGCATAACATTTGTATGTCATCGTGTAATATAAACGTTATTGTTTCGTGATGTGGCCTTGTAGACGAGACGAAAGGGAAACAGTGGAGAGCAGGATTGACATGCGGAAGGCGAACAAACGTCCTCGGCATCCCCGTGGAATGGGACGGCGGCTAGCAGTTCTTGGTTCCTTGGGAGCGATCACCGTAGCTGCTCCACTTGCCGGTTTCGTCGGGGCCGACATGTCTATTGCAATGCCTAAAGAATCTGGATATCACGCCGGAGACACCTGGGCGAAGGTGCGTTCTAACGTTTCTACTGTTGAATCGCAGAGCCAACTAACAGCGGTGGCAGCCCCCGTTTCGGTTGCGAGGGTACGTACAAGTAAAGAGATGAAACGGTGCGTGGCGAAGTATGCCTCTGCCGGTGAACGCGGTGTTTTTGCCACTTCTGATGCCATCGTCGAGCCGCTGCCCGCCGGTACATTTACAATCGCCTCCCCCTTCGGGTACAGGTCCCACCCGCTGTTCCACACTTCTAAATTGCACGAGGGCGCCGATATGGCCGCCCCGTCAGGTACCCCTGTTTTTGCCACTGCTCCGGGCGTTGTGAAGACCGCCTCTGAAATTGAGGGCGGTGGCTACACTGTAGAAATTACTCACACGATGGAAAACGGCGAGACTTTCTCGTCGGGGTATATGCACCTACTTGCGGGATCCATCCAGGTGAAGGTAGGGGAGACGGTCAAGGCCGGGCAGATGATAGCCCAGGTCGGCTCTACCGGTAATTCCACTGGGCCGCACTTGCATTTCGAAATCAGGCCAGATAAAGATCCTATCGATCCGCTGCCATGGTTGAAGGAACATAACGCCCATCCGGTAGGTCAAGAAGATTGCTAAGGGCATTTGCCCATCGCGGGGGAGCCAATGAAGCGGAAGAAAATACTCCGCAGGCTTTCGAATATGCGCTCTCGCTCGGGTATAAGCGGCTAGAAACGGATGCGCATCTTAGCCGAGACAACAAAGTGGTGCTGCACCATGATCCCGACCTGAAGCGAACCTATGGGATAGCCGCGAAGATCGCTGACTTGGATTGGGCCGAGCTCTCGGAATTTCGAATGCCTAATGGAGGCAGGCTCATGCGTTTTGAAGAAGCGCTAGAGCGTTTTGACCAGGTTGAATTCAACGTTGACGCGAAAGAAAATGCCGTGGCAATGCCATTGCTGAGGCTCGCCAAGAACGATTTGGACCGGGTCCGCTTTGTTTCTTTTTCAGCGCGGACAGTAAAAGAATTGCGGCAGGCTGGAGCCGAAAAGACAGCACTTACTATGCCCGAGGTAGCCGGGCTTCGCTTGGGAATGCCGCTGCCTAAAAGGCTGCTGGAGAGGGTTGACGCGGTACAAATACCTCCCACTTATGGGCCGATCAAATTAGCCACAAAGACTTTCATCTCAAGAGCGCACGACGCCGGTTTATTTGTTGATGTATGGACTGTTAGTGAAACAGAAACTATATTGAAAATGATCGACGCCGGAGTCGATGGGCTAATGACTGACTCGCCCTCGGTACTCAAAGAAGTGTTGGTCCAAAGGAACATTTGGGAGGGCTAATGCCTTGGATCAGAAAGCCGGTAGATAAAAAGCTGGTTAGAGCGGCCAGGAAAGCGCGCGCGGCGGAAGAAATTGCGCATCTTGACTACTTGCGCGCGGTTCAGCGTGCCGTCATGAAAATGAACCAGACCCAGCTGGCCGAGGAATTAGGGGTATCACAGTCTTCTGTATCGCAATTGCTCCGTTCGGCCAAACGGCAACCTCCAGTAGCGTCAGGGTACTTTTCTGCCGATCCGGACGAGGCGATTAAAAGATTTGTAGCCGGGGTAGTAACTAGAAAAGAACTGGTTGAAGAATTGCGCAGATGGAACAGTCGTGGGGCAGACACCAGAGCGGCTCTAGATAAAGCCTATGTGCAGCGGATTATCTCGGAGCGGTTAGCGAAGATGGTAGGGGAAGAAGCCCGTAGGTAGGAACTGTAATGATAGTGTCGAATCCATGAGGATTCACATTGCATCGGACCATGCTGGGTTCGAACTCAAAGAAGCGTTGAAAACCCATTTTTCTGAACGTGGCAATGAAGTCATTGATCACGGCCCTGAAACATACGATCCAGCTGATGACTATCCCCCAACCTGCCAGGCATGCGCAGAAGCGGTGCTTGCGGATCCAGGTTCGCTAGGCTTCGTGCTGGGTGGATCGGGCAACGGTGAGCAGATTGCCGCAAACCAGGTTAAAGGCATCCGCGCCGCCCTCTGTTGGTCAGAGGAGACGGCAGAGTTGGCAAGGCTGCACAACAATGCTCAGGTTGCCGGTATAGGAGCTCGCATGCACTCCACGGAAGACGCCATTCGGATTGCAGACAAGTTTGTCGACACAGCATTTACCGGTGAGGAGAGGCACTGCCGACGTATTGATCTACTGGACGAGTACGACCAGAAACACTGATTTACCAGCAGATTTTCGATACTAGGCCCTTCGCTGGTAAAGTGGAGGGCCGTAGGCCCCGATAGCTCAGTGGATAGAGCGTCTGCCTCCGGAGCAGAAGGTCGCAGGTTCGAATCCTGTTCGGGGCGCTTCGAAAGCCGTGGAATAATGCGGAAAAGTCATGTGCTAAAAGTTGCGTGACACAGAGCGTGACACAGCAGGGGGTAGAACAAGGCTCAAAACAGGCGGCAAAAATGGGGTTAAAACCGAAAAAACTTAAACACAAATCCGGAAAAACGGTTTACAGAATCCGATTCCGCGAACGCCTCGGAGCGAACCCAGTCAGCGAAACCTTCGACCGCCTAAAAGACGCTCAAGCCTTCTGCAAACTCATCGAACAAGTCGGAGGGGCTGACGCACGCAGAATCCGTGAAGGCATCGGCACCAAGCCCCTCAAACCCACCCAAACAGCCTTCGAAGAATACATAGACCAAGCACGCGGGTACGCATCCCCCGCATCAATACGCGAAAATGAAAAAATATGGGAACGCCACATCGCCCCAACTTTCGCCGCCATCCCCGTAGAAACAATCACACGGCAGATGATCGAAAAATGGGTGGCAAAACTCCGCAAGACTGAAACATATTCATCAAAAAGCAGGGGGGAAAAGGCTCTTGCAGCCGGGCTACCACACACACCCGACTACCTTTCAGTAAAAACCATCAAAAATATTCACGGCCTGCTCTCTTCGATCCTCAAATACCAAGTGCAGATGCGGACCATTCCCGCGAACCCAGCTTTCGCTATACGCCTACCAAGGGCTGCGAGGAAGCGCTACCCAACCTTTCTGACGGCAAACGAGTTCGCAGCAATATATGATGCCACCCCTGCCGATTGGAGGCCGCTCCTGGCCCTTCTGGCGGGCACGGGCATGCGGTGGAGTGAAGCAACCGCGCTGAAAGGCTCGGACTTCGACTTGGATGCTCGAATTGCCATAGTGCGAGTAGAACGGGCATGGAAAATGGCGAACGGGAAACGCGTGCTTGGCGCTCCTAAGACCGAAAGTGGCGTGCGCACCATATCCCTATCGAGATCTACTATTGATCAGATCCGTGAAGTGGTAGAAGCCGCAAAAGGTGACTCTTTCGTGTTCAAAGGGACGTGCGGGGGAGTGCTGAAGAATGAGTGGTTCTCGCGCCGCGTGTGGAAGCCTGCGTTAGTGAAAGCTGGCATAGAACACACTCCAACACTGCACGATCTGCGGCATTCTCACGCGTCATGGCTGATTGCAGCAGGCGTGCCATTGACTGTGATTCAACGCCGCCTTGGGCATTCCTCCATTAAGGTTACTTCAGATACTTATGGCCATCTTGCGCCGGATGCTTTGCAAGTGGCAGCGGACGCTATCGGGATAGCGCTTTCTCAGGCATTGCCAGAAATAGAGGGTTGACCAGGTTAGGGGGTGTGGTATTCTGTAATTGCCCGGACCTTAGTTGCCCGGTAGCTATGGCGTTAAATATATGCGCTCTGCCAATGGAGCCTAGCAGCTTACAGGCAGTTTCCCCACGTAAGTGGGGGTAACCCAATACGGGTAAAATAACGTGTGCCGCGCGTGCATGTTTCACTATTCCCCGCGAAAGCGGGGGCAAACAGGGAGCCTAGTCCTTTCGACTAGGCTCCCTAATTTTTTGCGTAAAATTCAGGGCATGGGTCTATTTATAACTTTTGAGGGCGGCGAAGGCGCTGGCAAGTCCACGCAAGCAAAACTACTCGCAAACCACCTAATAGCGGCGGGCGTGGATGTGCTGCTTACGCGCGAACCGGGCGGCACAGCCCTGGGTGAGAGCATACGCGCGCTAGTAATGCATGGGGGAGAAGTAGACGCTAAAACGGAGGCGCTGCTTTACGCGGCAGATCGCGCACACCACGTAGCAAGGGTAATAGCGCCTGCGCTCGCGGCGGGCAAGGTTGTGATCTGTGATCGGTTTTCGGATTCGTCGGTGGCGTATCAGGGCGCGGGGCGCGGCCTCGGCATGAAAGCAATCAGGGGGCTTAGTGATTGGGCAAGCGGCGGGGTAGCGCCTGATCTGACTTTCCTCCTTAACTTGGACACGGACGCGGGGGCGGGGCGCGTCTCACAGCGGGGCAAGAGAAGAGATCGTATCGAGAGCGCGGGCAGCGAATTTCACGAGCGCATACATAAGGCATTTCAGCGGATCGCGGTAGCAGAAAGCGCGCGGATAGTGCCTATTAACGCGTGTGGAAGCGTGAAGGAAATCCACGAGCAAATAGTAGAAGTAGTAAAAAAGCACATCAAAACGTGAGCGAGCACACAATAATAGAGCTTTACAATGTCGCAGAGTGGGACATATAATTAAAGCACAAGGCAAAAGAAAAGGGCCTTGAAAACAAAGAGGCAACAAGGCCTCACAACTCGGAAAGGAATCCGAAATGGCTAACAAATACCAATCCACCGAAGCCCAGCGCCGCTACATCCTCGCACTCTCAGACTGGATGAGCGATGAACAATGGTGCGAAATGTTCGCAGAATACGCAAAAAGAAACCAAAACCAGCCCACCACCCTCATCACCGAAACCCGCAACCAAGCCTTGAAGCGGCTAACCAAGCGCGTCTGCTCCGCAATGATCGACGAACTCAAATAACCCCCCCGGCCCCGCCCGTCTTTGTGGCGGGGCCCCAAAAAGCACTGAAAGAACCAGAAAATGAAAAAGCAATACCTACAACAGGCCCGGATCAACCTCACCGAAATTGCCCGTCCCGCCGTCGTCGCCGAATACGTTGATTACATCAAAATGTGCCTAGAAGACGGCGAAACCCTCGAAGAAATAAAAGAGGGCCTCCCACACGTTTCGACCGCAGACGCAGAAGATGCGGCATGGGACGCAATCAAAAAATACTTGTGCGCAACCGGTACCTTAGAAGAATACTGGCGCGCCCTCGCACAATGCAAAGACAAGGGCGACAACAAACTCGCGAACATCTACTACATGTGGAATGCCGGCAAACAAGCCCGCGACATGTGGTACAACGCCCCACTAGAAGCACTCGAACAAGTACAGAAAGGGCACTAATTTGAACTCAGCTACATTCAAAACCTACCGGGAAACCCTCGGCATGGACGGCCAAGCCGTAGCGGACTGGCTCAAAGTAAACCGGCGCACAGTCCAACGATGGGAACAACCAGACGCAGGCGATATCCCCGAATGGGCGGCAGAAAAACTACAATCCCGCTGGGATAGCCTCGTCGACAAGATCAGTGACGCGATTGATTACCTTGACCAGCTGCAACAAGAAACTGGGGCACCGCCAGAGGCTGTGCAGATGCAAAGGTTCAAAACCAATGCTTCCTGCAAGCGCGTTAACGGCCCTGGTGTGACTGCCAGAGAGCACGCAATCATGGTGGGCATTATTACCGCTGCCTTGCAGGCAGAAAAGTATGAGGTGAACTTGGACTGGATCCCCCAAGAAGAATCATAACTGTAGGGAAAGTGTTAAAAATCCAGTAATAATATTACTATTTCACCCATTTAGTAATATTATTACCGCTTTTGTAACATGCCCTAACGGCCTTGCGAGCATAAAAAAAGAGGGGCACCCCGGCCAAAACCTGGTCAGGGTGCCCCAAACGTTAGTGCTTGTTGCACTTCTCGGTCCGCAACTCTAGGTTGCGCATGCGCGCGTGTAGATCCTCAGCTGCGATAGCCTGCTCGCGCCGATAATCCCCAACCTGATGCCCCAGGCTCTTCACCTGATCAAGTAAGAGATCGAATCTGCGATCTTGCTCTTTTTGCATGCGCTCAATACGATTCACCGCATCACGCAAGGATGAGCCGTGGTTGGTCTCCAATTGCTCTCGGGTCTCACAAGCGGCTTTCTCAATCTTCTTGTTGGAATGTTCGACGCGTTTGATTTTTACCACTCCCGCGATTGCTGTGATGAAAGCTGCGAAACCTCCGAACCCGCCGAGGGTGGCAAGAGCATCAATAAACCCGCTCAAAAGCTCACTCCTCCTTCCCCTCGGTCTTGGTGGGGGCGCGGTGCCTACCAGCAGGCGGGGAAGTAATATCGCGCACCCAATCCATCAAACCCGTAGGTTTCAGGATCGTGTAGGCGATCTGCCCGGCCCCAGCGACCACGCCCAGGTTCATGATCGCGAACTGGTAAAACGCCGGATACTTAATAAACACGAAGGTTGCCGCCGCGAGTAGCACGTACACGCCCAGGGCTACCAGGCGTTTAGTGTTTTGTGACCAGTGCGCGCGTGTGATCACAGATACCACGAATGTGCCTAGGATGCCCGCGAGCGCGGAAAAATCAATGGGGCTAATGTGCTGAAATAGCTGATCCATTTTTTACCACATCCATCCTTTGGTGTTGAGGGCGTGCTGTATGGCGCGGGCAGTGTTTTCTCCGAGGTAGCCGTCTTGGGCCTGGTGGAGGTTGGCTTGCCAGGCGCGGATTGTGGCCGGGCCGAGGATACCGTCCTGGGCTTGTTTTAGGCGGGCTTGTAGTTCGCGTATGGCCTTTGAGCCCGCATCGCCGTTGCCGAATTGGGCCGGGCAGGGGTCAGCCTCCATGATCGCCGGGTAGTATTCCTGATTATCCGCCACCTGGTCGGAGATTATGCCGTCTTGTGGGGTGCGTAGGTGGGCTTGGATTCTCTTCCACGAGCCTGTTCCGAGGATGCCGTCCTCGGCGAGTTTGCCGGGGGTGGGGGCCGGGTCTGCTTTCGGGCTTACGCTGGCAGGGGCCCCTCGGCGGATGTCTTCGGCGCGTGCGTCCAGCCAGGCGAGCTTGCCCGCATACGTGCCGGGGCAGGCAGTATTGTAGAAATCGTTATGCTTGGCCAGGGGGATGCGCCAGCCGTAATCGCGGCGGATATTGGCGATCAGCTCCGCGATGGTCTCCAGGTCTGCGCTGCTCATGCGTGGGTTGCACTCAATCCCGATAGAACGCTTGTTGACGGAGTAGTCGCCGGCGTGCCAGGCCGTATCGGCAGCGTTCACGATCCACGCTACTCGGCCTGCTTCTGCCACACAGTGAGCGGAAGTGCCAACCGCCGGGTTACACAGGGTGCGTATCGCCCCCTCAAACCCGGGATTACGATCCGGACTATTCCACCAGTGAATAACAATCACATTTACTTGCGTGCCGCCCCTGCCAGGCGTGTAATTCGGTGAGTCATAGCAGGTTATATCTTGATATGCCATATGGGCTCCTCACATTCTTTTGGTTTTGGGTATAAAAAAGCCCCAACACCCTGTAGGGTGCGGGGGATGAATGAGTGGTTTTGATTAGTTTTTGTGCTCCCACATAGTCCGGTCCTTATCCGGCGGATAACCAGTAATAGACGTGTGAGCAACTTTCGCCTTATAAATACTGCCCTCGTAAAGGACCGTGTCACCCACCGCGTAAGGGTGGCCTCCCGCCCATTCGGGGGGCACATACTCGCCTACTTCAACCTCCGGGGCATCCTGCAAAGCCCCCTCATAGAGTTCCCACAAGGCAGCATGCGAACCAGGGCGCGCAAAATTGAACGGCACTTTAGACTGATAAAGCTTGCCCTCGAAAGTGACGATCTGGCCGACAGCATAGGTTTCTTCAACCCGCGTCGGGGCTACCCAAGTAACCCCCGGCTTAGGAAGGCCGGTAGCCACCATCAAATCCGCCTGCAACTGCGTCGCATTCGCAGTAAAGACCCTTAGCGTGTGACGGCGCTGTTCTTCCTCGCAAGCTAGCTCGTAGATCATTCCGAACTCTTCCTGGTCTAACCCCTGTAAGGCTTCTCTACTGATCGAACGAAGATCCGGTTTCTTAGGTTTGGTTGTTGGCTGTTCTGCTCCCATAAGTACTCCTCAATTTTTTTTAGGCCCAGTAGGTTACGTGTAAGCGGAAAGAATGCGGGTTGAACGTGGTGTACGGGGACCGGGGGCCAATCTTGAAATTAGCCCACCCATTACTCTTCAAGAACGCGGCCGCGTTCGGGCCGAACCCGACGCTGAAATTAGAATAATCTCGTACGAAAACAGTCTTGGACTCGCCGCTAAGTCGGCATGGGTACCAAATCCCCTTGCCTGAGTCGTACATGTCCCACGTGCACGTGCCGGTCACTACGATTGATGAAATAGTGTGCCCCTTGATTTCAGGGATTCTGAAACCAACCTCCACGTACCTGCCATCGCCAGAAACAACCCCGCCGGTAGTCCAGGCTGGGCCAATAGTCTTCTTTATTGCACGCGGCCCCGGCTTGGGTGCGGGTCCGCCCCCTCCACCACCAGGTTTTGGTTTAGGCGCAAAATACTCAACCTCTGGTAGCAGGCGCGGTTTAGACTCAGAAACAGTAAGCACCGAGGCCATAGCAACAAACTCGCTCTTCTTGTATGAGTGCACCCCAGGCCTGATCGCAAACTTTACGCCTTCACCCTCGTCCTTGTCTGCATCCACATGCAGTAAACAAGAAATAGCGTGGTTAGTGTACTGCTGCTTATTGAAAGTGGTTTGCCAGGAAACCGGTTCGCCCTCGCAAGTGACTTTTCCGCCTGAAACGTCAATGATGTCGAAATAGGTGCCGACCGCGTCGTATGGTTGATGCCCGCCGTGGGCCCTAAGAGTAGTGGACCATAGTAGCTGGTAGTCGCCTACATGCAACGTGAGGGGGATGCGCGCGACGGCTGTCTTTTGATAGCCCGCCGTATGCGTGTAATTCGGTAGGGTGACCGCTATTTCAGAACCAGCACGCGGCTTGTATTCTTCACCCCCAACAATTAGGCGTTGTACTGCTAGCTCGCGGGCGACCGCGTTCCCATCACCTGACACGCCGAACCCGGTGATAACGTTCCCGTTCGCGTCAGTAGATGTAAGGGCAATACGCTGTTCACCTTGCCCGCTTATTTGGGTGATTGGTTCTTCTTGATTCGGCCCGTATACTTGCAACCCAGCTGCGTTTAGTTCTGTTCTTGCGCCGCTGAAAGTAGGGTTAGCATCCGAGCCGGTGCGCTCGCCTCCTAGGACGATACGGCCCGCGCCGGTAAGGTGCATCCACGCGTTCATTATCGAGGATTGGATCTGCTCGAATTTGATTTTGAGGAATTCGCCTATCCTGGCGGCCATACCCTCCGTAACATTCAGCTTTTCCACATCAACGGCGTGAGCGGCAAGCTTCGAGGTCGTAATAGACCCATCCTCAATTACGGTTTCTTGATCTAATGCGACGCGTAGTTTTGCGATCATCAGGTTCCCGCCGTGGCACTGGGCCACTAGCCGCGCGAACGTGGGCTTAACTAGACCGTGTGGGGTGATCTCGTATCTTCTGTGCTCCCAACTAGTAGGCAGTTCCTTCCAAGTTTGCGGGGGGAAAAGCCCCGTCCACGGATCACTAATACTTGGTGAACTAAAGTGTAAGAAGTCCCCGCCAGATACCGGCATAAATCCTATGCTCCCGTGGGCCCCTGACGTAGAGGCTTGCACCCAAAAATCAAGAACATACTTGCGCCCAGGCTCGAAAAGGATTCTGGTCTCGTTAGCTACCGTACTAGAGCTCCCGAAGTGCTCTGGGGGAAATATTAGGGCAACGTGCATCCCGCCGGCGACGTACTCGTCTTGTAAGCCCACATTTTTATCCCACCCAGTGCCGGCAAGATCAGCCTTAGCAAGGTCACCGTCGGGTAATAGATTGGTGCCCTTAACTATAATTCTGGAGGCTGCGAGCTGGTCCACGAAAGCATTATCAGAGATGAGCTTGCTAATAACCGCCCTATCAAAACTGCCAGTGCCAGCCTTGAGCTTATCCACCGTCAAGTCCGCGACGATCTCGGCCCCCACATCAGTTTTCACCCACGCAGTGCCATCATGAACCCATTGCCCAATAATCTTGCCAACCAAGGACGAGTCGGTGTACTGCCACCACACATCCCCCGCATGACCAGCACCAGAGGGGGTAGTGGTTGACCGCGTAATCTTACTTTTACCATCGGCAGCAGTTTGCGCACGCGACGCAGCCTCACTAGCAGAACCCGCAAGCTTCGCCGCAGCAGTCGCTTTAGAATCCGCCTCAGACGCAGCCTTCTTAGCCGCCTCAGCCGCGTTCTTAGCCTCAGGCAACTCACGATTAAACCGGTCTATTTCGTCGCCCATTTCGACCATGTCGCCGCGTAAATGCTCTGCACTATTTTTAGCGTCGTCAGCAGTATTAGACGCAGAATCCGCCTTGGTTTTGGCCTCCTCCGCAAGCCGTTTCGCATTATCAGCCTGCGAAGTCACCGCAACAACGGACTTCTTTACCTCGTCGGTCGCACCCAACGCTTTAGCAAGCTCACCATCAACACGGGCCTTCTCGGCCTCAAAATCCTTACCCACCTTAGTAGCATGATCAAAAGCCGCATCAATACGGCCCTTAGCCTCATCTAAGGCCTTACGCGTGGCAGTACCAGCCACTTTAGCCACAACAACAGGCGACAACGCCGAAGCCTTACCCGACTTCGCCCTACACCGTAAAGCCACGTTGTAAGTGCCTGGAGCTAATTCAACAGTCTTAGCCCCGCCCGCCCGAGTGTTAATAGTCCCCACGAATAAATCAGGGGCAACCCCACCAGCCGGGGGTACCTCGCTGTTAGTGTCAATTTTTGTTGAATCCGGGGGGAGATCCTCCGGGGAACCAATTATCCAAATCTCAACAGCCCTAAAATCATTAGGACACTGCGCTTCATGCTCAAAAGCCCCATCCCACCGCACAGAAAGAGTAGCCTCACCCTCAACAGTAGGCTTAGTAGGAACAGGCGGGGTAGGCCCCTCCAAAACTTTCACCCCGGCAGTACCGTCAGACTGGCCCCCAATAAGCGCCACCGTTTCCCCAGCCTGATTCTTAACCTGAATAGGGGACTCCGCAGGCAACGTCGCATACGGCAGCACGGAGGCAACTTCAAGATCGCCCACACGCCGCGACAGGTCCGAGAGCTGGTCAGCTACCCTACGCGTGTACTTTTCTAACCCTGCCAAAACCTTTTTCTCCTATTCTGTAGTAATAACCGCGCTGCCCGTGTCGCCGTCTTCTTCAATCTGCATGATGCGCACCCACTGGGCGACTTTCTGCCAGTCAGTGACACCCACTATGGGCACCCAGTCCCCAACATTTAGGGACCCTATAGGGCACCAATCCGACTGGTTCACGAGGAACCGGCGTACTCTCATCTGTTGTGAAACCTGTTGGGCTATTTGCCTTGTCGCATTGGTTAGGGAATCAACGCTATTGTTGCGTAGTAGGGATACTTTGCGGACGCGGCGTAAGCCTTTCGCGCCTGTCCTGATAGGGGCGGTGCGTAGTTTCGCGTCACCCTCACCGGGACCCCAGCCGACAATCTCCGAAGCATAATCCGCGCTGTGGTAGGAAATATCGGGCATTTCAGCCACATTCACACCAATTTCTAAACGAACATTAAGCTTTTTTGCCCCTATAGGCCGCCCGAAATCAATGCGATGTTCTACCGTACCGTTTTTACCTTTGTAGGAGCGTTCGACCCAATCAACCCCGGCCTGTGAAATCATCTCGTCAAGGACGCGGCCAATGTCGTCTACTTCCCACGGGGCTATTGTGTAGGGTTCAGCCGGAATATTAGTAACATCTGTAACCCACCTGTCAGGCGTGTTAACTGTCCTCTTCTTAGTCACGGTTTTAGTGGTTGTGCCCTTGCCGGTGAGAATGCGGCGGAAACGGCACGGATACCAGACACTCCCGGTTCTTACTGTGCTGCCAGGGTAGGGTGCGTGAATGATCCTGCCGCCACCCGTATAAATAGCAACATGGCCTGGCCAGCACACCAGATCGCCGGGCAGTGGTTTTGACACAGCCTTACCCATTTGGGCTTGCGACCCTGAATAGTGTGGTAGGGAATAGCCAAGCTGGCCAAATACGAGTTTGGTGAGGCCGGAACAGTCAACGCCCCTGCGTGATTCTCCACCCCAAACATAAGGGACCCCTATCCAAGAGCGGGCAACGGCAACGAGTCTTTGCCGTTCCGCCTCCGCATTAGAACTACTAGTGTTTACCTTGTAGGTTTCGGTGCGCGTGCCGCCTTTAATTAGGCGGCGTTTTTTCTCTACTCGACCAGGCTTCCCAATAGTCACCCCGGCTTTCATAGGGGAAAAAGTGACGTTCAGGTTACCGTCCGGTTTAGACTGGAGCACGCCCCAAAGTTCCCGATACACGTCCAAAACGTCAGCGGAAACATAATCCCGTTTACTGTCAGTCCAGGCCATTCCCTTCGGGTAGGCAGACACGCCCACCGTCTCAACCTTCAGGTTAGGGGACTCATCATCAAGCTCAGTGATAATGCCGCCCCCGCGAACCTGCCCGGACTCAATCAGCCAGGCGGCAGTCCCCCAAGGACGTAATTCCCCTAGGCTGGTAGCCAAAGTTTTCAAAGGAAACTGGAAGGTGCACCGGGATGGCGCGTTCAAAGACCTTGTGATCTTCACGTGAGTCACTGGGGCGGGGACTTGTACGAGACGATTACCCGGTAATGCTTGCAGTAGTAGTTCCAACTGCGCTTACCCCCTTATGTTTAGCCGATAAAAGTCCACTTGATTGTTCCGATAGTCTGGTAGTCCAGGGTGACTTTCCCACCCGATGACATGAGCCCGGCCATGCCGACCATGCAGTTCTTATTACGGAACTTGCGAACGTCGAACCGATCGGCAACAAAATGTGTTTGTCGCTGGTTCCAACTCATTGGGCCTTGGATTGCTTCTTGCACGATGATTGAGTTTTCGCCCATATGCTCGGCGGGGATGTGCCCGTCGCCGAACCTGTCAGTAAGGAACGCGCGCGTACCTGCTTTTAGGACACCCCTGTAAAGGCCGATTTTCACCCCAGATAGGTTTATTTCAACAATGCAGGAGCAAGCCCAGTTAGGCACGTAAACGCCAACGTGGGTTACTGACTTGTACCGAGTGTTCATTTCCGGGAAGTCAATATCGTAGGTGGGTTTAGTGACCGTCAGATCGGTTAGCCGTAGGGAACGGGCGGGCTTTTGTAGCTGGCGGATCATATTAGACGTGATCGTCTGATTGTTTGCGGGCTGGTCAATAGCCGCAATTACATAATGAGGATTACGCAGCCGCGCGTCAACCTGATCCTTTGACACGCCTTGTACAAGCCGGAACCGCGCATACTGGTATGCGGCCACATCATCCAACCCGTCAGACGGGGTCGCATATTTCGTGTCTTCAATTTCTACAACGAGCAAGTCACGGCGCGGGCTCCCTGCGGTTGGGGGAATATTTACTTTTTCCCCTGACGCATCATTGACCGCAACGTAAGACTCACGGCCTGTATGCCCAGGATAAGTAGAAACAATATTAACCGCGCCTGGCGCAACATATACGGAAGGTGTCGCCGGGTCTGTAGCTGTCACCGCGAAATGATCCCCCAAGGCCACACCATTAATGGGGGTCGCAAAGTAGGAGACAGCGCGGGCAACTTCATCAGTGTGTGGAACGTTCTCAACACCAATATAGGCGGGGACATTCTGGAGCATTACTATAACCTCAATCTAAAAAATGGGTGTTCAACATTTTGTTTAGGCGGGCCACGTGTCACGCCAATAAACTGAGCCCACAACTTTTTCATAGGAGCCGTAATCGGCTTTGACTGTGACCTCAGTTAGACCAGGTGGGACTACTAGCTCGGATAGGGGGGTCCAGGGGTCGAGCATGTCATGTCGGGATCGGCCTGAATTATCCAAAATGGTCTTATTGAAGGGGTCAACCGTTACTGTTTCGCCCTTACGTAATTGGCCTAACAGTCGAACGTTTGTTCGTCCAATTGTTACTGTCGGGTGCACGCAAGGCCCGTAAAAGCGGACCTTAGCGGGCGCGTCTACCGTCCCCCGGTTGTCTGCCAGCACAACATTTTGAGAACGGTGCGTTGAATGCTGAAAGAATAGGGGAAACTCTAAGGGGAATACGAAACCCTCTGAGGGGAGTGGGCGGGTTGATACGGTCGTAACCTGTTTCTCATACCCGCCCATCACCGTGTTTGTCATGGCCTCAAACTGGACGGCGACGCGGATAAAACCCCACCGTTCAGCCACGTTTAGGTCATTAGCTTGTAACCTGCCTGGCCTGCCAATAATGAGTTTTTCGTCCTCGTCAGAGTCCCACCGGAGGAGGGCAGTCTCGCCGCTTTTACGGGCGGCAGTCCAAGCCCCTTGTAACCTGTCTAACTGTCCCCTCGGAGTGATCCCCTCGTGCTCGAATAGGATTAGGTCCCATTCCCACACGCCCGGCTTTAACAGGTCCTTTTGTAGGTGGTAGCCGCGCCCATCTCCCCGTAGCTGGCGTTTAGTCTCACGCTCAATGCCAGCTGGTTTTGTAGACGCGATCTTCGCCCCCGTCCCGGCCCCGAACGTGTATTCCACGCCCGGAGCCGACAGAGTAAACCTAGAATCCCACACTTAGATGCTCCTAACTATCTGGTTAGACGCGAGCGTATTCCCCTTCAAATACCACATGAGAGCGCGCCCGAACTCGTCCGTTTCGTCCTGGTTGGGAAGCCTGTCCGAGTTCAGTTTGATATCCATGTTGAATATTTGGGTTACCCCGCCTGGGTTCTCATATGGGCCGCCGGGGCCGCGCCCGTCCGCGAACTTTTTAGGTTTAGCGACCAGGTTGTAGCCGAACATGTCCGCAGTTTCCGCAAGGATTTGGGTGGAGCGTTTCCGCTTTGACCTGGCCAAGGGGATGTAGGATTCGCCCCCGGTTTCTGGTTCTGCCCACACGCGCCATGCCCCCGCCGGGGCGATTTGTGCGACGTGGCTTTCCCTGCCACCAGACGCAAAGTATTTGACCATGCCCCCAGCCGCGTAAGGTAGGAGAATATCCCCGTTAGCATGCCTGGAGAGTTTGGTTTCAATACCTACGACAGCTGAGAAAGTGGTTTTTATGCTATTCCACCAGCCTTGCAGGGTTGCGCCCCAGTTGCGGGCCTGGTGTACATCAACCGGCTTAGATACTTTTGCTCTGCCTGCTTGATTCAGGTTACGAACCTGTGCGTGCCCGTGGGACGCGTCACCGTGAATAGGCTTCGTTACGACCTGCTTAATGTGATTATTGAGCTGACCGTCTTTCGCCATTGCCTTGATTGTGTTCGCATCAATCGGTTTTACGCGGTTCTGTTCTATGAGCTTGTTGAGGGTGCCGTCTTTTGCCATCGCCTTGAGCGTGTTCGCGTCGATAGGCTTAATAACACCCTTCTCAGCCAGAATATTCAGCCGGTCAATCGCATTCTTAGCCTCATTAGTGGTCGCATTGATAGGTTTATCCACTGGCGCTGCCGCAAACACTTCTAAAAGGGAAATGTCCTTCTTGGCTTTACCCACACCGACCCGGACTTTCACATCAATAGCCTTGATGTCTTTCATCATGCCGAGTTGGGTTGCGAGCTGTTCTGCCTCAGCCTTATTTAAGCCCATTGCCTGTGCGGCCTGGAGGAAGGAATTACGGCCCGCGTTTATCTTCTCATTCAACTCCTGCTGAGAGTGCCCGGTTTTCTGCAACTGCTCCAACTGGCGGTTATACGCGTCAATCATGCTTGATAATGGTTCAATCGCTTTCCGGTTCGCAGCGGAAGTAATATCAATCTGGCCGTTAGCGTCTTTTTGGATTCGCGCCCCATTGGAGACCGCCTGGTTCACCTTGTCTTGCGCGTCCTGCAAGGCGTACGCGGCATCAATCGCGGCCCGCTTCTGGCTGGCGTTTTCCATTTGGGCCTGCGTTTCTTTCTTCAACGCCTCCGTATTATCGGTGACCGCGTCTTTCTGTTCTTTAGCTTTCTTCGCGTCCTTATCCCGAGCTTCAACCGTTTTATTTGTCCAGTCAATTAGTTCGCGTAAGGCTCGCACTTGCGGATCATGCTCGATCGCTTGCGGGTCCATACCCTGCAACGATTTAATACGTGCGTCTAACAACTGCTGGTACCGTTCAACAAGCCGTTTAGCTTCATCACCGTTACCAGCCATAGCAGCTGTTAGTTCCTGGGTGGTAAGGTTCGCGTCTTTATTAGCCCTATTCACCCGGCTAATTGCCTCGAACATGCCATCCTGCTGGGCCTTATTAGCTACGAGCTTTTGCGCGCTACCATCGGCAGCCGCAGCCGCCTGATTCAACTCGTGCGCGAAGTCCGCAGTCTCTTTATTGGCCTTCTGCTGGTTCAAGTAGAAGGTGCCGATAACCCCAGCGAGGGCAGCGACAGCGCCCACAGCTAACCCTACAGGCCCGCCAAACGCGCCCATAATTGCGCCGCCAACGCTCTTAAGTGACCCACTAAGGCCACTAACGCTACCCTTGAAGGCCCCAGTAATACTCGTGAGCTTTCCTACCATGCCGCCGAAAGCATCAACCAGGCCCTGGGTATGGCCTCGCATTAAACCCATAGCGAGAATGCCTGCTTGGATTGGTTCTGGCAGCTTCGTAAAGAGTTCAACAACTTTTGATGCGGCAGTAACCAGTGGCACAAACGCTTCAGTCATTTGTGCTAATGACACGGCTAACGGGATGGAATGGTTTAACAGTTCCGCACCGGCTTTAGCTAACGCTGTGAGCCCAGGCGCGGCAGCATTAATTAGTTTCGTGCCTAAGTCTGCAACAATTACGGCAAGCTGGCCTAATGCTTGCCCAGCCGGGGCCGCCGCTTTAAACGCTTCCCCTAAGCCCTGACGTAGCTTAGGAGAGGCCGCGATAATCGCGCCAATAGCCGGGATAAGCGGGTTAATACCACCCAACAGCATGTTCAGGCCTGGCACAGACTTTAGGCCAATAGTTGCGAAACTAGCGGCAAAACCGGCAATTGCTGGCCCTTTGCCCGCTAACTGGTCCACCGCGCCAGTTATCTTTGACAGGTCAAAGGTCGCAACGGATTTGTTGACTTCGCGGACCGCGTTAGTCATCCCGTCAAAGACTTTACTTACACGCGTGTGAGTAAGGTTAGCGAACCGGTCGGCCTGTTTCGCTGTAGTAGCGAGAGTGTCACCTACGGCCCCAATAAACTTGACGAGGTCGCCCCCGCCGGTGGGGCGTACTAGGTATTTTGTTAGGTTTGCGCCTAGGTTACGCACCTGCGCGCTCACACGCTGGGTTGCGCCCTCCCAAGTCTGTTTAACATTAGCTGCGGCCCCACCGAATTTTTCTGACATGCCCGCAACTAGCATGTCTATAGCCTTGGTCGCATCCAGGGACCCGTTACTAATTTCTTGGCGGATCTGTGCCCCGGTTTTGCCCATTTGTGAGCCGATAAGCTCAGCGGCGTTAATACCCCGCTGACCAAGCTGCATCAAATCCTGGCCGGTTATCTTCCCGGCTGCCTGGATCTGCGCGAGAACGAAAGTCACATCAGATAGTTGCTGTGAAGATCCGCCTGCGGCTGCTACCGCGTCTTGTATAGCCTTCAGGGTGGGAACAACCTTTTTAGCTTCCATACCGAAAGCAAGTAGCTGTTGCTGGCCTTGGATGAACGCGCCTTTGCTAAACGGGGACTGTTGGACGAGGTCGTTTAGCTGTTCCATCTGCTTATTGACCTTGCCCGCGTCACCGAGGAATGTTTTCAACGCGGCGCGCGAGCCTTGTTCGAGGGCATTGAATGCTACGCCTTGGCGAACAATTTTCGCGGTTAGGGTGCCAGCGATACCAGCGGTTGCTGTGAACGCGGCAGCGGTAACCTTACCCACGCTCTTAAGCTTGCCCATAGCCGTGGAAGCCCGGTTAGCTGTTTTTTCGGTGGCTTCTCCGGCCTGCCCGGCTGCTTTAGCGGCTTCACCAGCCTGGCCTGCTGCTTCTCCTGCTTTCTGACCAGCTTGGGAAGCGGCTTCACCGGTCTTTTTGAATCCTTGTTCCGCACTGTTTAGACCCTGCTTGAATTTTGAGTCATCAATTTCAAGGGTTGCGGTTAGGGTTCCAACATTAAACGCCACAACGGGCCTCCCAGGGGGTCTAAAATTTGTTTTATGAAAAAAGGATTAAAAATTGGTGTTGCTTTTTTGGCATGTTTGACCGCGCTTTGTGGGTGCGCTTCGGGGGAACCATCAAACGATACGGCCGCTAAAACCTCCCAGGCGCAGGAGGAGAAACAGGACCCAGAACGCGACCGGAACGCCTGTAACGACTACTTCCGGACGCAGAACTGGTACGATTCTGAGGTCTCGCCGCGATACGTGGAGGCTTTAGGGGGTAGTAATCCCTCTGCCGTGGATGACGTGCGTAATCTGCACGAAATGTTAGGGTACCGTCTTATAGGGCTTCAACGACAAGCGCAAAGCCGCGGACTCTCTGAGGCAATACAGGTGGGCCTGAAGAAGGCTGTGGCCGCCAAGGAGGACCCCTACGGTGAAGCCGGTACGAGGTTGGATCTAGCCCAGGCTCTTAACGAGATTGGGAGGCAATGTGCGCAACTCGGCTACTTCGGAGACTAGCCTTCATTGGGTGTGAAGTGCTCTCTTACCATTGTGCCGTCCGTGTTCAACAGGGAGAACACAATGTTTTGGAACCAGGGCCAAGGCCGACCCGCAAGATCAGGCTCAACAAAACCATAAACCTTAGCTAGATCGGCCTGGACTAGTTCCCACACTTCCATCAACTGGCCCCATGTGACCGTATTCTTCGGCTGTACAGGATCCCTAAGCTCAGACGGTAGAACATAGTCTTCGTAAAGGCCGGTTACTGGGTCTTTTTGCCCGATCCCGTACTTTTCCCACTCTTCGAGCGTTTCCGGCCTTTTGGGGCCGACGTATTACTCTTTTCGTCTACCCCGTACTCAGCCTTCACTAGGGCTTCAGCAGCCTCAGCCCCCATAATCCAATACGTGAACGCGTACTGTACGGCCATATCCAAAACCACTGCCGGGATGCCAGCCTTTACCGCCGCGTCCACAGTGTTCTTATCGAGTAACAGCCCAGTCAAGTTCAAATCAGGGTCCAGACCAGCCTCATTCAGGGCTTCGACCGTGTACTCGGTGGCTTTATCAGCGTTACCGCTATCAATAGTGCGCTGCGTGGCGGTAGCAAGCGCCGCCTGGTAGGCAGTAAGTGTTTTCCCCACTTCAACAGAGGGGACCGGACTAACAAGCGTCCAGTCCCCAACGTTGATAGTGAGCGGTTTGGGCAGGTAGGCGGTTAGATTAGTTGTTGCCATTGGGGTTTACCTTCCATCGCGAAAAAGAATTGGTTAGTGTGATTCGGGGCCGGACGGGGTTACCGTCGGCGTGGCAGGCGTATTAAGCTTTTTCCCGTCCCAAGGATTCTTAATAGGGGTACGCGGGCCTAGGCCCTTGCACTTGATAGAGTGCCCACCAATATCGGCGACACCATCCGCACCACGATTAAACTTGACCGTTACCAGGCCCTCGTATGCTTCTGTTGGGTTACCCGGCCCACCAGCAGGCTTGTCATAGTAACGAACATGAACGGTTGCTTCTTTACCCCGCTTACCAGGCATGGCCGCGTTACGGAACTTTTCAATCTCCGGAAGGTAAGACCCATCCGGTAGCCTGTACTGGCGTACTTCCAGGTCAACAGACCACTTATCGCCCACGTTAATCGGGTGGTCTGCTCCGAGGTCATCATAGGTTGCCGCGTCCTTCTCGTTAGGATCAGCATCCGGGGCGATCTTTGTGGCGAACCTGAGGGGCTGCCAATTTGGAGTTTCTTCCGGGTAGGCCAGATCAACATCTAGACCATACTCGTAAGACATGCCAAGCTTGGCGTTCTTCACATCATTTTCTGCCATCTTCTTTTTCTCCTTCAGTGGTTAGTGACAATAGTGAAATTGAGGGATAGTTCATCACGGCCGGTTTGGTCCGGGCCTAGAGGTAGCCGGGTTGGCTCTGAAACATGAGCGATATTGGGGGCTTTCTGGTCCCCAACGAGAGCGTCCTCGACGGCTTCTGCAAGCGGGGCCGCGCTTACCCTGGCCCTGCACCGGGCTTGTACTTTCCACACCCTGCACCCTTCAAGATTCGGATTCCTGACAGGTAGCCGGTCATACACGGTGATCAGGATGGCTGTATCTGGTTTAGGTGGGAAACGATTAAAAAACACGGGCGGAAGACTAAGCTGGTCGTACTGTTCCGCGTATTCTGCGACTGCCGCGTCTGCTAACAGTCTCGCGAGGGTTTCCTGCAAGTCTTTTGCGGTACCTCCGGGCCTCATGTTGCCCTCCTAACCTCAGCTGCGATCAGATCAACCATTGTTTGGGCTTCCTCACGGGCGGGTTTTTCTAAGTACTTGGCGTTGCCGCCTTTAGGGTGCCGCCATGTAAGTTCCTCATGTTGTCTGGCCGCGTAAACAGTGTCGTAGGAGACTGCGGCCTTCAAACCGGTACTGTCTACGGTGACTGAGGCTGTGGCACGTAGAATGCCTTCATCAATAGGGGCTTGCGCTTGAGATACGCCGCGTAAATGTTCAGCGGCTTTATTCAATCCGACCCGTGCGCCCGCGTTTACTGCCGCTAATAGTTCAGCCCCGTTCCAGGTAAGACTAGTACCCATTGTGGTCCTCCTGCTGGTGGCCCCCAAAATGTACGGTTTCTACATCAGGGAAAGCACTGTTACCTTCGGGGCGCGTATATTCGACGCTAAGTACCGCATACTCGGTTCCCTCAATGACTACGGTGTCCTCGGTAGTAACCTGAATGTCTGGGTGGAGTGCCACAGTGCCAGCCGCTAAAGCTTCATCCCCCGTTTTGGTGACTACTTTGGTTTGCTGCCAGGACACCATCCCTTCTGTTTGTCGCGTAGTGGTATTGCCGGGGCCGTAGGGGCCATAAACGCCAGGTTTTTTTACCTTCACTGGTGTAGTAGGGAAAAGATCAAGAATACTCATCCGACAACCTGTATTTTCATTTTTCCTGTGGTGGCTTGATCAAGGATCAGACGCGCAAGTAAGCAAAGGCTGGTCGTTGTTTCGACTCGGGCCTTCAATTGTTCTGCCTGGTCATCGTAGGTGATTGACCCACCATTCAGGGAAGCGGACCGCACCTTCTTAAGGTCAACCTTGCACGCCTCAGTAGACGGGTCAATATGGTTGTTTTCCCAGTGCTGGATTTGTGCGACAACCGCACTAGTCAGCGTACTGTTAGAGAAATCCCCACTTTTACCCTTGATATAAGCGAGTACGAGGTTTTCAGCAAGCTGTATCGCATCACTAATATGATCCACATTCCGTATTACCTGGTGTACGAGGTTCCGGGTTTCCTCATCTAGGATTGTTCGCACTAATAATCACGACTCCAAAAAGAAAGAGAGTGGGGGAGGGTGTGGGTTTGCCACCCCAATAAGACAAACCCACACCCAGTATTAATGTCAGGCCGCCGTACCTGGTGCTTTATGGGTAATAACGAGAACACCGTTATCATCCCTGCGTGCGGCCGCGTACTTGGAATGGAACCACACCCGGTTCAGGCGTTTACCTGGCACCCTTTCGGTTTCAATGGTGGGCCGCTGCTTGTACTTCAGAGCGAGCGCGCCCGGCTTTACCAGAAGGGCGGTGTTTTCCGGGATGGAATTCACTACCTGTACTGGGACTCCTGCGAGTACACCAATCTGCCCGGTAAGAAGCGGGGTGGTCGCGCCCAGCTTAGAAGCGTTAATGAACTGGTCATCCTTCATTAGAGCAGCCTGCGCCTCAGACCGGATAATCAGGGACGTGTACCGGGTGGGGTCCCACTGGTCGCCTAGGGAGGCGATAGCATCAACGAACAGGCCCCAAGAAAAACCGGTGGCCTTCTGATCGTCGTACTTCTTCGCCTCAGACTTTTCTAGGCCTGCCTGCCTGTCAGCCGGCACAACGTCAATAGCGGCCTTGATCAGGTCAGCGTCTACCTTTTCCGCGTAACGGATACCAAGCTGCCTTGTGCCTTCGGCCTGGATATCTCCGAGGCCGATTAGGCGTGCGTCATCGGTGAACTGGTAGCCAGAACCAACGCCCTTGATCTTAGCGCGGGTCTTGGTCTGGGAGAGCTTACCGAGCTGGGGTTCTTCCAGTTCCTGGACTTCCTGCATTTCCCCTAGCTTTGTCCATTTGGGGAATGTGACCGTGTCGCCGGGCTGGCCTGCGAGCTGGTCATCAGTCACGACAATGGGGGTGCCTAGGAGGGCGCTTTTGCGGGTGAATTCGGCCTGGATTAGGTCCGCCCACACGTCAGGGATGATTAGATCCCCAGTGAGGGTTGTGTTTTCTCGTGCGTCATTGTTTGCCAATTTGGTTGCTCCTGCTTAGAAGTTTTTGACCGCTTCCGCGTATGCGGTTGGGTCGTGCTTGTACAAATAGTTGAGGTCTTCAACTGTTTTTGGTTTGCCCTGCTTCCTGGCAGGTGCGTGTTCTACCGTTGATTGGCCCGCCTGGGGCCGTGCCTGGTAGTAGTCATCCTTTTGGATGAAAGTCTTAATGTGTTCTTCGACTGCTTCCGTGTCGGTAGTGTCGAGGTCATTTAGGGTGTTGGTGAATGTGCGAGAGTCTAGAAGCCGGTCCGGGTTTGCCCCTGCCTTCGCTGCTGCCTTATAAACGGCGTATTCGGTGGCGATCTTCTTGTTGGCTGCGTCTTTAGCCTCAAGCTGGGTGGTAAGGTCTTCCACCGTTGGGGTTTCGTCACCGTCTTTAGTTATGCCTAGAGCAGTAGTTATTGCCTGGGTGAGTTTGTCAAACTTACCCATTTCGGCCTGGAGCTTTTCAACCTTTTCGTTGGCCTTGTTACGTTCCACCCTATACCGGGCGGCTTCACGCCTGGTTTTAGCCAACTCCCCCTGCGGGGCCTCTTCCTTACCCTTGTCTTGCGGGGTGTGGTTGGGGACGTCTGCCGGGGTAGGGGTAGTCTCCTGGGCTTCCCCCTGCTGTTCGGCCTGGGTTTCTTCTGCCATGATTTTAACCTCCTGGGTTAATGTGCTTTCTTGATCTGCTCTCGCACGCGTTTGCGTGGCAAGTCATATTTAGCGGTGAGTTCACGAATCTGTTTTTGGCACTCGCGGATTGTTTGCGCCGGGGTTGGGTCGCCGATCATGTTCACGGCCTCAAGGCGTTTTTGTTTCCTGATTTCGCGTTCCAAAGCCCGCTGTTTTTGTGAGGCTTCATACCTGGCTGGGTCATGCTGTGGGCGGGCCTGCCTGGTTATGCCTGGTAAAAATAGGCGCATGGTGTGGCCGCAGTTCGGATGGTATAGGCCCGCCTGTTTTGCCTCTTCGAGGGTGCCTTTCACGTTTACCGTGACTGTTTGGTCTTCCCGTGTGGCGTGCTGTACGCTTACGCGCCCCTTGTACTGGCCGGTTAGGCTTATTACCTGGTTCTCCCACGGCGCGCACATTGGGCACTCGAACGCGTGATCAGAAACGAGGGCGAGATCTTCACCGTTAACTGTCATTGTGTTTGCCCACCCGTAAACAAGTGAGTGCGTTGCCCCTGTGCGTGTGGCCATTTCTGCGTACGTGTCCATGTGCCACCGTCTACCGGCCTTGTCAGTGAATCCGCTTATCCCATGGCGGGCGAAACTGTTT
The DNA here is from genome assembly GCF_030217145.1 of Winkia sp. UMB3158. Taxonomy (NCBI): domain Bacteria; kingdom Bacillati; phylum Actinomycetota; class Actinomycetes; order Actinomycetales; family Actinomycetaceae; genus Winkia; species Winkia sp. UMB3158. The sequence goes on along the minus strand of NZ_JASONH010000001.1, from coordinate 64,638 downwards.
AGTGCGCCCTGTGTGGCTTTCAGCCGGGTTTCCGCCCCGGTAGTAACACTGGCTACTGGGCGGGAGATAATCCGCTGATACACGTCAACCGCCTCACGTAAAGCTATTGGTGGGATCTGCGAAAGATGGGCGATCAGGTCAGCGGCTATGGTTTCTACGGCTGCCGCCTGCACGGTAGGGAATATTGTGGGGTAGCCGGCTTTGGCAAGGTCTTTCACGGCCTGGCCCTGCCCTGCATCCCTAGCCATGTTGAGGACTTCCTGTGCACGCCGTATTACCCGCTGCCAGCCCCTACCAAGTTGGCGTTCCAGTTCGGCTCTTACTGTGGCGACCTTCGCTAGCCGGGCCACATCCGTGGAAGACGCGCCCATGTCTGCCCACACGGTGCGCGCAATACTCTTACATAATCTGGCTTCCACGTAGGCGACTAGGCTTGCTATTTCTTCAGCCCATAGGCGAGCCTCCGCAGGGTCAAGCATTTAACGGTCACCGCCCTACTATTCTTCTGGTTCGTCTGCCTCTAACTGGGGTGGCCTCCAAGCGTCAGGAGAAGTTAGGGGCGAATCCTGTTTGATCCTCTCGACTTCCTCCGCGACCGCTTTTGCGTCCCAATCAGGGTGGACCATCGCAACTAGGGTTTCTGTAGACGCGATCCTTGCTGCCGCCAACGTGGAAGCGGTAGAGGCTGCCGCCTCGGGGGAATCAATCGCAATATCAGGGAACGCAACATCGACTTCGTCAGGGTTTAGGCCCTTAGTGCCGTAAACATCCGCGTCAATCGTGAGCATTTTGACTAGGAGATCTTCCAAGCGGGGTTGTTCTAACCTGATTTTCCGATCCCTGGTGGTGAGCGTGGCTTTTTCTCTGGCTCTGACCTCGGTTGCGGTCATCACGCCGACTTCCTGCTCCCCAAAGGTTGCAGGAGAATACCCGGCACTGCGAATAATATTGGCGACAAGTTTGTCAATGGTGGCTGCGTGTTCAGCAAACCGGATTGAGAACTGGACCGGTTGGAGGGGTGAGGATTCCCCAATACTGCCTAGGGTTTCTACGCCCTCAAAGACTTCTTGGTCAAGATCAAAGGTGGGGTTACCGTCCCTGTCTTCAAGCATGTCTTTACGTGCGATGATCCTTGCTTTAGCGAGGCGCACGTCGCGCATCCACGCGTTCCAGGTTTCATCTAACGCGTCGAGTAGGCCGGTTAGCCCGTCGAGGTCTGAGCGACCAAGGTCGCGGCCTGCTGCTAGGTCCCGCCATCTGCGTTGAGGTGTCAGGTTCGGGAAGTAGGTTACGCATAGGCCGGGGGTTATGCCGGTGGTTATGGTCGCGTCTGCGTCTACCTGTGTGGCTAGTGGTGCGGTAGTGGGGTGATCTACTAGTGGGCGGATAGAACCTAACTGGGTTTTGGTGCCCTCGTAAAGTTCGTGACGGATACGCCCGTTACCATTTTCGTCTAAGTAGTGGGTTTCGAGGTGCCGCCAATAAGTGGTTGGCCCTGAACCGATCGTAGGGTTGGGATCTTCCAGGTCGTAACAGAAAATGACCTGTTTTAGTTCTCCCCATGAGAAGTAGGGGATTGCTTGATCCGCGTCCACAGTGGTAATAAACGGGCGGGAATGGGTGTTATCCCAGGTAACACGGTAGAACCTACCACCTAAGGCTGCCCCTGTTTCTGCGCCTTGTACGAGCTGGTCGAGTAGGCCGTCTTCAACATATTCGTTGACGCGCCGCCCGGTCGGGGTTGGGGGGTTGCCGTCCTCGGATTTTACGGTGAGCTGTGGGGGCTTTCCGTAGAGTAGTTGTGCGCTGGTTTCGCAAATGTCAGCGGCTAGGGGGACATGTAGGTCAGCTCGTGAGGGCCGGTCTTCGGGCCTGTTATTGTGCCTGCCCCAGAACATGAGGCGGCGGAATAGTCCGCCCTTGCTCCTAGTGTTGGTGTTGGTGGTGGCTGCTAGGCGTGCCGGGTCTCCTACCCACCAGGCTTCCCATTCGTTCATGTCGCGGCGGATGGTTGCGAGGTTTTCGGGGGGCCAGATCGCCCCGGCGGTTATTGCTGCCATTAGTGGCCTCCCTTATTTTGTTGCGCGCCGCCACAAGGTTTCTGTGGTGACGAGTGCGTACCGTAGTGCGTCTAACGCGTGATCGTTGGCCTTGATTGGTTTGTCTTGGCCTTGTTCTGTGGCTTTGGGGTCCCACACGTAGGAGGGGAATTCTTTTAGTAACCATTTGCACCGGTTACTTATTTTGAGTTTTCCCTCGGATAGGAGTGAGCCGACTAGTTTTATGCCGTAGGCGACGTTGTTGTCGGCGTTTCTAATGTTTCTTAGGCCGTCTTCGTAGAGTTGGACTTTGAATGAGCCTGCGGCGGGGTCGACGATGATATGTCGGGGCCGGTCCGCGTATTTGTCCCTGTTGTAGTGCCTGTCGGGTAGGTGGCGGGTTTGGTACAACCAGTTGCGGAATTGTTCTGAGGTTTGCGCGTCTGTGAGGTTTCCTTGGGTTTTGGTTGCCCGCCATTCGTCTACCGCGTATAACCTGTCGTCTACACCCAAAGCGAGCATTACTGCGTCTGTGGGGTTGGTTGTGCCGTAGTCCATGCCGACTGCTAGGGTTTGGCGGATTGGGGGAATGTTTTCCCAGGGGATGACGTGTTCGGTGGGGTTCCACATGTCGTAGACTGCGCCTTCGGCGGCTACCCATTGTCCGAGGATGAATCGTTTGTACCAGAGGCCGGTGTATTCGGCTTTTAGGGATTCTTTGTATTCTTCGGATAGTGCGGGGTTGTCGTCGAGGGTGAAGTTGAAGTTTCTCCAGTCGTGGAGTTCGTCGAGGCGGTCTAGGTAGTCGGTTTTGAGCCAGTGGTAGGGGCTGTCGGGGTTTGTGGTTCCGAGTAGTTGGGAGCCGTCTAGGCTGAGGCGGGATAGGAGCATGCGGAAGAAGGAGTCTGGGAGGACTGTTACTTCGTCTGCGTAGGCTAGGGCGACTGTTGCGCCGCGGATTTTTGTTTCTGCTGATTGGTCGTTGGCTCCGACTATGCTGACGGGTTTGCCGAGTATTTTTGCGGTTGGTGCGCCTTGCCTGTAGTTGATGGCTTTGGCTAGCCAGGCTAGTTCGGGGGTGGAGATTATGGGGGTGAAGAAGTTGCGGAAAATGCTGTCTTTGTTTCTGCCGGTTATGACGTGTACGCCGGGGCCGTCCCAGGTGGCTATTTTCATGCAGTAGGCGAGGATGGATGAGAATGTTTTTCCTGATCTGACTGCGCCTTGCCAGATGTTGGCGCGGCCGTTGCAGTTGGCGATGGCGTAGGCCTGTTTGGGCGACCAGACGAGGGTGTTTTTCTGGTCGTCCACGGCGGGTTTACTCCTTCTGGGTGATGTTTTGGATGGTTTCGGAAAGACTTCTTAGGGCTGCGAGGGCGTTATCTGTGGCTAGGTCTTCTGTGTTGGGTTGTTCAATGCCGGTTAGGCGTTCGATCTGCCGCATAATGTTCACTGCCCGGTCAACGGCGAATTGGTCCCCACCTAGGGCTTGGGTCATCATTACGGTTAGAAGCGAGTCGTAGCGTTCTAGCTGGAGCGTGTAGAGGCGTTTCGCGTCCGGTTTGGGGACCGTGTCAAGAACAGCCTCAAGGTCTTTCATTACGGTGGATTTACTTACCCCGATTTGTTCGGCGATAGCGTTGACGGATTGCCCCATGAGCCTAAGGTCAAAAACTGTTTTGCGGCGTTGCGCGCGTTCGAGGGCGCGTTGCGTTTTGGCAGCGCGTTTAGCGGCGCGGGCTTTTGCTTCTTCAGCCTTGTTTTTGGTGCCCACGTTTTTTACCGATCCTGCCGGCTTTTTGGTGGGTTGGCTCATGGGGTCCTCCTTCGGTTGTGGTTATTTGACGCGGGTTCTTCCTGTTTTTGCTAGGTAGCCTGCTCCTGCTTTGACTTTTTGGGCGGCGCGGTGGAAGGGGTTTTCGGCGCGGGTGTGTCTGAGTATGGTGTTGGCTGCTGCGCGTGCGGCGCGTCCTGCTGCTCTCATGCCTGCGCGTTTGAGTGATCTCAATTTTTTCTCCTTAACGGGGTTGCCCCACCCGTGTTTGTGGGTGGGGTGGTAGTTGTGGTTGGTTTGGGGTTAGTCGGTGGGTTTGGGGATGTCGCTTATATCTATTCCGAGTTCTTTTGCGAGGGCTTGGAAGGCTTTTATGAGGTAGAGGCCGTTGCGGTAGTAGCCTTGGCCCATTTGTTTTTCGTTTACTGCGAGGAGGCGGTTTTGTATTGCCATTGAGTATTCGCAGTGTTCGAAGGTTGGGTATACGTCGGTGTAGTACCAGTGGGAGTTGTAGAGGTTTTTGAATTGGTTTTTTTGGGATTCGTCTTGTTCTTGGAAGGCGCGTTTTACCGCTTTGAAGTCTTCTTTGATGGCGGTTTCGAGGTCGGGTTGTTCGGGTAGGTTTTGTGTTGGGTCGGGGTATTCGGGTTTGGGGTTGCGTACTGCGTCGAGGTCGATTGGGGGGCGGACGGCGCGGCGTGCTTGGTTGAGTGCGTCTAGTGGGTTGCTCATTTGGTGCTCCTTTAGTTGTTTTCGGGTTTGGGTAGGTGGTGGCGCATGTTTTCGTATTTTGCGAGGGGGAACCATTCGAGGAAGCGTTGGTAGTCGTCGGGGGCGTATTTTTCGAGTGGTTCGAGGAATTGGGCGGCGATGCCGTCGAAGGTGCGGCCGGAGTGTTTTATGGGTTTGCCGGTTTTGGTGGTTTTTTTGAACCATTTGTAGTCGGGTGAGTATTCTTCGAGGTTGATCCCGGCTTGGTTTATGCGGTCGTAGCATTCTTGGATGGTCCAGTCCCAGATGATTGCGACTTTTTGTTTTGAGTGGGTGATTGGGCCTGTTTTTTTCATGTAGGTGCGACGGCTGATTCCGTCTGCGGCGCGTGCGCCGTTGCAGGCGTAGGTGTTGTCGTCGAGGCCGTGTTCGTTGCGGTAGATTTCTTCGAGGTCTTGGTATTGGTATGGTTCAAATCCTGCTGCTGCGATTACGGGTATTCGGGTTATGGGTTGGAAGTCGAATCCGTAGAGTTGTGCGAGTAGGGCGGGGTGGGGGTAGCGGGTGATGTGTTGCTGGAAGTAGTCTTCAAATTTTTTGAGTGATTCTTCGCTGAATTTTAAGTCTGGGCAGCGGTAGTAGTAGATGGGGTGGATGTTTTCGGGTTTGATTCCTGAGTCGAGCATGGCTAGCCAGGCTGCGAGTGAGTCTTTGCCTCTGCTGAATGAGAGGATGAGGGTTTGGTTTTGGTTGGCGTAGTTTTCGCGGATTTTTTGGCTTGTGGGCCATTGTGACCCTGCTTGCTTGAATTTTATTGGCATTTTCGTGTCCTTTGAGTGGGGGGCGGGGCCTTGGCTTTGGCCCCGCCTTGGTAATGGTTAGTTGCGGGATTGGATGAGGGGTAGCCCGCTCCATTTTTTGAGGACGGCTAGCGCGGCGTGGTGGAGAATGTAGGGGGCGCTTTCCCCGTCTTGCCCGTGTATTTTGAAGCGGCGGGGGGTGGGGTCTTCGACTTCTTCGGTGGGTGCGACGGTTTCGAGGTCGCGGCTGAAATCTTCGACTTTTCGGGGTTTGAGTTGTACTAGGTAAACCATTTTGGGGGTGGTTTTTTCTACCCTGCAGAAGCATGTTTCGGCCCCGTCGCGCCCTGCGGCTCCTGCGAGGATGTCGCCTTTTTTGAATGGGTTTGTTGTGGTAGCCTGGTTCATGTTCGCTGCTCCTTTCAGTTTCATTTGGTAGCGAACCTTGGCCCCGGACTGTTCCAGCAGTTGCGGGGTCTTTTATTTTTTTGACTCTTTAATAATACTAGGGTTGGGTAGCATTAGCAAGCTATTTTTATGTGGCGTGGTTCACTATGTGGGGGCTTGCCTAATACTGTGGAACCATAGTATACTATTAGTGTCAGCAAGGAAAGGAGAGAACAAATGACTGCTGAAACCACTTACTCGATCCGCCCGAACTTCTTCATCACCGACGCCGTTGAGGGGGTCAACCTAGACCCTGCTAACGAGCTCAATATCACCAGCGCACAGCGCAAGGAAATGAGCGAGAAGGCCGAAGCCGCCTACACTGCCCACCTGGATAAGATCGCCTCCAAGTATGGGGCAAGCGTTTACGCAGACTACGAGGTCTACTACCCGGCAGGCCTGGACCTTGGCGACAAGGACGAGACCGGGACGCTCCTAGGGGATCTTTACGAAGCGGCAAACAGCTTCGACTGGGATCCCTACATGGCCCCGTTTGAGGCTATCTCCGATGCTAATGACGAAGCGGGCGTTGATGCCCGTGAGGAAGACTAACAAATTCCGGCGGGAAGAGCCTTTGCGTTCCTTCCCGCCCATGCGTTTCAAAAGGAGTGCGTCGTTGATGTCGAAACAGTATTTGTCCGTGTCGGATGTTGCCGCCTTGGCGGGAGTAACTGTAGGGACCCTCAGATCCTACGTGTATAAGGGGATGCTTCCTGAACCTGAGGTCCTGGTTGGGTTGGAAACACAGGCGCGCGGCTGGTCCGAGGAATCAATCCGCCACTGGTTGGCTAATAGGCCGGGGCGCGGGCGTAGGACCCCTCCCGCCTAACCTCTTTTTTAGTGCCGGACTGGGGCGAACTGCCCACAATTTTTAGTCGTGTTTGCCTGGGGTTGCCACAGCGGTCACTAAAAACGGTGTTAGGGGGAAGGGAGTATGTGGTGCCCCGCCCAAAAATGGGGGCGTGCGAAACAAGCAAAATCACGCCAAAATGTTTTTTGGGCGGGGCTTCGAGGAGAGAGGGCGCGGCCGGAAAGGAACAAAAACAGCCGCAGACTTCCTCTCTAGAATCCACCAGTTCGGACATTATCGTATCCCCAGCAAGCTAGTCCGAGTGGTGGAAGAACATAAAAAATGGGGTGCCATCACGTCCGCTTCGCGGTTCGGTGGCAACCCTATAGAACAAGTGTTCGACACTTTCGCCGTCTTGTCAAACCGGTTTCAGGTGCACGCGGTTAAAAGTTTTGGGACCGCACAACCCAAAAAAGATCGTACGGTCCCAAACCATTTTTGTTCGGATATCTACCACGCACAAAGCGCAACGAACAAGACTTACTTTACATGGTTTTCTGCAAGTCGGAGGACTTGGGCAACCGAGTACAGCAACCCATCATGATTTCGGCGCACCGGTTTCAGCTTGCCTCTTTCAGCCCACTTGTACACGGTTTTTAGCTTCACCTTTGGGCCAGCAGCCGTCGAGTCCAATAACCGTACTATGTGGGGAATTGTTAGAGCGTATTCGCTGAACTTTTTGTGCGCTTGCTCTAAAAGCCGCCCTGCGTCATGCGCGGTATGGCATTTAGGGCAGGTAACGGTTCTGCGCCCTTTAGGAGCGTAGATCGCCTTCTCACAAAGGGTTTCGTGTGGTCCGGTGGCCGCGTCGCAGGTGCCGTAGAAGTATTTTTCTAATGGCAGGTCTGCGACGCGTTCCAGGATCATGTACGAGGTGCGCACTTGCTCTGCAATTACTGCCGCCTCCTCCTTGACTATCAGGTTTGGGAGCTGGTCCGCGAGGATCTCGCATGTAGTGTGGAAGTAGCCGCGCTCTGCGGGGCCTAGCTTTTTCGCGAGAAGGAAAAGCGGGCCCTCAGCAACACGTACTTTCGTTGCGAGTTCCGGGTTGTAGGGGAGCCTTTCTGCCGGATCACTCCCACCACTCCCGCTGTCTTGCGCCCTGGGTTTTACTAGCCGGTATGCGGCTTGCAACGCGTTCTCGTGCAACCCTGGGAGCTGGCGGAGGGCTTCGAGGGTCATTTCTTCGGCCCTCTCGCTTATGGTCCGACTGTTTTTGAGGGGCTCCCCGGTGATAGGGCATTCAGGTTTTTTCATTCGACCACCGTTTCTTCTTTTGCCACCTCTGGGCCTTCCGGTTCTTCCTGGTCGTCGTATTCTTCTTCGAGCATTCGCAAAATGTGAGTGAGGATAGCTGTTAGAGAGCCGGCTATGTAGGCGTTATCATTGGCTTCGTGCATTGCCTCCTCCCAGCAGGAGTACAGGTAGGCGGCGAGGATCGCCCATATGAAGGCGGCAAGCCAACTGATCTCGTGGGTTTGCCAGGCCATTATTGCAAAGGTTAGGATTGCCGCCCCGCATAGTAGGTAGGCGATTTTGAAGAGGACTTTGAAGATTCGATCAATCATTTTGACTGCTTTCTTTTGGGTATACGCCGAGGAATTCAACGAGCTTTGCGTAGATCTTTTCGGTTAGTAGGGGCGAGTATTGGTTGCTGATTTTGCTAATGATTTCACCGGCGATCAGGCCGGGATCATTATCGAAAGTAGAGATTCTTTCTGTGCGGGCCCCGGCTTGGGTGCGGGATTTGAGCTTGCGATTTTCTGACTCTAGGTGCTCGATCTGCCGCCCGCGCTCGTCGTATTGGGCGTGGAGTCGGGTGAACGCGTCTTCGTCCAAATCGTTTAGCGTGTTGATGAGGTTGGAGAGTTGCCGCCGGTACATGGCATGGTTCTCCCAAAACTTTTTATTAGCACTCATGATCTTCCATTTCTGCGTCTCGTTCTGCTAGTAAGACGGCGTATGCGCGATCGTAGAAGTTTGCGTTATCGGTTTCGACTTGCACTTGGCTGAATAGTCGGAGTGCGGCATCGCTAGCGCACATGCGATTTTTTTCGATCTCGGTAAGCTGCCTGTGCGTTTCTTTATGATTCTTTACCTTCTGGGGGAGAGCGTTTTTTGCTTTCCGCTCAAGTTTCCGCGTATTAGCAAGGATCTGATTTAGAAGGTCTACTGGGTCATCGAGGAATTTAGCCACTGTTTTTCCTTTTCTTTCATTTTTTGGTAGCAGTTTGAGTGGTAGACGGGCCATGGGGTGCCGTCCGTCTGGTTGAGGCTGCTGGTATTGGTTAGTTGGATGGGCTGCCCGCACCCGGCGCAGGTGCGGGTAACCGTGCGGTTAGAGGTTGATGAGGTCATCCCAGAAGGACTCCATAAATTTTCCGTTGCAGATGCAGGCCGGCACCATGACCACGTCGTCTGAGAGTTCCTCGTTAGCGCGTTTTATGCGTTCGGCTTCCTCAAGGAAGAAGTCGATTTTCTGCGCCGTACTGGCAAAGAATGTGATGGCGGTTTCCGCGTCCACACTTGCAGAAGCAAGGTGGTCGCGTTGTTCGATCGTGGATTTACTTCCGGCCTGGTCCTCATTTTCTAGGTAATTATCAAGCATGGAACGAGCGTTGTATACTGCTTCGACGGCCTCGGCCCACGCTTTTCTGGTAGCTTCTTCTGCGCTCATTCTTCTTCACCTCCTTTTAGGGCTTTTCCCAGCGAGAGAATATGCGCGTAAGCGTCGTCGATGTCTTCTAGACACTGGGTAAAATCGTCCGAGCGGAAGCCGTGCTGTTTACTGGCTTCTGTTTCTTCCTTAGGCAGCATGTAATACTGCTTCGCATGCCAGAACCGCATTTGCGCAATTGCTAAGTAGGTTCTTTCTAAACCTGCAAGGTTTGCGGCCGTATCATTTGCATTTTTGAAGAGCTCGCTCTCTGGAAGTGCCTTGAGGCTTTCGTTATTCATGTTTGTGTGGTTTCTTTCTTGTTTTTGAGTTTAAGCATTTTTTGCAGTACCGGGTGGTGACTGGGAATTCTTCCGGTTGTTCACATTCGCCCGGATAGGGGCGGATGTGGCCGGGGGCGTGTGTTTCTGCGGCCTCGTAGGGGTGGTAGTACCAGTAATCCTTTGAGGGCCAATCACGGTGTCTTTCGACCATGCTGCCGCCTTTTAGAATGGTGGGTTGTCGGGAACGCTCCAGGGGTCACCCTGTTGCCCGCCGGCCGGGGCCTGATACGACCCTTGCGGCTGTGGGGGTTGGTTGTAGCCGCCCGCTTGCTGTGGCGGCTGACCTACTGGTGGGATAATCCCCGGCATTGACGGGTGCTTAAGCACGAGATTGGAGCCTTGCCGCCCATCCTTAGTGGTATAGGCTTCAATCCCCAACGTGCCCGTGATGGTGACTTTCGCGCCCCTACCAATGCCGGTGTTGATGATCGCGTCGGCTTCTTTCTCCCAGTAGGTGGCTTTCAGCCACACCGGCTGCCCATCATCGCCCCACTGCCCGGACTGGTCTTTGCGGCGCGGGGTAACCCCGATGGAGAGGGTGACGACGGCTTTACCGGACTGGGTGAAACGCTGCTCCAGGTCGGCCCCGAGGTTTCCGATTGCTGTTACACGTGCTGGCATTATTATTTTTCTCCTTCTTTAATTTCCGCAATAGCTTTTGACGCCACCTTGTGGATAACTTCAAGGATCTGTTCGCGCACTTTTTTGGGAAAGCGGGTATCTGCGACCGCGAGCGCGCCGTATGAGATATCCGCATGCGCGCTTGCGATTTTGATGTCATCTGGCGAGACTGTCACGAGTACGTATCCGACGAGGTTTTCTCCGTTCTTTTCAAGTGCGGTTAAGTGGAATGCGAGGCGTTCCGCCGCAGACAGTTGTTCATTCATAGCTGGTTCCTTTCCTTGTTTTGATCGCGAACAAATTCCGTATTTATGCGTTTAAGTTCGTCGCAGCATTTCTTCACACACCACATAAGAGCGGGGGCCATTTCTTCGATTTCTTGCGCCCATGAGCGCAGTCCCGCATACGCTTTGCGGACTGCTTTCCGGCTCATACTATTATCAATAGGTATCCGGTGGGGCTCGTTTGCGGCGTATTCGCGCACCCTATCTAATTGCTTTAAAAAGCCGTTTAGGCTTGCATTGAACTCAGCTGCGAGCATTTCTTTATCGGTCATTTTTGATCTCCATTTTTCTTGTCTATGATGTCGAGGGCCGCATCCATATATTCGAGGACTTTGCAACAGGCAATAGTGGCAGTTTCAGCGCTTTTAAGTACCGCTGAAATTTCTTTCTCGTGGGTAACGTCAGTTCCGCCTTCAGTTATTCGAAGTATCCGGAGTGATGTTTTCCGGGCGAGGGAGTATATGCCGTCGACATTGTCGAGCATGTCCCAGGGGGTTAGTTTCGGCATTTGGGTTTCCTTTCTTTTTCGATCTGATCGAGGGCGATGTACAGGTTGGTGATTTCGTCGAAGTAGGCGACCGCACGCTCAACGACCCTTTTACTTGCGTCGTCAAGCATTTTCTTGTGTTTGTCGTATGGGTAAAACGGGCCGATTCGCTCGATACGGACGAGTGCGTCTTTGACGCGGCGATTCGAGTCGAGGGCGATCTCTGCTGAAAGCCGCAAAGGCGGGTAATCCATAACGTTTCCTTTCCAGGTTGTCTGTAAGCGTTTTTGAGAGACTTTTTTGGGGCCGGGTAGGTAACCCTACACGGGACACCCTGTTAGGCCGTCCTAGCCTTGACAGTCGGGCTTATTCGGCATGGTCTAGGTTTGGGCGGCAGTAGCTCATACGCGCCGCCCAAACTTTTTGGTTTTCTTGAATAGTTGCTCCCACTCGGCCCGGCTGATCTTCTGGTCCGGCCGTGGTGGGGTGAAAATGTAATCCGCGTTCGCCTTCGCCACCTGCGGCTGCACCCCCGCCAGGCACTCCGCCCGGTACGCACGCCACCACCTCACGTACTGCTCGTGCGTGAGCCGCATAGACGGGCCCAAGTTCGGGACCTCACGGCCACGCGGAGCCAAAGCCTCCTTCTGCACCAGACGCACAAACTCCAGCAATTTCGCCGAAGTAATAAACTCCGGAGCCGAATTGATCAACCTTGTGGTCGCCTCTTCGAGGACCGCGTCAGCCAGGTTCGGGTAGGTCCGGTTTAGTTCGCCAGCGATCTGCGGTGCTTGCGTCATGTCCCAGGCCGCGCCCGCGGAAATAAGCCGGTTTACGCAGATGCCGATCATTTGCTTGCTAGCCATCGGTCACCTGCTTCCGCTCGCTGGCTTCCACCTGGGCCATGGCCTGCTCGTAGGTGAGCTGCCCACCCTGACGCATCGCCGGTAGCGGTTCGGGGCTGGTCGCCCAATCCCAGATCTGCTGCTGGGTTTGGGTACGCCGCTCCGCAGCAGAAACCGGAGCCCGCGCCGGGAGCGGATCGTCTTCCCAGCCGTTGCCGTTGAGCCACCCTTCCGCGTACTTCGTGAACTGGTCAACGCGGTTAGGGTCCGCCGCATACCGGGCCGCGCCTTGGGTGATTTCTTTGGCGCTTGCACGCTTTTTCGCGGCTTTGAAGGCTTTTAGGGCTTTGCGCTTGCCGCGCTTGAGCGGGTATTGGGCCCAGAAGGTTTCAAAATCTTCGGGGTAAGAATTTTTGGGGGTGGGGGTGTCGCGCAAGACCGCGTTAGCGGTTTGCGCCGGGCCGGTTGAGCCGGAATTTGAGCCAGACGCTTTCGGGGGTTGAGCGTTAATTAATTCCCCTGTTCCCCTGTTCCCCTGTTCCCCTGTTCCAGTCGCTGGGGTCTCGCGATAGTGTCGCGATAGTGTCGCGAGGGTGTCGCGAGTATTGCACGAAGAAAAATCATCGTCGCTGGTCGGACGACGTTTCTCACCGTCAGGTAGTGGAAGCCGCGCCTTATTGGGCCGGTCGATACGCTGATGTTTATTCCATCCAGTGATGAATATAAAATCCTTGCTTTCGATCTCGTAAACAACTGCGAGACCATTTGAAATAATTTGCTGCAATGCTCGCGATAGTCTCGCGAGGGTGTCGCGAGGGTTGTCGCAAAGATCCTGAACGAACAAATCACCAGCAATCGAAGCCAAGTCAAACCGCCCAACCCCGTTGTCGTCCACGTAGGACCACAGGCCGATGAAAACCAGCCGCGCGTCCCACGAGAGGGCAGTGATGTCCCTACTGCGCCAAAACTCCGGCTTAATACTCCTAATCCGCATACCTCAACACCTCCCTTCCTTTAGAACGGCACCGATAGATCTATGACTGTGATTTCGGCTCGGGGGCCGTTTTTCGCCCCAATCGTGTTAGACGCGGCGTACGCCTTCGTGGCGTGCGAATCCACAAACCGTGAATCCTCCACCGTGAACTTGCCGCCCTGCCTGGGCGACAGGCCATCCTGAACAGCTCGGAGGAGCTTGTCCACATCCGGTTTAGTCGCCGCGTAATCCTTAAACTTTGGGCGCTTCGGACGAGCCAAATAAAATTGCACACTCAACAAAAGTGGGCAGTTCAAAGGCAACTTCCAACCCGCAAGGCGGGCAGTATTCAACGCCCCAAACTGGACCTTCTGCCGCCACACAGCCAACTGCGCGTTCTTCACGTGATACAACTGGCCGGTACGCCTATTCACGCCCATAGACCCCTGCGAAATAGGCATTCCAAGCACCGTAAAACTGATCTGGCCTTTCACTTCTTATTCACCCTTGCTTTATGATCTGGATTAGCTAGAAGCTGCCCACCAAGCGCAGTCGGTTTCCCTTCCTTAATGCGCCGGTTACACCGTGAGCACAAACCCTTACTCCAAGACGCGGGATACAAGGTCTCGGGAAGGTCTTTCACAGTCAGGCGCGGGTGGCGTAAAAGCCGCCCGCAACCCACGCACGGGCGCGTCGAATCAGAACACTTAATCGCGCACTGCTTGCACAGCCGTCTTTTTGCGTTCACGCACTTGCGCGTGCCTGGGGCATCTTTCGCGCTCACTTTCAGACCGCGCAACTTATGCCCGCACCCACCCCTACAAGGCCCAAGATCCGTAGAGTACGAGGGCGACGCCTCGCGTTTAGCGCACTTATGGCACAGGGTGTCCGTTTCAAGGAGTTTCACCCATTGGGGCACATCCTTTGGCCGCACACCACCAACAACACCAACAACACCGCAAGAGGCGCATCGCTTGATGTCGTCGCGCCGTCTGAGGAACCGATCCAAAGGGGATTCACCCGCGTAAACGCCAACCTGCCAATTCCGCGCCGACAGTCCCTTTTCGGTCTCGTCTACGTATTGGCGGCATGCCCCTATTACAGGGCAGGACGCGCAGACCCTTTTCGCCTCCGCAAACTCATCATGCCTACCGTTTTTGGTATTATTCGTGAACAGCTCCGGTGCCCTCGTGCAGGCCGCGTTTTCTGCCCACTGCCCAGGCAAAGGCAGATCCAAACGGGGATCCAAGCACAAAGTCGAATAACTCATGCTTGCGCCCTTCTAATCAGCTCGTAAACCTCCCGGCCTTTCTCGCTGATCTGCCACAAGCGGACGCGCCGCCCGGCCTTATTTTTCCCGCGCCCGGCCTTTTCTACTAGGCCAATATTTGCGAGTTCGGAGCGGCGGGACCGGTACGAGGACGAGACCGCAGGCGCGTCGTACGCATCCGCATAACAAGCTGTCAGCTGCTCATCACTAATCGGGGCATCTTGATTAGCGAAAATTGCTAAAACCTTGCGGGCGACCTCCCGTGCCGCAACAGCCCGCGCGGCCTCATGCGAGGTTTGCGGGTCCCCAAGCCGGGCGTGCGCCTCCAACCGATCCAGCTTCGCCAACGCCGTTTCCGTAGCAGGCCGCGCATTCGCGCACTCCAGCAGGAACAGAGCGACGAACCCTTCCGCAATTTCCGCGCTTGTGGAGTGGCCTAGCTTGCCGGAAGTGATCCACCCATCAGCGCACAAGCACTTCATGAGGTGCTCGACACTGCCACCTTCGCGTACTCCTAGCAGGAGCGCCCCGTTAGGGAGCTCGCGCAGGTCAGCCGCCCCGTAAAGTTGTTCCCCACACCGAAACAAGGGGTGAGTATCGCGGATCATTCGCTCTCACCCCCGTTTGGGATGCAAAACAGCTTCGCGGATTTGAACTTTTCAAAATCAAAAAATGAGGCAACAAACTGTGTAGAGCGGGTGCCGTAATATGCGAGGCTGGTTTTAATTGCCCATTTGTCCACGCCTACTTTTTCGACAATGAACCCAGAGCCGTCACGGCAAACCACCTCAAACGCAGCTCCCACCGGCAGCCTAGGCAGAGTACCCGCAGTAACTGTCATCCCCCTTTTCAGAGGTGCAACAGGCCCCTGCGACTGCTTTTGAGGCTTATCAAGTGAGGTATCGAAGAGGGGGTTACCAGGGTAGTCAGCAATCAGCCACCCAGGTTTCATAACATGCGCGATTAGCCATTCCGGCCCGCAGGTCTCAGGCACGCCTATTAGACCGGATGGGGCATGCCAGCAGCCTTCAGGGCAGTGCGCAAAAGGAACGGGATACGCCGGGGCAGATTTCAGCCTTCCAATAATCACCGTGGAGGTAGGAAGCCCGCTGAAATCTTCTACCGTGGTAGCGAACCCACCAACGCCAAGATTCTTCATTTTTCTTCGCCTTCTTCAAAAACTTCCACATCAAGGACTTCACCCTCCGGAGCGGGCTCTCCAGCCGACTTTTCTCCCTGCAATTCATTCAGCCTTTGCACCAGGTAGGCGCGCACCACCGCAAGCTGCTCATTACTCAAACCCTCAAGCGGGGTAGTGCCTACCGCATACTCGCAACGCCCACGCTTAGTCGCGTACGCGATAGTGCCCTGCAACTGCGCGGCAGTAAGATCAAGGAATTGCGCGGCCTTCACGATCTGGTCCTGCATGAGCTCACGCGAATCCCCATTCCACACCGGCGGCTCCGGTTCCGGCACATCCTGCGTTTGAGGCTGTGCGGACGGCGGAACCTGCTCTGAGCTCACAGCAACCGGGGTAGAATCCGCTAATTCTTCCTCCGTATAAATAACGCCCATCAACGCGTCATTCGCGGCCATCCTCGCAACCTCGCTAATAGCGCGGGCTCGGAGCATTGCCGCAGGGTACTGCGACCACGGCCCCTTATTCCCCCACAAACCAGCGCGACGGGCCTTCGCCTCATCCCAAGTAACGCTCATTGGAGCATCCGGGTCATCCGCACGGATCACCGTGGCAGTACAATGTTGATCATCACTTTCAACCCGCAACTTATGCCCAGCCTTACGAATCAAAGCCGCCATAAGATCCGCACTCATCGCGGGTTTTCCCTTAATAACATTGATACTGGTCAACGCCTGAATAGGCGGTAAACCGAGAGCGGCACCGGCTTCCATAGCCACCAAAACATTTTGTGGCTGGCGCACATACGCGGCAGGCAGCAACTGGGAAGCTGCGAGCGCTTTCGCATACTCCATACGCGCCGAAATAGGTTCACGATAAACCGCGAGCGCAACGCTGCTTTCACTCATCGCGTCCTCCTAGCTGTGGGAGGGCGGAAAGCTGCTTCACATAATTCGCCAAGTAATTATCAGCCTGCGCGGGAGACTGACGCACAACCACATGCGGAGGCCGGGACGGCTTTACGTTCACGCCGTTAGGGAGGGCTCCATCATTCTTTTGCACATACAATGCCAATTGCGGGCCCTTTTTCGCCCACTCGCGCACAACCTGTACGGTTTGCACGGCCCGCTCATAATCAGCCGGCTCATGCACTTGCAACCAAGCCGCGTACGCGTCTTCATCGGTAACCTCATAATCGAGGGTTTCAGCAGGCTTAGTAATACTCACGGTGGCGATATCCGCCCCATTAGGGGCATGCGCCGTAACCTTAGTACCAGGCTCAAAAGCCTTTTCCACCAGGTAGGCTTTACACGCCTTTTCCACCTCGCTAAGGTGAGACTTAATAATCTTGATAGTTGTCAAATATTCGAGTGCTTGCGCCGTATTCTTCTTAGAAAGACGCGGAAGTTTAGTACCCAATTCTTAATCCTCTACTGGTATATGGGTGATAATCGCGGAAATGACTTTCTCGGAGCGGATAAGATTCATAAGCTCCGAAGTCATAAAAGACTTGTTGTATTGGTTGATGCCGAGGCCGGGGCCGTCCCAAAAAGTAGGGTCCTGCTTCCTGGCAGTAAACACGGCCCCACCAGGGGCTCCTGGGGAGATTTTCTGGATTGTGACTAGCGTGCCAACAGGGGCAAAAACAAGATCCTCCACCCCCGCAACCGGCATCCCTACGTGGACGGAATGCCCCTCATGCTGGCTTCGTACGCGATCGAGAAAATCATCCTCCATATCAATATGGAGTTCCTGCAAATAGTCGTAATACTCGCGGCACATCAGGGAGTCACCCTTCCTTGCCGTTACCAAAATTGGCCAAAAACCCAACCAGACAACCGGCAGTCATGACATAGCACCAAAACGCGAAATAAGGATCAGCAACCCAAAAAACATGAGTGAACCAAGCACACATGGCCCCGCCAATGCCAAAAAGAATACTTTTAGCCACTCGGTAAAACTTGCGATGCCTCATGCGAGCCTCCTAGTAGCTGCGCCTTTACGGGCGGCAGCAGAGCGCGCAGAACGCGGGGCAATCCGCGCCGGGGCGCTCTCATCAAACGCTGCGGCTTTTTCGCGTTCATGGGCTTCAATGGCATCCGGGCGGATACGCCACACCCAACCGAACTTAGTAGCTTTCAAAGCGCCTTCCTGGCACATTTTCCGCACGGTTTTCGCGGAAAGACTCAGTAATTTTGCTGCATCTTGCACGGAAAGCCAAGCTTGCGGATTACGCGGTGGCAATACTGGGGTGCTCATAGCGCACCCCCGCCAATGAAAGGCATGTTGCACTTGCTAGCGATTTTTACTTTGCCGAGGAAGTTAATGAACATTCGGGTTTCCGCAAGCTCATGCCCAGCGGCCTTAAGCAACCCCCGACGGTATATGGCATTAACGAAAACCTCATCGCGGGTCGCACCATCATCAAAATGATTAGCAAGAGCCTCCATGTAATGATTGAAGGTTGCCGCGCACTTGAGCGCCTCAATAGCAACTTCTTCGGGATCCTGCCCTTCTTGCAGGGTGGGTTCGCCCCACTCATCAAGCGTGGTAATAGGCGGGAAAAGTGGTACCGGGGCCTGTTTCGGGTATGATTCACCTTGGAAGGTCATAATTCGTGATTCCTTTCAAAATTAGTGACTCCGCTTGTTGCCGCAGGTGGAGTCACACCTAATTAATTCGCGTAATACTTAGACCAAACACCCTCAAAAAGGGGCCGGTCCTTCTCGGTGTATGCGTTGACCTGGCGGGTCTGCCCATTCCCCAAATTCAGGGGGTACTTCTCCGGCTCCCTACCATGCTCTAGCGTGTAAGTAGCTTTCACCCTTTTGCCGAAAGTAGGGGAAATCCGCTTCATCTGATCCTTGCTGAGGCCTTTTTCTTTCAAAAAGTCCTGCGCGTACAAGGGGCGGGTTGCGGGTTCCAGCTGTGGGAACTCTCCAAGCCCACGCGCTAGAATTACGCGCGCCCTTGCTTCGAGGTGATCCGCTTGAATAAGGCCCCGCGCGGCCTGGCAAAGAACAAGTTCTTCCTTAGCCTGCGCAATAACCGGATTAGCAATAGGAGACAGGGCCGGAAGCTGGTAGGAGCCCTGGTTGAACAGGGTGGGTAGGACCTCATCGAATACCCATGCCTCAAATTTTTGGGCCGTGGGTAGCTTCGACGCAACGATAAGTCGAAGAACATCACCCTCCGAGATAAACCGGGCTTGCTGGGTGCGTCCGAGGCTATCAACGATGGGGTACCGTTTCGTTACCCCATCGGTTTTGCAATGGTCTGATAATGCCTTATTCGTATTGGTGTATCCGAGGGCGGTTGCCACATCCTTACCACAGAAAAAGGCTTTACCGTTCTCTTTGAAGATACGGACATTGGTGCCTTCAAACGTGAAGGGGATTAGATTACTCATGCTGTTTCCTTTTCGCGGTAAGCTCGGGGGAGGAACGTTTTAGGAAGGAGCTCCCAGGGTTCCGATCCGGTGGTTTCGGCGATGGCGCACAATTCAGAGAGTGAAAACTCGGCTTTACCGGAGATTTTTCGATTCATGGTCGAGTAGGGGATTCCGGTTTCATCTGTGATTGATCTGCGGGAGCGGTTCGAGGAAGCGATTGCTTCGCGAACGCTCCTTGCTGTTTCCTTTGCGATGTTCATATGAACATTATATATGCCTATCTAATCATTCTGCAAGTCGGATTTGATACCAATTTAGACATTGCATATGCGCAAAATGAGCAATATAATGTTTGTATGGATATAAGGAAACGCGGCGACAAGTATGCAGATCTTGTCGGACTCACAACCAAAGGAAAAATCACCCAATACGGATGGACAATCACCGATGTAGCAAAAGCCATAGGGAGTGGGCAGGCAACCGTTTCTCGCTGGCTAAACCCCGGCGACCCTCAGCTACCAGTACGTGCGCTATGTAAAATATGCGAAGCTATCGGAGCCACCCCTCAAGAGGTCGCGCAAGAAGCTTACGAATGGCTAAACCGCGATTTTGGCAAGCCTTCAAAACGGGATGACGCCACCGACTTTCCCGCACCTAACCTTTACGCGCTCTCGGATGCGGAGGCGGAAGCGCAAACCGATTTCAGTGCTCTTGCAGCCGATGACCGCACCCCAGAAAACGACCGTGACATACCTCATGCCGACTGAACATTAAAAACGGCTCATTCTGTCAGTCCCACGCGGCATTAATTAACCTGTGGGACTGACAGAACAAGCGCTCCGAGAATACTGTGCCAAAGAAGGCGTAAGTATTCGCGAAAGCGCGCGCATACCCGGCCTAGGCCACTACGACGCAAAAACGCGCACAATCTGGCTGAACAATAAGCTTACCGCCCGTGAGCGCACCCCCGTGCTCTTGCACGAGATCATCCACCACAGGGCCGGCCATGACGGGCCGCAACCCCCGCGTATAGAAGCGCGGGTGAAAGCCGCCGTCGCGCGCCTACTCGTCAACCCCACAATGTACGCTAAAGCGGAAGCAATAACAGGGGTGCCGCCCGCCTGATCGCAGAAGAACTTGACTTGCCTTGCTGGCTGATTGAAGACTTTCGCACGCTTGTGATACCGACTATGCGAAGTCAGTTTAGTTGAGGTTTGAGATTGGCGAATTTTCGCTTATGTGAGCGGAGGCCCACCTCTGGAGACGAGTAAGGGATGGGCCTCAACTATGCGTACACCAAATCCGATTGGCTAGGCTAAACCGGAGCCGTCAGACGATTTTATTCTACCAAATGCCTTATGCGCACTCATAAGGCGGCTTGTTGTTTTGTATAAAGTGCCTTATGCGTGGCCACCGCCTGTCCCGCCTGTGTCAGGTGACACGAAAAGCAGGGATAAGCAGGGCAAAGTAGGGCTACCCCTTGGTTCGTAAAAACCGCCAAAAACAGGATAATTCCAACGAAATACCAGGCCACACATGTTAATGCTATAATCTGTTCGTTAGGTTCGAATCCTGTTCGGGGCGCTTTTCATACCCAAAACCGCGCAGATACTTTGGTTGTTAGCAGCCAGCACTTTATGTGAGCAGACAAAAATGGCCCCGCCGAAGCGGGGCCAAATCTAGTAGTTTTCTATTCGGCTGGTCTATTTATTATCCAGTAGAGGAGGCCAACAAAGACGCCCCCACCAAGGATGTTGCCGAGCGTTACCGGAAGCAGGTTTACCAACAAGAAATTAGAGAAGGTTAGCTGCCCTCCGTAGCCCAGGATTAGGCCGTAGGGGATCATGAACATGTTTGCCACGGAGTGTTCGAATCCTGCGGCGACGAAAGCCGAGATCGGGCCCACGATGGCGAGGATCTTATCCGCGACAGTCTTGCCCGCGAAGGTCAGCCACACTGCCAGGCAAACTAGCAGGTTACAGCCAATGCCCAAGACAAAGCTCTCGATTGGGGTGTGCGATACTTTCGCCGTTGCAGTGTTGACTATTACCTGACCGAAGGCGCCTTTGCCGCCTGCTTGCAGGTTTCCGAAATAGGCGAGGGCAACCACAAGTAGTGAACCGACGAAGTTGCCGACGTAGACGATTGCCCAGTGCTTTAACAGTTCCGCCCAAGTAAGGCGACCCGAAGCCTTGGCGATCAGCGACATGGTGGTGGAGGTGAACAGGTCAGCTCCGGTAATAACTACTAGGATCAGGCCGACTGAGAAGACCAAGCCTCCCATCAGTTTGGCTACGCCCAGGGGCAGCTTATCGGCGCCCATCTGCACGGTTGTGAAAAAGATGAAGCCAAGTCCGATGTAGGCGCCTGCGGCAATCGCCAACAGGAAGGTATTCAGCGGCTTAGTATTTGCAACGCCTGCTTTCCCCGCCATTGCGGAGGTGGCAGTTTTTAATGTTTCTACTGGTGAGGACATTACCAGCTTCTCTGAGGGGGCATTTACTTGTGTATTCACCCCGCCAGTGTATGTGACAACCGGTAAATAGGGTAGGAAATTTTGTTGAAAAGGCGAACTTTTCTGTTTTGGGAAAGGCGATTGCGTAGCCTACCCCTTTAGCAGGTAGTCTTAGCGTGTGACTCCAGAAGAACTTTCAGAACTAATTCACCAGTGTCTTTCTGCGGCAGCGAAGAGGGGAGACATCGCCCTCAACGCAGAAGATATTCCTCAGGTAAAAGTTGAGCGACCACGCAATCGTGAACATGGCGATTGGGCAACGAACGTGGCTATGCAGCTAGCTAGGAAGGCATCAACTAATCCGCGTGCCCTGGCAACTCTGTTGGCCGGAGAGTTAGAACAGGTCGACGCTATTGCGGCCGCGGAAGTGGCAGGTCCAGGATTTTTGAATGTCCGACTTTCCTCTGGAGCCGCAGGTGCCTTAGCTGCCACCATCTTGGAGGCTGGCTCGCAGTATGGTCGCAGTGATGCGCAGTCGGGTTCGCACGTGAACCTAGAATTCGTCTCTGCTAATCCCACCGGTCCGATTCATATCGGTGGAGCACGCTGGGCCGCAGTGGGAGATGCTATGGCGCGCGTCCTCGAAGCTGCTGGCGCGCAGGTAACTCGCGAATACTACTTCAACGATCACGGTAATCAGATCAACAACTTCTCGGCTTCATTGCTAGCGGCTGCGAAGGGGCGCCCAACGCCAGAAGATGGCTACGGCGGAAAGTACATTTCCGAGGTCGCAGACCAAGTAATTGCGCAGGTTGGCGCCGAGGGAGGCACTGATCCACGGGAATTAGGAGATGTCGAAGCTCAGGAAGTATTCAGGGAAAAAGGCGTAAAGCTCATGTTCGCCGAGATCCAGGAATCTTTGCACGCATTCCGTACGGATTTTGACGTTTTCTTCCATGAGCAGACTCTGCATGAATCTGGTGCGGTAGACGATGCCATCGAGAAGCTGCGCAAGTTGGGCGTAATTTTCGAATCGGAAGGTGCCCTGTGGCTCCGGTCTACCGATTTTGGAGATGACAAGGACCGCGTCCTAATCAAGTCCGATGGCAATGCTGCCTACTTCTCTGGCGACGTTGCGTACTATCTGAATAAGCGTGAACGTGGGTTTGACCAGTGTATTTACATGCTTGGCGCGGACCATCACGGCTATATCGGACGCATGTACGCCATGGCTCGCGCTTTCGGGGACGAGGCCGGCCCCGGAAAGAATATGGAAATTCTGATTGGGCAGCTGGTAAACCTAGTGCGCGCCGGTAAACCAGTTCGCATGTCCAAGCGTGCCGGAACCGTAGTTACCCTTGAGGACCTAGTGGAAGCTGTTGGGGTAGATGCGGCGCGGTACAGCCTGATTCGTTCCTCGGTAGATACCACCCTGGAGCTGGATTTGGATGTTGTGGCATCGCACACGAACGAGAATCCGGTCTACTACGTGCAGTACGCACACGCGCGTACCTGCGCTGTTGCCCGCAATGCGCAGGAACACGGAGTTTCCCGCGAGGCCGGCTTCGCTCCGGAGGAACTATCTTCCGCAGCCGACGGGGAACTGCTAGGCACCCTGGCTCGATACCCGGAAATCGTGGCGCAGTCCGCTAGCATGCGAGAGCCGCACCGAGTGGCTCGTTATCTAGAAGAACTAGCCGGTGCCTACCACGCCTGGTACGGACAGTGCCGAGTTACTCCCCGTGGGGACGATCCTGTCGAGCCTTCGCATGTGGCTCGCCTGTGGCTAAATGATGCCGTCGGCCAGGTCCTGCGCAACGGTCTAGATTTGCTAGGGGTGCAAGCACCCGAAAGGATGTAGCTCTCATGACTGATTTGGCCGCATTGGCGTGCCCTGATCCTGCCCAGCGCCCCGACCTGTGGCCCTGGAGTGCTGCCCGCGAAGACGGAGCGCTATGGGTGGGTGGAGTTTCTCTGATTGATGTGGCGAAAGAATACGCCACCCCCGCCTACGTGTGGGATGAGGCAGATTTCGAAGGGCGCTGCCAGGTGTGGGCTGCCGCTATGGCCGAAGCTTTTTGGGAAGGCTACGGATTTTCGGGAGCAAAGGTAAATTACGCTGGAAAGGCTTTCCTGTGTGCCGATGCTGTGCGCGCTGCAACGCGGGCCGGCCTCGGTATCGACACGGCCTCCTTGGGCGAGCTCTCACTAGCGTTAGCTGCAGGTGCCCCCGCGAGCGAGATTGGATTGCATGGCAATAACAAAGGGGATCGCGAACTGGAGTTGGCCATCGCAGCTGGCATCGACAGAATAATTGTTGATTCCTTACCTGAAGTAGCGCAGGTCGAACGCATTGCGGCTGCGGCCGGTAAACAGGCGCGAGTGATGGTCAGATTAACCACCGGGGTTCACGCCGGTGGGCATGAATACATTTCCACCGCACACGAGGACCAAAAGTTTGGCCTCTCGATCGCTACTGGGCAGGCAGAGGAAGTCATCGACGCCATCGCTCAGTGCGATCACCTAGAGCTGGTGGGACTGCACTCTCATATTGGTTCTCAGATATTGGATTTGGACGCTTTTGCGGCATCTGCCTCAAAGGTAATGGCATTTCGTGCCAAGATCCTGGAAAAGGGATTAGCCGTAGGCGAGGTTGACCTGGGAGGCGGATATGCCATCGCCTATACCGGTGCTGATCCGCAGGCGCCTACTGCTAATGAGATTAGCCTCGCCCTAGCCGAGGCTGTGAAGGATGCTTGCCAGAAGGCGGGCACTGATATCCCCGTAATCTCGATCGAACCGGGGCGCTCTATTGCGGGCCCATCCCAGGTGATGCTGTATTCGGTCGGAACGATCAAAGATGTCACTATCGCGCAGGGGCAAACCAGGCGTTATGTGTCGGTAGACGGCGGAATGTCAGACAATATTAGGCCGGCTCTTTATGGCGCCAACTACAGCGCCACGCTGGCAAATCGCATCTCTGAGGCAGAAACGGTGCTTTGCCGGGTAGTAGGCAAACACTGTGAATCCGGGGACGTGGTAGTAAATGACGTTGCCCTTCCTGCAGATTTACAGGCCGGGGATCTATTAGCTGTACCGGCTGTGGGTGCGTACGGTCGTGCCATGGCATCGAATTACAACATGCTGGCGAGACCCGGAGTTGTCGGAGTAAGAAACGGCAAATGGCGCGAAATTATAAAGCGCGAAACTATTGAAGATCTATTGGCTGCAGATAAGACCTTGGAAAAATAGCGAGGACTGAATGTCAAAAGAGGTTGTAAAGATTGGCGTCCTGGGGTGCGGCACCGTCGGTACCCAAGTTGTGCGGTTACTCGGGGAGCGGGGACGCGACCTAGCAGCGCGTGCGGGAGCACCCCTAGAAATTGTGGGTATATGTGTTTCAAATCTGCAGGCAGAACGCGATGAGGCAGTTGACCGGTCTTTGCTAACCACAGATGCCAACAGTGTTATTGATGAAGCCGACCTCGTCATTGAACTGATAGGTGGCATTGAACCTCCTCGCACGTTGGTGAGGCGCGCCCTCAGTGCCGGCAAGACGGTGGTTACTGGCAACAAGGCTTTATTAGCCGCACACGGACCGGAACTGTACGAGCTGGCCGCCGAAAAGTGTGCCAATCTCTACTACGAAGCTGCGGTTGCCGGAGCAGTCCCCGTCGTTTATGGCCTACGAGAATCCTTGCTCGGCGACCGTATTAACAAGGTAACCGGTATTGTCAACGGCACTACCAATTACATGCTTGAACAGATGGATACGGCCGGTCGTTCTTACGACGAGGCGCTGGCGAAGGCACAGGAGCTGGGGTTTGCAGAGGCCGATCCCACAGCCGACGTAGACGGTTTCGATGCGGCCGCAAAGTGCGCGATATTGGCGTCCCTGGCATTCCACACCAGGGTGTCGCTGCAGGATGTGCCTGCTACGGGCATCCGCTCCATCACGGAACAAGACTCGGCGGACGCTGCTTTCTTCGACGAGAAGATCAAGCTGGTGGCAGTAGCCGAGCGCGTACAAACTGAAGACGGGGAGGCACTCAGCCTTGGAGTTTATCCCGCAGTTGTACCGCAGTCTTCCGCCCTCGCCAATATAAATGGAGCCTTCAACGCAGTGGTGGTGGAGGCTGAGGCCGCTGGCACTCTGATGTTTACCGGACAGGGAGCGGGCGGAGTACAGACTGCCTCAGCCGTGCTTTCTGACGTGGTGGCGGGTGCGTCCCACATTGCCCACGGGGGGAGCGCGCCACGAGAAAACTCCTATGCGAATCTGCCAATCCTGCCCGCTAGCGAAGGCTGCCATCGGTACCGGCTCCGGGTGAATGTCCCTGACGAGCTAGGTACCCTGGCAGAACTTGCCCAAATTTTTGCAGATGAGGGCGTCTCGATCTCCGCAGTACACCAGAGTGCCAATGAGGACAAGGTATCGGTTGTGTTGTCGACGCATAAGGTAGCGCAGAAGGCTATTGCGAAGATCCGCGAGCGCTTGGAAGCAACTGGGGTTCATGTTGCTTCCGTGCTGGTGCTAGAGGCATAAGATGCGGCTGACTAACGACTCGGTGCGGGTACGGGTACCGGCCACATCTGCGAATCTGGGGCCTGGATATGACTCCATGGGGATGGCCTTGGCCATGTATGACCAGATCGATGCCCGCGCGGTTGCTGGGCCAACTCGGGTAACGGTGAAGGGACAGGGGGAAGGGCAGCTTCCCGAGGGCGAGGAACACCTGGTAGTGCAGGCGCTTCGCGTGGCTTTGGAAGCAGTCGGTGCTCCCCAGGTGGGAGTCCACTTGAACTGCGTCAATACGATCCCTCACGGGCGTGGGCTTGGGTCTTCGGCCTCGGCAATTGTGGCCGGCATGCTGCTTGCGCGTTCATTTCTGGCAGAGCCAGAGGTGCTCGACGATCAACGGATTTTGCAACTGGCTACCCAGATGGAAGGCCATCCTGACAACGTAGCGCCGACGATCTTTGGGGGAGCCACGATCAGCTGGATGGCAGACGAAACTGCCTGCGCAACCCGCATTCCGGTAGCTAATGGCTTGGTAACAACAGCATTTGTTCCCG
The DNA here is from genome assembly GCF_030217145.1 of Winkia sp. UMB3158. NCBI lineage: Bacteria > Bacillati > Actinomycetota > Actinomycetes > Actinomycetales > Actinomycetaceae > Winkia > Winkia sp. UMB3158. The sequence goes on along the minus strand of NZ_JASONH010000001.1, from coordinate 38,477 downwards.
GCTTTAGGCTGGCCACCTCCAAGGCGCGGAAAATGCTGCCTGCTAAGGTGCCTCACGCCGATGCCGCATTTCAGGCTGGACGCGCAGCGCTGCTGGTTGCTGCTTTGGCCGATCGCCCAGAATTGCTCTGCGCTGCCACAGAAGATCGGTTGCATCAGGACTACCGGGAGCCGGCTATGCCAGCCTCCGTCGGACTCGTTCGCTGGTTGCGCGACGAGGGGTATCCGGCAGTGGTTTCTGGGGCCGGTCCGACCGTGCTAGTGCTTGGACGGGTGACCCCGGGGGTGCGCCGGCAGGCCCGCGAAGGCCGGTGGGATGTACACGAATTGAAAGTAGATGAAGAGGGCGCCAAAACTGTGGGCGGCACCTCTTCGCGTGATCGCTAAACTTTTGCTATTGTTGAGCCATCGCAGACATTTTCTGCGTTTCGGGCTCAATAGCCTTTAGCTAATCCATTTTCTTTTTCTTTCGCGCAATAGGGCGTAAACGGATTATGCTTTCCCAACAACATTTATGAAGGAATTTCGTGAGCACTAATAATGATCTGAGCTCCAAGCGGCTACCCGAGCTGCAAGCCCTCGCCGCATCTATGGGCCTGAAGGGCACTTCTAGAATGCGCAAATCTGATCTGATCCAGAAAATTCAAGCTGCTTCGTCCTCGACCGACGGCGGTGGTCAAGCTGAGCCGCGCCGTCAAGCAAAGGAACAGGAAACCCCCGAAAAGGCTGCTGCTAGCCAGGATAATCTCCCAAAGGCAAATGGCGATGATGCGCAAGGCCTCAAGAATCAGGATTCCCGGGAAGGGCGTCCTCGGCGTAGTCGCAGGCGCAGGGCTTCCTCCGACGCTGGCGCACCCAAGCTGGACGTGAAGCAGGAACTGGCGCGCGAGGGCAAGGCTGAAACTCCGTCCTCATCTGATGAACCGAAGAAGGTAGAAGACATTAAGCTGCCCACCGGCGGCAAGAAACATGATGACGAGGAGCGCTCTGGACGTCGCAGGCGCGGGCGGGACCGGAAGCGGGGCCGCCACGACGGCAACAACAATTCTCACCACAACTCCAACAATTCGAACAACTCGAACAACGAGGTAAGCGAAGACGACGTGCTGATCCCCATCGCGGGTATCTTGGACGTGCGCGATAACCACGCTTTTGTTCGCACCTCCGGGTACTTGCCCGGTCCTAACGACGTGTACTTGTCACTGGGGCAGGTGCGCCGCTGGGGGCTGCGCTCCGGCGATGCGATCCAGGGTGCGGTGCGCCAGCCGCGCGAGGGCGAACGACGGAGGCAAAAGTACAATGCCCTGGTTCGCTTGGATGCGGCTAACGGGCTGACGCCCGAGCAGACCCATGAGCGCCCGCAGTTCAAGGACTTGACCCCGCTGTATCCGGACGAGCAGCTGCGGCTGGAGACTTCTCCGAAGGCTATTACGCCCCGTGTTATCGACTTGGTTAGCCCCATCGGCAAGGGACAGCGCGGACTTATCGTTTCGCCGCCTAAGGCCGGTAAGACGATCATTCTTCAGCAGATCGCCAACGCTATTTCGATCAACAATCCTGAAGCCCATCTGATGGTGGTTCTGGTAGACGAGCGGCCCGAAGAAGTTACTGATATGCAGCGTACGGTGAAGGGGGAAGTCATTGCTTCGACCTTCGACCGGCCGGCTTCTGATCACACCATCGTTGCGGAACTGGCAATCGAACGGGCAAAGCGTTTGGTTGAACTAGGCAAGGACGTGGTGGTCCTTCTGGACTCCATCACCCGTCTTGGGCGTGCCTACAACCTGGCTGCCCCAGCTTCTGGGCGCATTCTTTCCGGCGGTGTTGATGCTTCCGCCCTCTACCCGCCCAAGAAGTTCTTTGGTGCGGCCAGGAACGTGGAAAACGGCGGTTCTCTTACCATTTTGGCTACTGCTCTTGTCGAGACCGGCTCCAAGATGGACGAGGTCATCTTCGAAGAGTTCAAGGGTACGGGCAATATGGAATTGCGGTTGTCGCGTGCCTTGGCAGATCGCCGTATCTTCCCGGCAGTAGACGTCAACTCGTCGGGCACTCGCCGTGAAGAGATGTTGCTGCGTCCTGAAGAGATGAAGATTTTGTGGAAGCTTCGCAGGATCCTTGGCTCGCTCGATACGCAGGAGGCAACCGAACTGGTACTAGGCAAGCTTCGTGATACTTCCTCCAATGCTGAGTTCCTACTCACCATTGGGAAGATGAGCACGTCGGCCGATTAGTAGCGCCTGCAGTGAACACTCTCACGTATGAATACGTGGAAGAGTATGGCATAATCTTTCTGTTCCGGTTCACCGCTCTGGCGGACCCGGCGACCTCGAATTCCTTAAGGAGATAAATTATGAAACAGGGAATCCACCCTGACTACCACCCGGTAACTGTAACCTGCACCTGCGGCAACGAGTTCCAGACTCGCTCCACCATTTCGGGCGATTCGATGCGTGTTGACGTGTGCAGCGCCTGCCACCCGTTCTACACTGGCAAGCAGAAGATCATGGATACCGGTGGTCGTGTTGCTCGCTTCGAGAAGCGCTACGGCAAGCGTAAGAAGTAAATAGGTCTTATGGGCGCCGGTCGGGTCTTCCCGGCCGGCGCTTCTATGTAGTCGGCACCCCAATTTGTAGGAAAGCGGTAATGAGCGCAAGTTTTGACGCAGGCGAGAAGATTTTTGCCGACCTGGCAGAGGTTGAAAAGAAGATGTCGGATCCGGCGGTGCTGTCGGATCAGGTTCAGGCACGTAAGGTTGGTAGGCGTTATTCGGAACTGAAGCGGCAGGCAGAGTCAATCCGGTCGTGGCAGAAGCTTAGTGATGACTTGGATGCTGCGAAGGAACTTGCTGAGGTAGATTCCGAGTTCGCTAAGGAAGCAGAGCGGCTCGAGTCTGAGGTGAGTGCTGCCCACCAAAAGATGCTCTCAGTACTTGCTCCACGTGATCCTGAGGATGCCTCCGATGTACTTATGGAGATCAAGGCCGGTGCTGGCGGTGAAGAGTCCGCCCTCTTCGCGGGGGACCTGCTGCGGATGTACCAGCGGTACAGCGAAAAGCGTGGTTGGTCGTTCAAGGTGATGGACATGAACGAAACCGATTTGGGTGGCGTGAAGGATGCACAGATCTCTATCCGGGCAAAGGGTAATCCTTCTCCGGAAGAGGGCGTGTGGGCGTCCATGAAGTACGAGGGCGGCGTGCACCGCGTCCAGCGCGTTCCTGTTACCGAAACGCAGGGGCGTATTCATACTTCTGCTGCCGGCGTGTACGTTATGCCGGAAGTTGAGGATGAGGGAGAGGTCGAGATTGGCCCGAATGACATCCGGGTGGATGTGTTCCGTTCCTCTGGTCCTGGCGGCCAGTCGGTGAACACTACAGACTCGGCGGTGCGTATTACTCACTTGCCCACTGGCATCGTGGTGTCTATGCAGAACGAAAAATCGCAGATCCAGAACCGTGAGGCTGCGATGCGCGTTTTGCGTTCGAGACTAGCCGAGGAAGAACGTCGCAAGCGCGAGGCTGAGGAAGCGGAGGCGCGCCATTCGCAGGTGCGAACTGTGGATCGTTCAGAACGCATTCGCACCTATAACTTCCCCGAAAATCGCATTGCTGATCACCGTACTGGCTACAAGGCATTCAATCTTGACATCGTCCTGGGCGGAGAACTGCAGCCCGTGATTGATTCGGCTATCAAGCTGGACGAGGAACACCAGTTGGCCAAGGCCACAGGTCAGGAATGAGCTCTGTAAGGGGAGCTATTCGGCAAGGCGCCTATATTCTTGCCGAGGCCGGAGTAGATTCGCCTACTCCAGATGCGAAAGAGCTAATGGAATCCATAGTGGGCGAAATTTTTACGGCTCCGGCTACTCTTAGTCCTGCCCAGGAACGCGAGTTTTTCACCTTGGTAGGCAAACGCGCTAGTCGTATACCGCTGCAATATTTGACTGGAAAGATGTATTTTCGGCGGCGGACGTTAAAGGCTGCCGAGGGCGTGTTCATAGTGCGTCCTGAAACTGAGATGGTTGCCGAGAGCGCAATCGCTGCAGCTCGCGAAGTTGCTCGCCCTCTCGGATACCGTGAAGGTGCTGTGCGTGTGGTGGATCTTTGTGCCGGCTCGGGGGCCATAGCCGGTGCGGTGGCCGACGAGATCCCGGGCGCTAAGGTGTGGGCCGTCGAGATGGACCCGAAGGCTTACGCGCTTGCCAAAGAGAACCTGCAGGGATTGCAGGTGGAGCTCGTGTGCGCGGATGCCACCAGTGCGGAAACTATGCGGAATTTGGACGGGTCAATAGATGTGGTGGTTTCCAATCCGCCGTACGTGCCCGAAGGGGACGTGGCACAAGCAGAAGCGCTCTGTGACCCTCCTAGTGCTCTGTATGGAGGCGGAAGCAATGGGCTCGAGATCCCCTGCCAGATTATCGACCGAGCTGCACGTTTGTTGCGCGACGGGGGTGTGTTGGTGATGGAACACGCGCCCTCGCAGGGGGCGGATTTGTGCGCGCACGCTCGGAAGATGGGGTATGTGCAGCCGTGTATCATGAAGGATCTTACTGGTCGAGATCGTTATCTATTTGCTCGTCGCCCTAAAATGGGGGACATGAATGTGTATCCAGCTTCCGAAGCCGCCCAGCCGTTGCAAGAGGCAGCCCAGAAGGGCGAGCTAGTTGTTATTCCCACTGACACTGTGTATGGAATCGGGGCAGATCCGCGAAATGCGCAGGCTGTCTCCAAACTATTAGCTGCTAAGGGTAGGACCGGGCAGATGCCTCCGCCGGTGTTGGTGTCTGCTTTGGAGGACTGGAAACTGGTGGCCGCATCTATGTCGCCCAAAATGATGGCATTGGCAAGGGCTTTTTGGCCTGGCGCGCTCACATTGATTCTGCCCGCGGGCAAGAACCTCGGATGGGATACTGAGGCGAAGGGCGGCACAGTTGCTGTTAGGGTTCCGGGTCTGGCACAAACTAGGGAGCTATTGAAGCTAACTGGTCCGCTTGCTGTGACCTCCGCAAATCTGCACGGAGACGATCCGGCTCAGAACGTATCCGATGCACAGGGATACTTCGGCGAAGAAGTGGCTATCTATGTAGACGAGGGGCCAACCCCCGGTCCGGTGCCCTCTACAATTGTCTCCCAACGCGGCGAAGAGATGGTGATCTTGCGGCAGGGGGTAATCCCTGAAGAAGAGCTCGCGCGGGTCTGGGAGAGTGCGTGAAACTCTACCTCCTGCTCGCCCTCATAGCTGGCTCCGTTACCTACTTACTCACCCCGGTGGTTAGACAACTCGCCCTGGCAGCTCACGCCCTGACGCCTGTGCGTAAGCGGGATGTGCATACCGTCCCAACCCCCAGACTTGGGGGAGTAGCGATGCTTGGCGGATTTGCGGTGGCCATGGTGCTCGCTTCCAGGACTTCTTACTTTTCCCGACTGTTTGCCGATCCGCAACCGTGGTCGCTTCTTGCGGGTGCTGTGGGAATCTGCCTTCTGGGATTCTTGGACGACCTGTGGGATTTGGAATGGTGGACCAAACTAGCCGGGCAAATCCTGATTGCAGGAGGCATGGCTTGGGGTGGAGTGCAGCTCGTTAGTTTCCCAATCTTTGGCCTCACGATCGGCTCTTCAAAACTCTCTATTGCCGTAACTGTGCTGGTAGTAGTGGCCTGTATCAATGCGGTCAATTTTGTTGATGGGCTAGACGGGCTAGCAGCCGGCTGTATTGCCATTGGAGCGATGGGATTCTTTGTCTATTCCTACATGCTGGTTCGCCTCACGAATGCTCAGTCTTATGCGTCATTGGCCGCAGCCGTAGTGATCATGTTGGTGGGTATCTGTGCAGGATTCTTGCCGCACAATTTCCACCCGGCCACAATCTTTATGGGTGATACCGGAGCAATGCTGCTGGGACTACTGTCCGCAGGAGTGTCAATCCTGGTTACGGGGCAGGTAGATCCTGCAATGTTCGCCGGATCAGAGATGTTTCCTTCGCTGCTACCGATATTGCTGCCGATTGCGGTGCTGATACTGCCGCTAACAGATATGACGATGGCAGTGGTGCGTCGCATGCGGGCAGGGCATTCGCCATTTCACCCAGATAGAATGCATCTTCACCACCGCCTATTGAACCTTGGCTATTCGGTGGTTACCGCTGTCTTAATCATGTATCTGTGGGCAGCTTATGTCGCATTGGGGGCAGCGGCCCTTGTAGTATTTGAACCCATACATGTGGGCATTGGGCTCGCCATCGGTTTAGTTGTGGTCGTGGTTATTACCGTCTTATCAGTACCGTCTGTACACCAATCAATTTTTCGAAAGAGGCAGAGGCACTAATGGAACAAGTTCGCCGAGCAATGGCTGCAGCGCGCAAAGCAGTCCTGGTTTCTTACCTCGCTACGAGCATCCTTGGCCTCATAGGCGGACAGGTCTGGCGAGGGCGGCCGGGGCTTATTGCAGCATTGGTTGCGGCCGCCATAGGGGCGGTGTTGTGTTTGGCGACCATGGCGGTCAACTACTACGGCGTGAAATATCCGGACTACATTGCGCCAGCTCTGGGTGGGGGAATGCTCCTCAAGTTAGTTGCTCTGGCAGTTGGCTTGTGTTTATCTAGAAGATTTGTTTGCATTGACACGGTGGTATTGGGAATCACACTCACTGTTATGATTGTCGTCACAATGTTTGCTGAAACTGTAGCCTTGGTTCGTTCGCGCATCGCCTACGTCGATCCAAAAGCACAGCTCGCCCCTACTTTGGAGGGCGAGGATCGGTAGTGACCGAAACATGAGGGTTTGTTGTACCCTTTATCAGGTGATGGCTATCTTTAGGTTGATGGCTCCATTAAAGAAGCAGGAGGTGCCCTGGTGCTAAGAGCGCTGGCGGTTGGCAATGCGGTAGTGCACACTAGCGGGGAGTTTCATACCCCATCACTAGATGATTTCTTCCCCCCGGTTTTTGCATTTGAGGGAACTCCTTTTGCAATGAACCGTGTCATGGTCATCAGGTTGGTCATGTTGGCGATCATGGTGATTCTGCTCCTGGTCTACGCTCGCCGTGCAAGGCTGGTGCCGGGCAGGGCCCAGGCCACTATGGAGTTGCTCTTCGACTTCGTGCGCACCTCGATCTCGGAGCAGGCAATGGGAAAGACAATGGCAGCTAAGTACAACGGCGTAGTAGCGGTTGTATTTTTCACCGCCCTGTTCATGAACTTTGCCGGGATCATTCCCGGTTTGAACTTGGCCGGAACCTCAGTTGCTGGTTTGCCAATTCTCATGGCTATTGTCGCTTGGGTGGCGTTCATTTGGGCCGGCATTCGCGAGCAGGGAGTTGGAGGATTTTTCAAATCAGCGCTATTCCCGCCGGGAGTGCCTAAGCCTATCTACCTCATCCTCACTCCGATCGAAGCGCTTTCGACCTTCATCATCAGGCCGTTCACCCTGTTTGTCCGTCTTATGGCAAACATGATCTCTGGTCACTTTATGCTGGCCCTCTGCCTGGCAGGAACTAACTTCCTGCTGCTTTACATGCAAGGTCCGCTGAGGGCAGTAGGTATCTTGACCTTCTTAGGCGCCATTTTCGTGACTCTGTTTGAAATGGTTGTTGCATTTTTGCAGGCATACATCTTCGGCATTCTAACTGCCGTGTACATTGATCTTTCAGTGCACTCGCACTGATATCCGAAGGCATCCGCATTCGGAAACTAAATAAAGAAAAGGAACACACCAATGACTGGTAGCGCAGCAGTACTAGCAACCATCGGTTACGGTCTTGCGACCATAGGCCCCGGCATCGGCATCGGCTTGCTGGTAGGAAAGACTCAGGAATCCATCGCTCGTCAGCCCGAAGTTGCCGGTAGGCTAACCACCAACATGTTCATCGGCGTCGCATTCGTTGAGGCGCTCGGTCTGCTTGGCATCGTAGCAGGCATTCTCTGGGCGAACGTATAAGCATGTATTCCGCAGTACTACAGGTTGCTGCAGAGACACAACGCAACCCGCTTCTACCCGAGACCTTCGACATTTTTTGGTCGGCAGTCGTCTTGGTCGTGGTTGCGCTCGTCCTGGGCAAGTTCGCCCTCCCGGCCTTCAATAAGATGGTCGATGAGCGGACCCGCAAGATCCAAGAGGGGCTGACTCTAGCCGAAAAGGCTAAGCAGCAGGTCGCTCAGGCCGACGAACAGGCCCAGAGCGAATTGCGTGAGGCCCGTAAGGAAGCCCAGGAGATTCGCGATAAGGCACGCGCCGATGGCAAGGATATTGTCGCCCGTGCCCGCGAAGAAGCAAAGCAGGAAGCGGAGCGTGTGCGCACCGCAGCAACGCGAGAAATTGAAGCAGAACGGCAATCGGCCCAGCTCTCACTTCGGTCAGATGTGGGGCTGCTTGCTGCGCAGTTAGCAGAAAAGATTGTGGGGGAGCAGCTCAAGGATCGGGAACTTTCCGCCCGTGTAATTGATCGCTTCCTTGATGATCTGGAGGCAAGCCCGGCGCCGGAAGGAGCTGAGTCGAAGTAATGCGCGCATCTAGTGCGGCAACGCGTGAAGCAGGACGCAAGGTCCTAAAGGACGGCGTTCCCTCTGCTTGGCAGCAGATGCAGGACGTCGCCAGTGACCTATTTAGCGTGGCTGATTTGGTGAAGCAGAACCCCGGTTTAGCCCGGGCACTGACTGATCCTGCTAGGTCAGCTGAAGATAAGGTCGCCTTGGCGAAGGATGTGTTTTCAGAAAAAACACATCCGTTAGCTCAAGCGATTCTAAATGAATTGGTAAGCGGCAGGTTCTCCTCCGAGAACGATCTGTCGCATGCTCTGGAGGACATTGCAAGTGACGGGCAGTTCTACTGGGCTGCTAGCGAGGGTAAGCTGGAACAGGTTGCCCAGGAGTTGTTCAATGTCACCCAGCTGTTGCAAAAGGAGCGGGAGTTGCGCAATGCGCTTTCCGATTCGTCTGAATCCCGTGCTTCTAGGCGGGCACAGCTAGTTCAGACTCTTTTTGCGCACGCGGTTAGCCCACAGGCCCTCACGCTACTGCAGAGGGCGAGCGCCTACCCCAGGGAGGGCTCACTGCTAGCTACCCTGAGGCGCTATGCGCAGCGCGCTTCACAGCTTCGTGATCGAAAGCTGGTCACGGTTGAGGCGCCGCAGGAACTGGAACCGGCTCAGCTGGAGCGGTTGCACAATATTTTGCGTAATCGCTACGGTCGCGACGTGGATTTGAATGTCTCGATTGTTCCTTCCTTAATTGGTGGACTTCGGATCCACACTTCCTCTCACATTACCGACGGCACTGTCCGTAACGCCCTGGCCCGCACGCGCGAACGTTTGGCCGGCTAACAAGATAGATAGTAAGGATTCTCATGGCTGAACTTTCCATCGCTCCCGACAAGATTCGGGAAGCGCTGAACAGCTTTGTTGACAGCTACGAACCAACTCAGGCAGATACTGAAGAGGTCGGTCACGTCACGCAGACGGCTGATGGCATTGCACGCGTCGAAGGCCTACCTGGCACGATGGCAAACGAACTTCTTCGGTTTGAAGATGGCACCCTGGGTCTGGCAATGAACCTCGACGTCCGTGAAATCGGTTGTGTGGTTCTTGGCGACTTCGGTGGCATTGAAGAAGGTCAACAGGTCTTCCGCACCGGTGAGGTTCTCTCAGTCGGCGTAGGCGACGGCTACCTCGGCCGCGTCGTTGACCCGATGGGTGCTCCGATTGACGGACTAGGCGAGATCACCGACCTTGAAGGTCGCCGCGCCCTCGAATTGCAGGCACCGGGCGTGATGATGCGTAAGTCCGTGCACGAACCGCTACAGACTGGTCTGAAGGCAATTGACTCGATGATCCCGGTTGGCCGCGGCCAGCGTCAGCTAATCATCGGTGACCGGCAGACGGGTAAGACCGCGATCGCGATCGATACGATTTTGAACCAGCGCGAGAACTGGCTCAGTGGTGACCCGAAGAAGCAGGTACGTTGCATTTATGTAGCTATCGGGCAGAAGGGCTCTACCATTGCTTCTGTTCGTTCCACTCTGGAAGAGGCCGGTGCTCTGGAATACACGACTATCGTCGCCTCGCCCGCATCAGACCCGGCAGGTTTCAAGTACCTTGCCCCATACACCGGTTCGGCAATTGGCCAGCACTGGATGTACCAGGGCAAGCATGTGCTGATCGTATTTGATGACCTGTCGAAGCAGGCAGAAGCCTACCGTGCAGTCTCGCTTCTGCTGCGTCGTCCGCCGGGACGCGAAGCTTACCCTGGCGACGTGTTCTACTTGCACTCTCGTCTACTCGAACGTTGCGCCAAGCTCTCTGACGAACTCGGCGGCGGCTCGATGACCGGCCTGCCTTTGATCGAAACCAAGGCAAATGACGTCTCGGCATACATTCCGACCAACGTAATTTCAATTACTGACGGGCAGATCTTCCTGCAATCCGATCTGTTCAACTCGAACCAGCGACCCGCTGTGGACGTGGGTATTTCGGTGTCCCGAGTAGGCGGTGACGCCCAGATCAAGGCCATGAAGAAGGTTGCCGGTACGCTGAAGCTTACGCTGGCGCAGTACCGTAGCCAGGCTGCTTTCGCTATGTTCGCTTCCGACCTCGACGAAGCTACTAGGCAGCAGCTGACCCGCGGCGAGCGGCTGATGGAATTGCTGAAGCAGCCCCAGTCAAGCCCGGTGAAGGTCGAAGACCAGGTAGCAGTCATTTGGGCTGGTACCCACGGGTACCTAGACGATCTGCCAGTTTCCGCTGTCAAGGACTTCGAGGCAGGTCTGATCGACCATCTGCATTCGCACTCGCAGGTGCTGCAGACGATCGCCGACACAGGCTTGCTAGAAGATGACACGGAAGCTTCGCTGAAGGATGCTGTCGAAGAATTCCACTCGACCTTTGCGGCAAACTTCGAGTCGGCCCACGTTGATGGTGCCGATAACAAAGTTGAAGCGGAACATACCGAAGAGCAGATTACGCGCGGAAAGCGGTCCTAATGGGCGGCAAGCAACGCGTATATAAGCACAAGATTAACTCCACGGCTACACTCAAGAAGGTGTTCCGCGCCATGGAGTTGATCGCTGCTTCTCGTATTGGCAAAGCGCGCCAGGCTGCTGACGAAGCGGAACCGTTCTCGCGTGCGGTGACCAAGGCAGTCATGGCAGTGTCGGTACACTCGGACATGGATCACCCGCTCACGCGGCCACGTACCGATACCAATAGGGTTGCAGTAATTGCTATTACCTCTGATCGCGGTATGGCGGGCGCATATTCGGCAAATATTTTGCGCGAAACTGAAAAGCTGCTGAAGAAGTTGCAGGAAGAAGGCAAAGAGCCGGTCCTGTACACCTCTGGTAGGCGGGCGCAGTCATACTTCCGCTTCCGGGAACGGGCTATTGAGAAGTCGTGGACCGGTGTTTCGGACAACCCCGATGAAGAAACGATCACCGATATTGCGAAGACCCTGCAGCAGGCTTTCCTAGCCAGCCCCGAAGAGGGCGGAGTGGGCGAGGTCTACATGGTCTTCACGCGTTTCAAGTCGATGGTTTCGCAGGTTCCCGAGGTGCGCAAGATGCTGCCGCTGAAGGTTGTTGATTCCGAAGAAGTCATCGATCTGGATGCCGAAAAAATGTGGAACAAGTACTCCGAGGGCGACGCAATGCCCCTGTACGAGTTTGAGCCTTCCGCCGATGCGCTCTTGGATTACGTGCTGCCCATGTACGTGGGCGTGCGAATCCGCCACGCGCTCTTGCAGTCGGCTGCTTCCGAATTGGCTTCCAGGCAGACAGCAATGCACACTGCCTCGGATAACGCGGAAGAGCTGATCAACGACTACACTCGTCTGGCTAACGCCGCAAGGCAAACCGAAATCACTCAAGAGATTACCGAAATCGTGTCCGGTGCCGACGCACTGGCAAGTTAGAGGGAATACACAAAAATGACTGAAACTGAAGAAAAAGTCCCGGGCGTCGGCCGCATTGCGCGCGTTACGGGCGCAATTGTCGACATCGAGTTCCCGCCGGATGCGATCCCCGACATGTACAACGCCCTCAAGGTTGAGGTAAACCTATCCGGTCAGGGCGAGGGCGAAGGCGTCACCCAGATGACGCTGGAAGTTGCCCAGCACCTAGGGGACAACCTGGTGCGCGCTATTGCACTGAAGCCGACTGATGGCTTGGTGCGTGGCGCCAAGGTAATCGATACCGGCGAAGCAATCACCGTCCCGGTCGGTGACGTGACTCGTGGCCACGTGTTCAACGTGATCGGTGAATGCTTGAACCTGGAAAAGGGCGAGAGCCTCGAGATCACCGAACGGTGGCCAATCCACAGGCAGCCCCCGAAGTTCGACCAGCTAGAGCCGAAGACCCAGATGTTCGAGACCGGCATCAAGGTTATTGACCTGCTCACCCCGTACGTGCAGGGTGGCAAGATCGGTCTGTTCGGTGGCGCCGGTGTGGGCAAGACTGTTCTGATTCAAGAAATGATTCAGCGTGTGGCCCAGGACCATGGCGGCGTATCTGTATTCGCTGGCGTGGGCGAGCGTACCCGTGAGGGTAACGACCTGATTCACGAAATGGACGAGGCGGGTGTCTTCGACAAGACAGCACTTGTGTTCGGCCAGATGGACGAACCGCCAGGAGTACGTCTTCGTATCGCGCTAACCGGTTTGACCATGGCAGAATACTTCCGTGATGTGAAGAACCAGGACGTGTTGCTGTTCATCGATAACATCTTCCGTTTCACTCAGGCAGGTTCTGAGGTATCGACCCTGCTTGGGCGCATGCCTTCGGCAGTGGGCTACCAGCCCAACCTGGCTGACGAAATGGGACAGTTGCAGGAACGTATTACCTCGGCAGGGGGCCACTCGATTACCTCGCTGCAGGCAATTTACGTGCCCGCTGACGACTACACCGACCCTGCACCAGCGACTACCTTCGCTCACCTGGATGCTACTACTGAGCTTTCTCGTGAAGTTGCCTCCCGCGGTCTGTACCCGGCAGTGGATCCGTTGGCTTCGTCCTCGCGAATCCTGGATCCGCGCTACGTGGGCGACGAGCACTACCAGGTTGCCACCAGGGTGAAGTCCATTCTGCAGAAGAACAAGGAACTGCAGGACATCATCTCGATCCTGGGCGTTGACGAACTGTCTGAAGAGGACAAGGTTACTGTGGCAAGAGCTCGTCGTATCGAGCAGTTCCTGTCGCAGAACACCTACATGGCCGAGAAGTTCACTGGCGTAGAAGGCTCTACGGTTCCGCTCGCAGAAACCGTTGAGGCATTCAAGCGCATCTGTGACGGTGTCTACGACAAGGTACCCGAACAGGCTTTCTTCAACATCGGCGGCATCGACGATCTGGAACGCAACTGGCACGAAATGCAGAAGGCATAAATGTTAGACGTAAACGTGGTATCGCGCACAGAATCCATCTGGTCTGGCACTGCCAGCCTCGTGGCGGCTCCCTCTATTGACGGCGAGATTGGCATCTTGCCGGGTAGGCAGCCCCTACTGGCAGCAATGGCCAGAGGCACTGTGCGGGTGAAAAATGGCGATTCACTAGTCAAAGAAGTAAAGGTTCTTCGCGGATTGATCTCGGTCGATTCCGACATGGTAACCATACTTATAGACGAACTGGATAAGAACTAGCTAAAACAGCTAACATATAGTGCATGACGACTACTAATGCACTGACCATCGTTCTGGCAGTTATTGCCTGTATTGGTCTGATTATTGTTGTCGTCGTTGGACTTTATGCGTTCCGCATGCGCCGCGTTATGCATGCCGCATCATTCGATTGCGATTACCGGCCGGACATCACCTCGGGGTGGACGGCCGGTTTCGCTGTCTATGAGCGCGATTCGCTGGATTGGTATCGCCTGGTGTCGTTCCGTCACCGCCCTGATCTATCGTGGGGGCGCAGGACAATGACGCTCGAGCGACCCGTTCGAATCGGGAAACGCGATGACAAAGAAGTATTTTTGACGAATGTGCGCGCCGACGGACACAAATTCGATTTGGCTATGGACCGAGACGATCTGAACGGCCTGGTCTCCTGGTCAGAGGCTGCACCACCACGCGCACAGTAGGGAATTCATGCGACTCGTTGTTGCGACATGTTCTGTCGAATATTCAGGGCGTCTTGACGCCCACCTGCCCATGGCAATCCGGCTCTTGATGATCAAGGCCGACGGCTCTGTGCTTGTCCACTCTGACGGCGGCTCCTACAAGCCGCTCAATTGGATGGCTGCTCCCTGCACCCTTCGCGAGATAGAGCCCGACCAGAGCGAACGGGAAGCTGGCATCACCAAGGTTTGGGATGTGCGGGCCAAAAAGAGCGACGACAAGCTGAAAGTGCGCATCGGGGAAGTACTGCACGACCTCGAAGAAACCTTCGGCATTGATCCTGGTCTTACCAAGGATGGCGTAGAAGCCCATCTGCAGGAACTGCTGGCGGAGCAGGTGCCGCAGATCCTCGGCGAAAGGTGGCGGCTGGTGCGCAGAGAATACCCGACCGCAATCGGACCGGTTGACCTGATGGTCCGCGATCCCGAAGGAAATGCGTGGGCGATCGAAGTAAAACGTGTGGGCGGTATGGACGGGGTAGAACAGCTTACCCGATACCTGGAATTGCTCGGAAGAGACCCCAAATTTGCTGGAATTAAGGGAATTTTTGCTGCCCAGCAAATCCGCCCACAGGCCAAGGTATTGGCCGAGGACCGCGGTATTACCACAATGCTGTTAGATTATGCAGCCATGCGGGGAACCGACGACGTGGAAGCAAGATTGTTCTAGAAGGGAAGAAATGTTTGCCGTCGAGGGAAAAGTTGTAACGGAGCAACAAGTAATTGCGAACGGAGTAGTCGCGATAGAGGGCGAGACGATTTCCTGGGTGGGGCCCGCAGCCGAATTCACCGGCAAGATTACTACCCACTCTGACTACATTTTGCCGGGCCTAGTTGACGTGCACTGCCACGGGGGAGGGGGCGCATCCTTCCCGGACGCCCTCGATGCTTCGGATGCGAAACGGGCGGCGGCAGAACATCTGCGCCACGGCACTACTACCATGGTGGGGTCGCTGGTAACACAGGACGAACCGGTTCTGCTAAAACAGGCCGAGCTGCTTGCGCAACTGTGCGAAGAGGGGATGCTTGCAGGCATCCATTTTGAAGGTCCTTTCGTGTCTGCAGGACACTGCGGCGCGCAGGATCCTCGCTATATTCGCGAGCCCGACACTGACTTTGTAAACGGACTCCTGGCCGCCTGCAATGGGTGGGCTCGAACCATGACGATCGCGCCGGAAAAGCCGGGTGTTTTGGGCGAGGACGGGATTGCCGCGGCACTGATAGCCGGGGGTGTGATTCCGTCTTACGGGCATACTGATGCTTCCTCCGAAGAATTCCGCGAGGCGGTAGAACAGACTGCTCAGATGATGTCTGGCGGGAATGCCCGCTGCAACGTTCCTACGGCTACCCACCTGTTTAACGGAATGGCTCCTATGCACCATCGGGAACCGGGACCTGTCCCGGAGGCATTAGCGGCCGCGCGGCGGGGGAGACTGATCGTAGAGGTGATCTGCGATGGAGTGCACGTATCGCCCTCGTTGGTGCGGAACGTTTATGAGCTTGTCGGACGCGAAGCAATCACTTTCGTTACCGACTCCATGGCTGCTGCAGGCATGGAAGACGGGCACTACCGGCTCGGCCCGCAAGAGGTGGACGTGCGGGACGGGAAAGCATTCTTGGCCGGCGGCACCTCTTTGGCCGGCGGCACCTCTCACCTGCTGGGCTGTGTAAAGATCGCGGTTACGGCTGGAATCCCGCTGCTCGACGCCGTCTACTGTGCGGCCACCTCCGGTGCGAAGGTGCTGGGAATGAAGCACGTGGGAAGCATAGAAGTGGGCAAGCAAGCAGATCTAGTCCTGGCGGATACCAACTTGTCAGCAAGAACCGTGATCAAGGCAGGCCGGCAACTAGACTAGTGTCATGAGCGCTATTCATACCTATGGCGAGGCGCGCGAGGGCGCTCTCGTCCTACTGCCGCCGTTTCCTTTTGATTCCCGCCTGTGGGAGGCAGTCGCCTCCCAGCTTGAAGGGTTGCCCGTGGTAACGGTTGACCCACCGGGGTTTAGTGGAGATCAGGTGCCGGTCACCCCCTCCCTGGAAGCCTATGCTTCTTCGGTGGTAGACAAGCTGCGCGGTGAAGGCATTAGAAGAGTCTTGGTAGCCGGCTGCTCGATGGGCGGCTACACAGCGCTCACTATGCTGGAACGGTACCCTAAAATGGTGGCTGCAATCGGGCTGTTCGGTACCCATGCCGGCCCCGACAGCGCTGCCGCTAGAGCTGGACGCACAGAAGCTGCGGTAAGAGCGCTAGCAGGATCAGATATGCCGGCCCGTGCCGAAGGCACACGGGACCTGTTAGGCGCCTCCTCCAGGAAGGACGAGGAGCTCGTGCACATAATTCGCTCCTGGGCATCGGAGGCTCCCGCAGAGGCCGTGGCATGGTGCCAGCGGGCAATGGCCGGTAGGCCGGGAAGACTACACGTATTACAGAGGGCGAACATCCCAGGCATCGTAGTTCGTGGGATTGAAGACCCCGTCACGAGCCCCGAGCAGGCGACAGCCATGGCCGAGGCACTGCAAACTCAGGTTATAGAAGTGCCCAGGTGCGGGCACTTGGTGCCTATCGAGGCTCCGAGTATTGTGGCCCGCCACCTGGGCGATCTATATAAGCACGTATTCGGTTAGTCCTGAGAAGCCGACGGCAGATCTGCAGCGCTCGCTTCGCCCTCGTCTAGGGCGAGCGGGCGTTCCTGCATGGGGGTAATTCCCTCTAGTGCAGAAGCGGTCTCGGTAGTTAGCAGGCCACGTAGCTCCTCCAGGTAGGCGGCAACCGAGTTGCGCTGCTGGGTGAGCTTTTCGACCGTCCGCTGAGCGGAGGCTCGTTCGGACTGGGCCTCGACACGTGCAGACTCGCGCAGCTGCTCGGCTTCGGCCTCGGCTGCCGCAATAATCGACTCAGCGGAACGGCGAGCCTCTTCCTGACGACGGCGAACCACCGCGTCGGTGTCGGTGAGCAACCGTTCGGCTCGCTGCAGGGTGTCACCTAGATGCTTTTCCGCCTCGGCAACCTGGGCCTTGGCAGCGGCAACCATCTGAGAGGTTTCGTCATATGCCTGCTGGTGGGCGGCAGCGTCAGCTTCCTTGGCCTCGGCACGAGCCTGGGCGATCTCGGTGTCCGCCTCCTGCCTGTTCTGCTCGATCTGGTTGCGCAGGTTTTCTGCTTCGACGCGGGCTTCGCGCAAGAGGGCGTCGGCCTCGTTCTTCGCGTCGGTTAGTAGACGTTCGGCCTCGAGTTTGGCCGCCTCCCGTGCCTGGTTAGTCTCCGAAAGAGCAGAATCGCGCAGCGACTGGGCTTCGGTAGAAGCATCGTTGCGCATCTGCGAAGATTCCTGTTCGGCCTTCACGCGCATCTCGACATAATCTTTTTCAGCCTGGGCCCGCTGCAATTCGGTCTCGCGCTGGGTAGTGGCGCGCAGATCGGCAATTTCAGTGTTCACCTCAGCGCGCAGGGAAGAGGCTTCACGCTCTGCAGCAGCAACGAGCTCATCTGCGCGGTGCTGAGCATTGGTCAGTACGGTTTCGGCCTCAGTTGCCGCACGAGTAGTGCGCTCTTCAGCTTCGCGACGAGCCTCAGAAAGCATTCCCGCTGCTTCGGCTTCCGCCCTCTGAGTCATTCGGGAAGTGTTGTCGCGAGTCTTCTGTAGAAGTGCCTCGGCGTCCGCATTAGCCTTACCGACAATGGCGGTGGACTGCTCCTCGGCCGAGCGAAGAAGCTGCTCAATACGTGCGCCCACGCCCTCGTACGAACCGCGATCGATGTCACGCACCTGCGCTTTAGCATCGGAGAGCTGTTCGGACAGATCCTCGCTTCGGGCCTCAGCTGCTGCGAGTCGTTCACGCAGTTCAGACAGTTCTGCGTTCAGGTTCTGTAACTGCGTATCCACTTGCACGCGGTCATAGCCACGCATCACAATTGGAAAATCAGTCTGCTCTTCCACGTGTTCCTCCTCGCGCGTGCCGCGCGTAAGCGCCCGGGGGCATCCATACAAAAATCGTTCCTATTGTCGCACCATTTTCCTATTTCGACCAAGTTCCACGCCGAAGGTTCGCCCATACATGTTCGGTTGCATGATTTGCTCCGAAGTAGAGGACGAAGAAAAGCAGTCGGCAGTGATGGCCGGTTCTCCCAAGGGCCAACATGACAAACCTGCGCGCTCGAGGCCGCGGTCTTGCCTTCGCCGGAGCAAAAGGGCCTTATTTGTGCCAAAAGGCAGGGTAGATAGTACGGATTGGCCAAAAGAACGTATTCTTAAACGTAAGACTGTCAAATGTGCCGAAAAGGTGCTGAAAGAGGGGAACCGTGCTAGCAATTCTTCGCCGGAACATCATCGCACTCATCTTGGGCGTAATAGGGCTGTGCCTGATCCTTGCCGGTATTGCCAGCGCTACCATTTGGAAGCCAAGTCCCACGGTTGCAGCAACAACTACAGTGCAGAAGTTGGGCGTCACCCGCCCCGGGGTGCTTGAGCTGATCGCTAAGGACGTCCATATTCAAGCGAGCACTTCGAAAGGAGCAGTTGCCATAATGGTCGGCCGCTCCCGCGACGTGAATGCGTGGGTAGGGCAGTCCGGCTACACCGAAATCAACGGCCTGAAGACCTTTACTGCCCTAGACACCAAAGAGGTAAAAGGCAAGAACGTCGACCTACCTGATCCCACCAACTCTGACATGTGGGTGCAACAGGAAGCCAAGAACGGCAAAGCACAGATGAAGTGGCAGAACAAGGAAGGATCCTGGTCCGCCCTCATCTACTCTCCTGAAGCTCCTGCCAAGGTACAGCTGACATGGCATAGGACTGTTACTACCCCGTGGCTGTGGCCGCTAGTTGGCGCCGGGATAGTGTTCCTTCTGCTAGCTGCGCTCGCGGCAGTGCTTGCGTTGCGTTCGTTCCGCAAGCGTTCTGGCACGGGGAAGAACGAACCTAAGACAGATACCGTTTCTATCAATGTTGGTTCGCGAAAGATTGAGGCTCCGGGTAGGAAGGCGTTGCGGCAGGCCCGCGAACGCGGTGAGTCAGAGATAGTTGTGGACGGGGTGTCCTTCCCGACCGGACTGATTCCCGTTGTTTCCAAGAAGGAAGATTCTGCCGAAGAGGACGCAGCTGAAACCCAGGCGCAGGATCAGGCTGACCAAAAGGAAGAAGCCGATAGTCCCGAATCCCAGTTGAAAGAAGCGGAGCAACCTGAGCTGACCCCCGAAGCAGAAGAAGCGGAACCGGTAGCTACTCCGGAGGCCGAGACAAAAGATAATGAGGCCACCGCAGAGGGACACAATCCAGAAGAGGAACTAGCAGTTCCCGTGGTCGAGCTACCAAAAAAGTCCGGCTCAAGCAGAATCGATCTGAGTAAGTTTAATTTCAAGAAGAATAAGAAGGAGCAGTAAATAATGCGTAAGACGCTCCTAACTACTGCACTGGCAGGATGCCTGGTGCTTACTGCAACCGCATGCTCGCCCTCGAGTCCACCTTCCGTGAGTGCTCCCAAAGAGGTCGACGCGCCCTCCTTGAATGCGACGCAGGTTCGCGAAGTGATTAGCAAGGTGCAGGAAACGGTCTCCAAGGCAGACCAGAAGAAGGACAAAAAGGTTCTTGCCGAGAGGGTGTACGGGCCGGCATTGCAGACTCGTACTGCGCAATACGACGCTGCGAAGAAAGATGCCCCGCCCGCCCTCGACATGACCCCCACCGCGCTTACCGTTACTAAGTCGGCCGGGTGGCCGCGAGCAATTCTGGATCAGTCGATCTCAAGCAAGTCAGCAGCAATATTCTTGCTGCGCCAGGAAGACGCCCGCCAGAACTACAAGTTGTGGAATTGGGTGCGGCTGTTCCCAGGGGTGACTGTGCCCGAGACTACCGGCGAGAAGAAGGGCACTCAGATTCTGCCCAACGATACGAAGGATCTGGCCATCTCTCCGACAGACCTGGTCAGCCAGTACTCGAAGGTAGTGGTCAACCCGAAAGATAAGGCGGCTGGCAAATTCGAGGCCGACCCGTACGCGGAGTCGGTGCGGAAGAACTTGTCGCAGTTGCGCGACCAGATCGGTGATAACGGCCAGGTAAGCGTGAAGTTATCTCCCTCTCCGGAGAATGAGCCGATGGCCTTTTCGCTACCCAATGGGGGAGCCCTTGTAGCGGTTAGCTTAAAACAGCAAACTGATGTGAAAGTTACCAAAGCTCGTGGCACCATAACTTTTGAAGGACGCGTCGCAGATCTGCTTGGAGGCGAAGGAAAGGTACCGGGCGCAGCGAACTGGACTACTGCGGTCATGGCGCTATTTGTAGTGCCTCCCAAGGGCTCTAAAGACAAGATTCAAGCTATTGGTGCCGAGACGGCTATCGTTGCAGCGACGCGCGACGATGGGGCGGCGCCAGCAGGGGAATAGGTAATGGCAAATCCATCGACATATGGGGCTGTCGATCTAGGCAGCCAGAAGGCACAAGAGACTGCGCCGGCGGCAGAGCAAGCCGGGCCGGCTCTGGTAGTCGAGCTAACTGAGCAGAATCTGCAGCAAGAACTGCAGCTATCACAAAATGTGCTTGTGGTGGTCAGCTTCTGGGCAGATTGGTCCGATGCTTCGAAACAGGTCACCTCTGATCTGGAGCAGATTGCCGGACAAATGGGTGGGCAGTTCCAGCTGGCAAAGGCTTCCACGGATACGGCCAAGCAGGTGGCCGCTGCCTTTCGGGTGCAGTCTGTGCCCGCAGTATTTGCCCTCCTGGGCGGGCGGCCAATGCCTCTATTCCAGGGTCCGCAGCCCAAGGAACAGTTGGAACAGCTGCTGAACCAACTAGTTCAGGCCGCTCAACAACAGGGGATTACCGGCAGAGTAAGTGCTACTGCTGCGCAGCCGGCAGAAAAGCCCGTGTCCGAAGCACAGCGACTAATTGATGCTGCGCTGGCCGAGGAAGACTACGCCAGGGCAGAGGAGCTGTTACAGAAGGAAGTAACTAACCACCCGGCAGATAAAGAACTGAAAGTGCAGCTGGCAGGTGTGCAGCTGCAAATGCGGTTGAGGCAGGAAGAAAATCAATCCGAGGACGACCCGTTGGTACTTGCCGACCGGTTCGCGGGAGTCGGCAACGAAAAGGCAGCTTTCGACGTGCTGCTCGAAGCAATGCGCAACCACACCGGGCAAGAGCGGGAGCCCTACCGGCAGAGGCTAGTCGAGCTATTCAAGGTTGCCAGTGACTCGGCTGCAGTGAACGAGGCGCGGCGGCAGATGTCGGCAATTTTGTTCTAACCGTCTTAGCAGCTTAATGGCCCAGTACCAGCGGTACTGGGCCATTCTTGCGGGTAAGAGTCATCCGTTCGGTCTTAGCCTTGGAGCCTCCTGAGTGTCGCGCTGGGCGGCAGCCCCGATCTTGCGTTGCCTCCTCACAAAGGAAAACGGGAAGATCGGGGGCTGGCTTGGCTCTATTTGATGTCTAGAGGGCGGAGGAACAGTGCGCCGAGGGGCGGCACCCTGAGCTCAACGGAGTAGGGCCTGCCCATCCACGGGATTGGTTCTGCGGTGACCGAACCAAGATTGGTAACTCCCGAACCGCCATAGGCCTCGCTATCAGTGTTGATGAGTTCCTCGTACCGCCCTTCAAATGGCACGCCGACTCGGTACCCCTCGTGAGGATTTCCAGCAAAGTTTGTTACGCATACCAGGAACTTCCAATTCCCGTCCTTGTCTTGTCCCTTTCGCAAGTAAGAGATAGTGTTCCGGTCACCGTCGCCGGCCTCTATCCACTCGAAGCCCGAATGCGTGTCATCCCAGAGCGCCGGTTCAGCCTTATAGAGGTTGTTCAGGTCGGTCAGCAACCTAGTTATTCCGGCATGCAGAGGATCATCCAACAGCCACCAGTCAATGGAGGAATCGGCGTCCCACTCGCGTTCCTGGCCAAATTCGGATCCCATGAACATGAGTTGTTTGCCCGGATGGGACCATTGGTAGGCGTACAGCGCGCGCAGCCCCGCTGCTTTCCGCCAGTTATCGCCCGGCATCTTATTCCACAGAGAGCCTTTTCCATGGACGACCTCGTCGTGGGAAAGCGGCAGCACATAATTTTCGGAGAAAGCGTATACCAGCGAGAAGGTGAGTTCTCCGTGGTGGAATCGCCGGTTGATCGGATCCTCGTTCAAGTACCGCAGGGTGTCATTCATCCACCCCATGTTCCACTTAAGTCCGAACCCAAGCCCACCAGCGTCAGTTGGGGCGGTCACTCCGGGCCAGGCTGTGGACTCTTCGGCGATCATGACGATGCCAGGATTGTTCTTGTAGGCGGTGGCATTTGCTTCCTGCAAGAAGCTGATGGCTTCAAGGTTCTCGCGGCCGCCGTAAATATTGGGGCGCCACGCTCCGTCAGAACGCGAGTAGTCCAAATAAAGCATGGAAGCTACCGCGTCGACTCGCAGCCCATCGATGTGGAATTCGCTCAGCCAGTACAGTGCGTTGGCAACAAGGAAGTTCCGTACCTCTCGACGGCCAAAGTTGAACACCAACGTGCCCCAGTCAGGGTGTTCCCCACGCAGCGGGTCCGGGTCCTCATAAAGCTTTGTGCCATCGAAGTTTGCTAGCGCCCACTCGTCCTTGGGGAAGTGTGCAGGTACCCAATCTAGCAATACCCCAATACCAGCCTGGTGCAGTCTATCTACCAAGTACCTGAAATCGTCCGGGGTGCCGAAGCGAGCTGTCGGGGCATAGTAGGAGGTTTGTTGGTACCCCCAAGATCCCCCAAACGGGTGTTCTGCAACCGGCATGAACTCAACGTGAGTAAAGCCCAACTTGGTTACATGGTCTACTAGATGATCAGCTAGTTCGCGATACTGCAGTCCCTGCATCCACGATCCTAGATGTACCTCATACACGGACATGGGGGCCGAGTGCGGATCGTGCGTTTCACGATATTCCATCCAGTCGCCGTCGCCCCAATCATGGAACTGGTCAGTGACTACTGATGCGGTTGCCGGGGGCACCTCCGTAGCCCGAGCCATCGGGTCAGCTTTCTGGAACCAGTTACCATCCGGGCCGCAGATCTCGAATTTATAGCGGGCTCCCACCTTCACATCGGGGATGAACAGCTCCCAGACTCCAGAGGAACCGAGCGAGCGCATAGCCGAACCGGAACCATCCCAGTAGTTGAAATCGCCCACCACGCGCACGGCACGCGCATTGG
Source organism: Winkia sp. UMB3158 (assembly GCF_030217145.1). Classification (NCBI taxonomy): domain Bacteria; kingdom Bacillati; phylum Actinomycetota; class Actinomycetes; order Actinomycetales; family Actinomycetaceae; genus Winkia; species Winkia sp. UMB3158. The sequence goes on along the minus strand of NZ_JASONH010000001.1, from coordinate 15,225 downwards.
GGGCCCACACCGCAAAGGAAACCCCATCTACTTGGCCAAGTTCGCCCCCGTAAGAATGTACGTGCGCTCCCAGGGCATTCCACAGTTGCTCGTGGCGGCCCTCGCCAATTAGATGCAAGTCCAGTTCACCCAAAGTGGGCATGAAGCGGTACGGATCGTCGACGGTAGAAGTCTGATCGCCGTAAGTCACTCGCAACCGGTAGTCGGGAATGTCTTCGCGCTCTAGCACGGCCACCCACACCCCGTCCTGCTCATGGCTTGCAGGGTAAGTGCCGTCGGCGGTGACGATATCCACCGAATCAGCCAGGTGCCGGACAGTACGAATCGTGACGCCTCCCTGGTCTAGGTGCGCCCCGAGTACCGCGTGGGGCGAATGGTAGCGAGCATGCGCTACATCCAGGAGGGTCTGTGGATCCACGTAGACAGGTTTTGCGTTCATGTGTTAAGCCTTACACGTTTAGGCCCTAAACGTGATGATTTTGACGGGCCAAGTTAGCCTAAAAGACGCTTCAGCCCACCAAGCGGAACATGTACCCACGTAGGACGGTGCTGAGCTTCATAGGCAACTTCGTATAGGGCCTTATCAATCTCAAGGATCTGCAAGGCCTCCTGGTGGAACTGCCTTACTGAGCTGTAGCCTTCTAGGAAGGCTTTCCGGTGGATTTGCTCCCACTGCTGCGATGCTCCGCCGGTGGCCCTAGCGTAGTCGAAGGAACGCAACATGCCTGCTATGTCCCGCTCCGGCATATCGGGTTCTAGGCGCTCCGAAAGAGGGCGAAGAGGCTCGCCCTCGAAGTCGATGATCGACCAGCCCGTGGCGCTATGAAGTGTCTGTCCAAGATGGAAATCGCCGTGCACCCGACACACGGGAGCCGACAGCTTCGGAAGGTCAGCAATGGGCAGATTTATCTGGGTAATGGGCGGGTAGGCGGCAGCGGCGCGCTCGTAGGAGGCCCTCAGCCGATTAGAGGCATCAATGTCCTTCAAAGTGCTACCAAAGTGGCGCTCTAACAGCGAATGCATTTGCGCGCTTATCCTGCCCAGTTCGAAGGCCTCCTTGGAGAGAGAATCGCCTGCCTTGGCCGCCTGGGTAAAGAACACGAAGCCGTCCTCGGCCCGGTGCACGTAGTCACTGGCAACAGAGTCAGTGATGACCTCGTTATTCCTGGTGATCTGCGAAATAGCGCGTACCTGCGGCACCCCTTCAAAGCCAGCCTTGGTAAGGGCTAACGGTAGCGATACCTCAGGCTGTTCACCACCGTAGAGGACACGGAAAAACTTGATAATTACCGGCCAACGCCGCGCCGGTACCAGCACTGAGGTGTTGGACTGTTCTCCGGTAAGAACCTTGGCACCGCCAAGGGCCTGCATCCAATCGGTGTAGGCCTCGTCAACCAGCTCAGGCTGCGACGGAAACAACCCGCCGCTCTTAGCCACCTTCTGCAACCATGCCTTCAAAAAATTAGGGTCTGCGCAGCCGTCCTTTACCAGGTGACCGTTGAAGAGCGCTTCCTTGCCTTCTGCGAGGGGAACTTGCAGGCAGGCTCCCTCATAATCCAGCTCAACAAGCCACCAGTGGTCGGAGTGGTCCAACACTTGCACGGTAGGGACTTGTCCAGCCAGGCGTTTTGGGAACCACCTTTTGGATTCGACCCACTGAGTAAGGGAAGGAATACTATTCATCATCGCCCTTTTCAGGTTGTTTCATTCGGAGCCAGTAGAAGGTGTGTCGCCCCAAGGTCAGTGTCAGCTCATCGTTTGCGTCAACTGTGGGGAACGGGTTGCCCGCGTACATGTCAACCGTGCGCCACCCTGCCATGCCGGGAAGCCATAGGTTCACCGCATGAGGAGTCCCTGCCAAGTTGTAGACGCAAAGGACAGTGTCTGACTCGTCGCGGCGGGTGAAAGCCAATATTGCATCATCGGAGGTATGTACCAAGGTCATCTGTCCCACCCCAAAGACGGGGTAGGACTTGCGGATTGCTAAGGTGCGGCGCAGCCAGTTCAACAGTGAGGTAGGCCGCCCCCACGCCTCTTCGACGTTCACCGCGCGATAGTCCCACGCCGGCGTATCGATCAGCGGTAGCCTAAACGTCTTTGGATCGGCTTCAGAAAAGCCTGCCCCTTCGGAAGCATCCCACTGCATCGGGGTGCGCACACCGTCACGGTCATGGAGCCAAATATTGTCGCCCATCGCAATTTCGTCGCCATAGTACAGGAATGGCGAACCAGGCAAGCAAGCAAGAGGGCGTGCGCCAGTTCGATGCGGCGGCGAGAGGAACCTAAAAGTGAAGCAAGTCGGCGGCGAATACCAACGTTCGCGCGCATTCGATCCTGGGGAGCGTACCACCCGTACATGGCCCGCCGCTCCCGATCAGTAACCATCTCCAGGGTAAGTTCATCGTGGTTGCGTAGGAACGTGCCCCACTGGCCACCGCTTGGCAGGGGAGGCAGCTGTGCCAAGATCTGCTTTACCCCCTTGGATGTTTCTTCCTGCATCGCAGCGAAAAGACGAGGCATGATCGGGAAATGGAAACAGATGTGACATTCCGGATTCGCATCGGTACCGAAGTAATCTACGACCTCTTCGGGTGGTTGGTTGGCCTCGGCAATCATGATAACGCCGGGAAATTCTTCGTCAATCATCTGCCGCAGATCGCAAATGAACTCGTGTGTCTCGGGTAAATTCTCGCAGTTAGTGCCGTCTTCCTCGAATAGGTAGGGGATTGCATCTAGGCGGATCCCGTCGACTCCCAGCGAGCACCAATAGCGCACTACTTCGCGCATGGATTCACGCACGTGCGGATTTTCGAAATTCAAATCTGGTTGATGCGAGAAGAACCGATGCCAGTAGTACTGGCCGCGCACCTCGTCATAGGTCCAGTTCGAATGTTCAGTGTCGACAAAGATGATGCGCGCGTCCTGGTAGGCGTCCGGCTCATCGCGCCAAACATAATAGTCCCCGTAGAAACCATCCGGCTCTTCCCGAGACGCCTGGAACCAGGGGTGCTCAGAAGAAGTATGGTTCATGACCATGTCGATGACAATGCGAATGCCGAGGGCATGTGCGTCCTCGATCAGCGCCTGAAAATCTTCGAGGGTGCCGTACTTGGGATCGATCCCCGTGTAGTCCGAAATGTCATAGCCGCCATCTAGTTGTGGAGACGGGTAAAACGGGGGAATCCACAAACAGTCAATCCCAAGCCAAGCCAGATAGCCGAGCCTAGAGCGCAGCCCTTGGAAATCGCCTATTCCGTCCGCATTCGAATCGGCATAGGAACCAAGAAGTACCTCATAAAAAACGGCATTGCGGTGCCAGTTCTGAGCCTCATGAAGAGGGCGGACCGGCTCCGGATCTAGCGGTTCGGGAAGATTCACAGTGCCTCCACACTAAAGACGTGCGCGACCTTTCCGTTCGGCCACAAATCCACATAGTTGGAAGATCCCCACTCGTAGGTGCGCCCGTCGAGTTCGTCGCGTACCCGCATAACTGGCCTTCCGCCCTCGGCAGGCGGGAGCGCAAGTCCCAGTGCCGGGATGTCAACGGACACCATGCCCCGGGTCGTATTATGCGGATCTAAATTAACTACCACCAGAACTGTATCAGCGCTGCCAGTAGGTGACTCCTCGGCACTAACGTGTTTCGAGAAAGCTAGTAGATTCGGGCTAGAGGTCTCGTGAATATGAATGTTACGCAGCCGCTGCAAAGCAGGGTGCGCTTTGCGGATTCGATTCAACGAGCGAATAAGCGGGGCAATGCCCAACTGTTCTGCAGCTTCGAAGTCGCGGTTCTTGTATTCGTACTTCTCGTTGTCATTGTTTTCTTCGTATCCCGGCCGCGGGACGTTTTCAATGCATTCATAGCCCGAATAGATGCCATAGGTGGGGGAGCCGGTAGCGGCAAGAACCGCACGGATCGCATAAATTGCTCTGCCCCCGGTCCACATTTGCGGCGTCAAAATATCGTGGGTAGTAGGCCAGAATGCTGGTCGCAGCAAGTGTGCGGTGTCGTTAGCCAGCTCCTTAAAGTAATCCTGCAGTTCCTCCTTAGTGGTGCGCCACGCGAAGTAGGTGTAGGACTGGTGGAAGCCAAGTCCTCCAAGAGTGCGCATCATTGCTGGACGGGTGAAAGCCTCCGCCAAGAAGATAATGTTCGGATGCTCCTCGTGCATCTGCTTCAAGAAGCGCTGCCAGAATGCCAGCGGTTTAGTATGCGGGTTATCTACGCGGAAGATGGTCACCCCGTGGGCTATCCACTGTTCGGCTACCGCGTAGACCGCCTCATAGATGCCTTTGGGGTCGTTATCAAAGTTCAGCGGATAAATATCCTGATATTTCTTGGGTGGGTTCTCGGCATAAGCAATGGACCCGTCTGCCCGCTTCGAGAACCATTCAGGGTGCTCACTGACCCAAGGATGGTCCGGGCTACATTGGAGGGCGAAATCCAGCGCTACTTCAAGGCCAGCTTCCTTCGCCTTCGACACGAAGAAGTCAAAATCTTCCATGGTGCCTAGGTCTGGATGGATGGCGTCATGGCCGCCCTCTAAAGCGCCGATGGCGTAAGGGGAGCCGGGATCGCTCGGGGACGCCTCTAGTGTGTTGTTCTTGCCCTTCCGGAAGGTGGTCCCAATCGGGTGAACTGGGGTTAGATACACGACGTCGAACCCCATCTGTGCCACCCTTGGCACGATGTCGGCAGCAGTCCGCAAAGTGCCCGATACCCACTCGCCATCTTGCCAGTGTGCCCCAATAGAACGGGGAAAGATTTCGTACCAAGAGCCATACAGGGCGCGCTCGCGGTCTACCTGCACCGGGTAAGACCGGGATCTTCCGGCAAGGTCCCGCAGGGGATATTTGCGCATGATGTGGCGGATTCTAGAATGTAGGCCTGCAGAGAGGCGGGTCTGTGCCGACTTGCTTTTGTCGCGTAGCATATCGATTGCTTCGCGAAGGGATTGGGCATTTTTGGGATCTAGCTTTGCCTGCGTCGGATTATGGGCTGCCTTGCCGACAATTGCCCGCTCTAACAGCCTGGCGCCCTCTTCAAGCATTAATTCGGTATCCACCTCGGCGGCCACTTTGATTGACGCATCATGGCACCAGGTCTCGTAAGGATCTGCCCACGTCTCTATGTGAAAGCTCCAGTCGCCGGGTTCACCCGGACGGAGCCAAGCTTCGTAACGATCTAGCCCGGGCGCGATGTCAACCATCCGGACCCGCATATGTTCACTTCCATCGGGTCTGATAAGGACCGCTTCGGCGGCGTAGCGGTCGTGGCCCTCACGGAATACCGTGGCGCGCACGGGGAAAGATTCGCCCTCGACAGCTTTCGCTGCCCACAGCCCATCTTCTATGGACGGGAAAACTTCGGTAACCGGAATACGTGCAATCTGCCCTCCAGTAGGCCTTTTCAGACTCTTTCTAGGCTTTCTGGCCCTACGTGGGCTAGTGGAGGTCACGGGCGAAGATGCCTTGGAAATCTTCCGGTCAGTCATGAGGCCGCCTTTCAACGTAGCTCGTGTGTACCAGTCTATTGAAAAGCGTCCCCCTTCGTGGTTTTTAGCGCCTTCAAGGGGAGACAAAAAATTTTGGGGGCCGAGTTTATCGACCCCCAAAAAAATTGTCTTTAGTAATCCATCTGCATTGCAGCCTTGACTTCAGCCAGCGTAGCGTTTGCTACTTCATTGGCGCGTTCGTTGCCCTTGTGTAGTACGGAAAGCAGATAGTCAGGATCCTGTTCCAACTCCGCGCGACGGGCACGCATCGGAGCCAAGAATTCATTCAGCGATTCCGTGACGACCTTCTTTAGAGTGCCGCCACCGCCGTCACCAATCTGGTCGGCCAGCTCTTCGGGGCTCTGGTCGCTTGCGAGTGAGGCTAGCGTCAGCAGGTTTGCGACCTCGGGACGGTTCTGCGGATCGTACGTAATGTGGCGATCGGCGTCGGTCTTAGCCTTCTTAATGCGCTTGGCAGTCTCGTCGGCGCTCATGCGCAGTTCGATGGTGTTGCCGCGGGACTTAGACATCTTGGTTCCATCAAGGCCAAGCAGGAGCGGAACGTTCGATAGCAGTGCATCGGGGCGCGGGAAAACAGCATGTTCCTTATCTGCCCGCCCGTAGCGCTTATCGAAGCGGTTAGCGATCTGGCGGGTCTGTTCTAAGTGGGGGAGCTGGTCCTTGCCTACGGGAACCACGTTCGCCTTACAGAACAGGATGTCTGCCGCCTGGTGAACCGGGTAGGTAAGCATGAGTCCGGACATTGCTCGCCCCTCAGTGGCCTCCAATTCGGCCTTCACTGTCGGGTTGCGGTGCAACTCCGATTCGGTGACCAGCGAGAGGAAAGGTAGCAGTAGCTGATTTAGTGCCGGTACCTGGGAGTGAGTAAAAATAACAGACTTAGCAGGGTCTATGCCTGCTGCTAGATAGTCAGTCAGAAGACTTAGTACTCGCTCTTTGAGTGGTCCCACACCGTCTCGGTCGGTTATGACTTGGTAGTCAGCGATGAGTACCCAAGTTTCGACGCCGCGATTTTGCAACTTCACGCGGTTCTGCAAGGTACCAAAGTAATGGCCTAGGTGAAGGTGGCCGGTGGGTCGGTCGCCCGTCAGTACGCGGAAACGAGAAGGGTCTTCATCAATTGCTTTGTCAATTTGCGCCGATCGCTCAATAGAGCGGGCAAGTGAAGCCTCATTGGTAGAGGTTTCCAGTAGGTCTTCTGCGTTTGTCATGGCTCCACTTTAGCGCGAAATGTAAATCTGCATCGAAAGGGCCGGGAGGTCGACTTTTGTACCCGGTTCTTCGACCTCTGGAACTTCGTTATCGAGGGCGACTAACGGGTGGGGCTTCGATAGGGCAGAGTCCCACACCTTCCTCCAGAATGTGCCTCGTCCATCCGCCAGAGAAAACGGGATGGCCTCGTCTAGGCCATTGAAACAAACAAGAACGTCGTTGGACGTGGACGGTAGGCCAGATCGGAGCATCTGGAAGGCCCGTCCGGCCGGATCGTGCCAGGCGCGTTCGCTCATAGGCTTTCCGCTTCGGTCAAACCAGCTTTGGTCCGGGATGGAATCGTCGCCGTACTGGGTGCCTGTCAAGAAATAGTCCGGGCGCATTGCCGGATACCTTTTTCTTAAGGAAATAAGGTGGGTTACGGTTTCTTGCAATTCCCGCTGCCAGGGTGCAAGATTCCAGTTCAGCCACGATATTTCGTTGTCTTGGCAGTAGGCGTTGTTATTGCCCTGTTGAGTGCGCCCAAATTCGTCTCCGGCAACCAGCATGGGGGTACCCGCAGAGACGAACAGCGTGCCGAGCAAATTTCGAATCGTTTTCAGGCGATCCTCCATCAAAGAGATGACCTGAGAACCGCCATTCGAACTTTCGCGGATGTCTCCCCAAGGGAGCGAAATGGGCGCCTCGAGCCCGTGGTTCCAAGAGAGATTGTGGTCAGAGCCGTCCCGATTATTTTCTAGGTTCGCCTCGTTGTGCTTGTCGTTGAACGAAACAAGATCGGCCAGGGTGAAACCGTCGTGAGCGCAGATAAAATTCACCGAGGCTCTGGTGCCTACATTCTGCGCAGGGTCGGCACGGTAGTAAAGGTCGGGGGAACCTGAAAGGCGGGTGGCTAGATCCCGGGGAGAACTGCCTCGGGAGGAGCGTTCAGCCTGCGCCTTGGCGTCGCTAATCCAGAAAGTGCGCAAACTGTCGCGGAAACTGTCGTTCCAGGTAGAGAACGGCCTCTTGAAATTGCCAGTCTGCCAGCCATTTTCGCCTACGTCCCACGGCTCGGCGATCATCTTCACCTGGCAAAGAATCGGGTCAGTAGCGATTGCAGAGAGGATCGGATGGTCGGGCGTGAACTGCGTGCCAAAGCGGCCGATAGTAGTAGCTAGATCGAAGCGGAATCCGTCCACTCCCATGTCACTCACCCAGTACCGCAATGAATCCAGGATCATCTGCTGAACGCGGGTGGAGCCGGCATCGAGCGAATTGCCGCAGCCGGTAACGTCAGCAAATTTGCCCTCCGGGTCATATAGGTAATATTCAGCTTCATCTAGGCCGCGCCACGACAGGGACTGCCCGCCCGGTCCGCCCTCGCCGGTGTGGTTGTATACGACGTCCAAGATTACTTCGATGCCGGCCTCGTGAAGGATCGACACCATGCCACGTACCTCGTCAACTACGGCGCCTGGACCGGAGTGCTGCGACTGCTTCGTTGCCAGTGAGGGTTCGGGGGCGAAGTAGGACAGCGGCGAATAGCCCCAGTAGTTGGTCAGGCCGCGCTCGGCTAGGAAGGGCTCGTCAAACTTCGCATTAATTGGCAAGAGTTCCAGGGCAGTAATGCCCAGTTTTTTCAGGTAGCTGATGGTGGCCGGATGCGCCACCCCAGCGTAGGTGCCACGTAGGTGCGCGGGCACGCCCTCGAGATTCTCGGTGAGGCCCCGCACATGGGATTCGTAGATGACCGTGTCTCGCCAGCTGGTATGTGGACGTCGAGCGACCTCGAATGATGGTCCGGTAATGACCCCGCGCACCGTGTAAGGAGCCGAATCTGTTGGGTTTGGCCGCATCGGCTGGAGCGGGTAAAGCTCATCATCGGTCTGGTGGGCGTGAATTGCCGGGCAAAGTTCTACTTTGCCGGTGATAGCGCGAGCGTACGGGTCGAGCAGCAGTTTGTTGGGGTTGTAGACCATTGCGTTTTCGGGTTCCCACGGGCCCCAAGCCCTGAAACCGTAGGCTGTGCCCGGGCCGATGTCGGAAACATGCCCGCTAAAGATGCCTTCTACGGGGCCGCGAAGGCGAATTCGCCGTTCTGCTGCGTCGGGTTCGTAGGAAGAGAAGATGCAAAATTCGATGTCAGTCGCGCGGGGAGCAACGACAGCTATGTCGACCCCACCGCCAACCAGGGTTACGCCGAGGGCGGGCATGGCCCCCATGATGGGAAGGGCCAGTTCTGAAGTGGGGGCAAAAGTCCGATCGTTACTCACTACTGCATATTCTCATAGATGGTCTGGAACAACTCTGGAAGCGTTTCGCCTTTTCGCCGCTTCGCGTAGAAAGGCACGAAATTGCGCGGATTGGCACTTATTTACATTTTCGTTATTGGCGGATAACTTAAGTCATATCGTCATTGCAGGCATGTTTGTGGCACGCTGGAGTCATGAAGATTGTCGTATGCGTAAAACACGTGCCTGATGTGGAATCAGATCGCAGGTTGGAAGATGGCGTCCTCGTCCGTGGCGAAGACGACGTGCTGAACGAATTAGACGAAAATGCTGTCGAAGCAGCAGTGTCTACTGTTGAAGAATTTGGTGGGGAAGTCGTAGCTCTCACCATGGGCCCCGAAGACGCTGAGGATGCAATTAGCCGGGCCTTGCAGCTGGGGGCTGATTCGGGTGTTCGAATTACGGATGATGAATTGGCGGGTTCGGATGCGCTGGCAACTGCTGAGGTGCTAGCTAAGGCAATTCAGAAGATAGGTCAAGACGGCAAGGTCGACCTGATCATTACGGGTATGGCATCTTTGGACGGTATGACTTCGATGCTGCCGGGATCGCTGGCAACTCAGTTGGGGCTGCCATCTTTGACGCTTGCCCAGGAACTGCAAGTAACAGAGAAGACCGTGCGAATTCGCAAGGTGGCAGACGGCTTTGTCGACGAACTCGAAGCTGATCTTCCGGCAGTCGTTTCTGTGACTGACCAGGTAAATGAGCCGCGATTCCCGAATTTTGCGGATATGGCTGCGGCGCGAAAGAAGCCGGTAACGGTGTGGCAGGTTTCCGACCTGGGCTTGCAAGGCGATGACCGTACCGGTATTGAGGGCGCCGGTACCAATGTGCTACGCGCCCGCCAGGCTCCCGCCAAGACTGCCGGGAAGGTAGTTGCCGACGCCGGTGAGGGCGGCCACCAGCTCGCGCAGTTTTTGATTAACGCCGGCTTTTCTGGGGAGGAAAAATAATGAAGCAGTTTACTGACCCTGTAATCGTCGTGGTCGACCACGTCGGGGATGCCACTCATGGCTACACCTTGACCCCTCCTTCTGAACAGCTGCTCAGCGCAGCCCGGAAGCTGACTTCTGGCAAGGTGTATGCGGTAGCGCTAAATCCCACCCCGCAAATGGACCGTCTTGCCGCATTCGGCGCGGATAGTGTATTTGTTCCTGACCTGCAGGGGCGCAGCCCGCGCGTAGCTGGAGTGGTAGCTGACGCCGCTGCAGCATGCATCAAGCATCTTCCGGAGGCCGCAGCTTTGTTTACGGTGTCGAACTACCGAGGTCGTGAAGTTGCTTCTCACATGGCCACTTTGATGGATGCGGGAGCATCTGTAGACGTCACCCGACTCAGTGTGCGCGACGGTAAGTTAGTTGCGGGCAAATCGGTGCTGGCGGGTTCCTGGGAAACCATTTTCGCGGTGCGCCGTGGTACTCCCGTGATCGCGGTTCGCCCTTCCGCTTTCGAGGCGGTACAGGTGGATTCTCCTGCAGACGTTGAACGAATCGACCTGACAGTAGAATTTCGAGATTCTTCCTCGGCAGTTCGCGTGGTCAGCTCCGAAGCTCGCGAGGGCGACGGGCCGTCTTTGACAGAAGCAGCAGTAGTCGTATGTGGCGGTCGCGGCACAAATGGGGATTTCTCGCTCGTCAACCAGATGGCAAGTACCCTTGGCGGCGCAGTTGGAGCAACCCGCGTGGCAGCCGACGAAGGATGGGTAGATCGTGCTATCCAGATCGGACAGACAGGCGAGACCGTGGCACCATCCCTATACATAGGCCTAGGCGTCTCCGGCGCTGTCCATCACACCTGCGGCATTCAAGGAGCCGGCATGGTTGTCGCCGTTTGTGACGACCCTGACGCCCCCATCTTTGAACTGTGCGATTTTGGCGTCGTAGGGGACATCAACCAGGTGATCCCTCAGGCATTGGAGGACCTTCGCAAATGAGTCCGGTCTACCTGGACTATGCAGCCACCGCTCCGATGCGCCCATCGGTACGGGAAGCAATGATGAAGGTACTGAGCGGTCCCATGGTGGCCAACCCCAACGCGCTCCATATTGCCGGCCGCTCCGCTAAAGAAATGCTCGAGGCTGCCCGCGAACGGGTAGCCCGAGCACTGGGCGCAGCCCCCGCAGAAGTCATCTTCACAGGTGGAGGAACGGAAGCTGACGCGCTCGCGGTCCGCGGCCTGGTCGGCTCTGGTCCCTTGGCAATTAGCGCGGTCGAGCACGAGGCGGTGGCAAAGAACGCTGCCGACATAGCACAGCGCGAAGGAATTGGCTTACTTCACCTGCCTGTGGGGTCCGACGGAGTGCTAGACCTCGAAGCGAGCCGAGAGGTAATTGAGAGGGAACGCCCCTCACTGATTTCGGTGATGGCTGTAAACAACGAAAACGGGGCAATCCAGCCAATCGCGAAACTGGTTGAAATCGCCAATTCGTTGCCGCGCCCCGCCCTCGTGCATACTGACGCTATCCAAGCAGTAGGCAGAATCGATTTTGATTTTGCAAAATCCGGTCTTACCGCTCTTTCGGTGGCTTCTCATAAGCTAGGGGGCCCCGCGGGTATCGGGGCGCTACTCTTACGCAAAGGCCAGTCCTTGCGCACAGATCGCAAAGGCGGGGGGCAGGAACGCGACCTTCGCTCCGGCACGCAAAATGTGCTGGGGGCGGTTGGCTTTGCCGAAGCCATTACTACCACGTTGGCGTGCCAGCACGAAGAAGAACTGCGAGCCAGGAAGTTTCGTGAACAGATTCTGCAAGCAGCTGCCCAAATTGATGGCGTAGAGGTTACTGCAGAGGGCGTTTCCGAAATAATCAACTTCACATGTGAGGGATGCACCTCAGAGGGCTTGCTCTTCGGGTTTGACCAGAGCAAAATATGCGTCAGCGCTGGTTCTGCATGCAAAGCTGGGGTAGCCAGGCCATCGTCGGTGCTCCTAGCCATGGGCAGAACCGAAGCTCAAGCGGCGTCCTCTCTGAGGGTGTCAATGGGCTGGCATACCACTGAAGAGGACATAGAAGCGTTTTGTGCTTGCCTACCGCAGGCGGTGCAGATAGCGCGCAGACTGGAAGGGCGTAAATGAAGGTACTCGCTGCACTATCGGGCGGAGTCGATTCGGCGGTTGCATGTGCGCGCGCCGTAGAGGCCGGGCACGAAGTAACTGCGGTACACATGGCGCTCTCCGGTTCCAGTCAGGCTACTCGGTGTGGTTCGCGTGGCTGTTGCACTATCGAAGATGCGGATGATGCCCGCAGGGCTGCCGCCAAGTTGGGCATTCCTTTTTACATTTGGGATTTGGCAGAAGATTTCGAGGATACAGTAGTTTCCGACTTTGTCGCGGAGTATCAGGCCGGCCGAACTCCGAACCCGTGCGTGCGATGCAACGAATTCGTGAAGTTTCGCGAGCTGCTAGAGAGGGGGATCGCCCTCGGCTTTGATGCTGTCTGTACAGGCCATTATGCCCGACTAGTTCAGGGCGAAAACGGCCCTGAACTACATCGGGCTATTTGCGAGGAGAAGGACCAGTCTTACGTGCTCGCGGTAATGGGCAGGGAGGCGCTCTCGCACGTACTTTTCCCGCTGGGAGAGGTTCCGTCTAAGGCACTGGTTCGTGCCGAAGCGGAAGAGCGCGGACTGATCATGGCTAACAAGCCGGACTCATACGACATCTGCTTCATCCCCGACGGAAACACGCGAAACTTTCTTGCTTCTAAACTTGGCGAGAAAGAGGGCCAGATCGTGGACGTCGATGGCAACGTGCTAGGCAGCCACAAGGGATATTTTGGGTACACGGTCGGGCAGCGGAAAGGGCTAGGACTTACTGTTCCCGCTCCGGATGGCCGCCCTCGATATGTGCTGGAGACGCGCCCACAGTCCAATCAGGTAGTGGTGGGAGCTGCTGAACTCTTGTCGGTTGATCGGATTGAGTGCGCGGACATGGTTCCAATGGCGTCCGATATTTACGGAGAGGGCGCGCGAATCCAATTCCGAGCACATGGGCGGCAGATAGAAGCGACGATCGTGCGTACTGAGGCAGGATTCGTAGCGGAGCTACTAAAGCCTGTGCGAGCAGTTGCACCAGGACAGTCGTTGGTGGTGTACCGCGGCTCGCAGGTGGTGGCTGAGGCGACCATCATGAAGGCTTCCAGGGTGGCACAGCAGGTCGCCTGAAGAATGTGGCGATAACCATTATTTTGGCTTTGGAGATAGGCCACTGGCGCTGGTATGGTTATTGAGTCTCGCGCGCGTGGCGGAATTGGCAGACGCGCTGGATTTAGGTTCCAGTGTCTTACGACGTGGGGGTTCAAGTCCCCCCGCGCGCACCACAAAATAGTTCTCACCAGTACTGACAACTGGTTATAAATGTGAATCGCTGGCCGGCAGCAAACGCTGCGGCCAGTTTTTTATATACCTTCTTCGTGCTTTTCTGTTTTGCGCTAGCGCTAACTAGACTAAAAGGCAGTAGAAAGGCGCTCGATGAACCTAACAACGTTTGTGGCAGATATGTCCGATCCCAAAGATTTTTATCGGCTTTCCATGTCCCTGGTGGTACCCAGGCCAATCGCCTGGATTTCTACCTATAATTCCAAGGGAGAAGCCAACGTCGCGCCGTACGCGTTATTTACTGCTGCTAGTACGGAACCGCTGATTGTGCAATTCTCTTCTAGAAAGCCCAAGGACAGCTACCATAATGCCTGTGAACGCGGTGCTTTCGTTGTGAATTTTGCCGGGGTAGGCGACAAAGAACTGGTTGCGGCTAGCTCGAGGGAATTTAGGCGCGACGTTTCGGAGGCAACCGAATTGGCCCTAGAAGTTATCCCTGCCCAGGACGTGGATGCACCTATGCTGGCAGGCACTAAAGCTGCTTTTGAATGCAGACTAGTGGACACCCATCAGGTTGGTGGGGCGATACTAACTTTCGGGCAGGTGACCCGCATACATGTGGCGAAAGATGTGCTTGGGGCAGATGGCTTGGCAGATGTCACTCGTCTTGCCCCACTTTCGAAATTGGGTAGCTCCCTGTGGGGAAGTACTCTTACTCTGTAACAGCGTTGGAAGGAGCAGCATGCGACTGGAAATAGGACAGAAAGCCCCCGACTTCTCTATCCCGTTATGCGGAGGAGGCCAGTTTGTTCTGGCAGATGAACTGAAGAAGACCGAAAGCGGGGCAATCGTATATTTTTACCCGCGAGCTTCGACCCCCGGTTGTACCACTGAAGCCTGCGACTTTCGTGACTCCTTAGCCTCTCTGCAAGGCGCTGGGTACGCGGTGGTCGGAATTAGTCCCGACAAGATGGGAGCGCTAGAGAAGTTTGCGCAAAAGTATTCTTTGTCTTTCCCGCTTGCATCTGATGAAGATAAGGAAGTCATGAAGGCGTACGGAGCCTTCGGCGAGAAGAAGAACTACGGCAAGGTGGTTCAGGGAGTGATCCGTTCTACCATCGTGGTGGGCAAGGACGGACTGGTAAAAGTTGCCATGTATAACGTGCGCGCCAAAGGCCACGTTAGCCGGCTTCGGAAGGAACTCGCCCTCTAAGGCATCACTTCAGGCTCGCCGTGGCTGCTAGCCTTGCGAGCCTGAGCCATCAACTTGTGAGTATCGCCGCTGAATATAGCCTGCTTCGGAGGAGTCTCGCCGGATGCCCACCAGCAGGCCGCTTCCACTGGACCCATCTTTTGCCGCAGTAGCGCGTGGATTTTACCTATGTTTTTGTCGAGGGCGCGATCTGGACGCATCTGCCAAGTCGGGTAATACCAGGTGCGTCCCAGTTGCACTGCTACAAGCCGGTTTTCCGTTGCCGCTTTATGTATTCCCTGTCTAGAAATACCTAGCCACGCAACTAGTTCGGGAGTTGTGCAACACGGCCCAACTAGCTCTGTCAGGCGTAGGGGAGTGTTTACTAGGGACCGGACTAGTCGCAATACCTCCTGGGCAAGTTCGTCCTCGCGCGGACTCTTAGAAAGGAGGGCGGCTATCTTGTCTTTTGAAGAGGGCACAGGCGAAATCCAGTCTAGATAAAAAAATATCCCAGCCCGCGGCTGGGAGAGAGTGCGCCATGAGGGAATCGAACCCCCAACCCGCTGATTAAGAGTCAGCTGCTCTGCCAATTGAGCTAATGGCGCAGGGAGGACCTCTGGTCGTGAGAACCCAAGGTCCAGTGCGCCATGAGGGAATCGAACCCCCAACCCGCTGATTAAGAGTCAGCTGCTCTGCCAATTGAGCTAATGGCGCAG